>NZ_JBTZSU010000013.1:0-106670 GCF_054890965.1 Arthrobacter sp. C152
GCTCAGACCGGCGATTAAAAGCTTTTAGCCGAAAAACCTAACAAAGTACTACTAGAGTTGAGCACATGCTCCTCACCCTCCTCCGGCGGTACTCCAGACCGTATCTGCCGTACATCCTGGCCGTCGTGGCTTTCCAGCTCGCGTCGACCATCGCGGCCCTGTATCTCCCCAGCCTGAACGCCAGGATCATCGACGAAGGGGTCTCCCGCGGCGACACGGACTTCATCTGGCGCACCGGTGCGCTGATGCTGCTGGTGGCCTTCGCGCAGCTCGCCGCTGCCATCGCCGGCGTCTACTTCGGATCCAGGACCGCCATGGCGGTGGGCCGGGACCTCCGGCGTGCCGTGTTCGGCAAGGTCACCAGTTTTTCGGCCAGGGACGTCAACGCGTTCGGCGCCCCCACGCTGATCACGCGCGGCACCAACGATGTCCAGCAAGTGCAGATGCTCCTGCTGATGGGGCTGAACTTCATGGTGGCCACACCCATCATGTGCGTGGGCGGCATCATCATGGCCCTGCGGGAGGACATCAACCTGTCCTGGCTTGTGTGGGTGTCCGTGCCGCTGCTGGTTGTGGTGGTGGGCTACCTGGTGGTCCGGCTGATGCCGCTGTTCCGCTCCATGCAGAAGAAAATCGACCGGATCAACGCCGTGCTGCGCGAGCAGATCATCGGGATCCGGGTGGTCCGCGCGTTCGTGCGGGAACCCTACGAAACCCGCCGTTTCGGGGAGGCAAACGGGGAGCTTACGGACGTCTCCCTCCGGATCGGCGCCCTGTTCGTCCTCATGTTCCCGGCGATCAGCATGATCCTGCACCTGTCCACCGCCGCGGTGCTGTGGTTCGGCGGCCAGCGGGTGGACGCCGGTGCCATGCAGGTGGGGTCCCTGACCGCATTCCTGCAGTACCTGCTCCAGATCCTGATGGCCGTCATGATGGGCACCTTCATGACCATGATGATCCCGCGCGCCTCCGTCTGCGCCGACCGCATCGGCGAGGTGCTCGGCGTAGAGCCCTCCATCCATGACCCCCTGCATCCCGAGGCGCCGGCCCGGCTCGCCGGCGTGGTGGAGTACCGCAACGTGACTTTCGCGTACCCGGGCGCCGAATCGCCGGTACTGAGCAACATCAGCTTCACGGCCCGACCCGGCCAGACCATCGCCATCATCGGTTCCACCGGCGCCGGCAAGACCTCGCTGTTGTCCCTGCTGCCGCGGCTCTACGATGCAGCCGAAGGGGAGGTGCTCCTGGACGGAGTGCCGGTCCACAGGCTGGACCGCGCCGAGATCACCAAGCGCGTGGCACTGGTGCCGCAGCGTCCCTACCTCTTCTCCGGCACCATCGCCCACAACCTGAGGTTCGGCAAGACCGACGCCACCGACCAGGAACTGTGGGACGCGCTGCACGTCGCCCAGGGCGAATCGTTTGTCCGCGAGAAGAAGAACGGCCTGGACTCCCGGATCGCCCAGGGCGGAACCAACGTCTCCGGCGGCCAGCGGCAGCGCCTCTGCATCGCCCGCGCCCTGGTCACCAAGCCCCGCGTCTACCTCTTCGACGACTCCTTTTCCGCCCTGGACGTCGCCACGGATTCCCGGCTCCGGGCCGCCCTCAAGCGCAGCACCGCCGACGCCACCGTCCTCATCGTGGCCCAACGCATTTCCACCATCACCGACGCCGACCAGATCCTGGTCCTGGACAACGGCAGGATCGTTGACCGCGGCACGCACGAAGAGCTCCTGGAAACCTCGCCCACCTACCAGGAAATCGTCGAATCCCAGCTGAGTGTGGAGGAAGTGGCATGAGCCCGCGCAGGAACGGCCCCGCCGGCACGGCAGAGGCCGGGCACGACGACGACTTTGTCGAGGAGGAGTTCCAGCCCACCGAAGCCGATGGCGGCGCGTTCGGTGCCATGCCCGCCAAGAAGGCCGAACACTTCTGGCCGTCAGCCAAGCGGCTGATGGGCCTGCTCAAACCGGAAGCGCCGGGCATCACCCTCGTGGTGGGGCTGGTGGTCATCTCCGTGGTGCTGAACGTCATCGCCCCGAAGATCCTGGGCCAGGCCATGGATGTCATCTTCGCCGGGGTCGTGGGCCGGCAGCTGCCCGCCGACGCCAGCAAGGACCAGTTCGTCGCAGGCCTCCGCCAGCAGGGCCAGGACAATCTCGCGGACATGCTCTCGCGGATGGACCTGGTTCCCGGCGCCGGCATCGACTTCGACAAGCTCACCCTGCTCATCGCCGTGGTCCTGCTCATGTACTTCGTAGCCAACATCTTCATGTGGCTGCAGGGGTACGTGCTGAACCGCATCGTCATGAAGGTCATCCGGCGGCTCCGCGACGACACCGAAAGCAAGCTGAACCGGCTGCCGCTGAACTACTTCGACACCCGCCAGCGCGGTGACGTCCTGTCACGGGTGACCAACGACGTCGACAACATCCAGCAGGCGCTCCAGCAGGCCTTCGCGCAGCTGGTCAACTCCGTGCTGACCGTGGCGGGCATCGTCATCATGATGTTCATCGTCTCCTGGCAGCTTGCCCTGATCGCGCTCGTCGCCCTCCCGCTATCCGGGGTTGCCGCCGGCCTTATCGGGGTGCGCAGCCAGAAGCTTTTCGCCGCGCAGTGGAAGAACACCGGCAGCCTGAACGGGCAGATCGAGGAGTCCTTCTCCGGGCACGACCTCGTCCGTGTCTTCGGCCGGGATGCGGACATGCTGGCGAGGTTCGAGGAACGCAACGAAGCCCTGTACCGGGCAAGTTTCGGAGCCCAGTTCGTCTCCGGCATCATCTTCCCCGTCATGCAGTTCGTCTCCTACCTCAGCTACGTGGGCATCGCGGTGGTGGGCGGCCTGCGGGTGGCCTCCGGCGCCATGTCCCTGGGCGATGCGACGGCGTTCATCCAGTACTCCCGCGAGTTCACCCAGCCACTGGGACAGATGGCAGGAATGGCCAACATGCTTCAGTCGGGCGTGGCATCCTCCGAGCGCGTTTTCGAGTTCATGGACGCGGACGAGCAGGACCACGAGACGGCCACCGAACACCTGCCGGCAAAGACCGACGGGCATGTGGACTTCACCAACGTCACCTTCAGCTACACGGCGGACAAGCCACTGATCGAAAACCTGTCCTTCACCGCCGAGCCCGGAAACACCGTGGCGATCGTGGGGCCGACCGGCGCCGGGAAGACCACGCTGGTGAACCTGGTCATGCGCTTCTACGAGCTGGATTCGGGGTCCATCAGGCTGGACGGTGTCGACATCACCCACCTGAGCCGTTCAGAGCTGCGGTCCAAGGTGGGCATGGTGCTGCAGGATGCGTGGCTGTTTGGCGGGTCCATCTACGACAACATCCAGTACGGCAACCTGGACGCCACCCGGGAGCAGGTCATGGCCGCGGCGAAGGCCACGTTCGTGGACCGCTTTGTCCGGGCGCTGCCGGAAGGCTATGACACCGTCATCGACGAGGAAGGCAACAACGTCAGCGCCGGCGAGAAACAGCTGATCACCATCGCCCGGGCCTTCGTGGCGAACCCCTCGCTGCTGATCCTTGACGAGGCCACGAGTTCCGTGGACACCCGCACCGAACTGCTGGTGCAGAAGGCCATGGCGGCGCTGCGCACCGACCGCACGAGCTTCGTGATCGCCCACCGGCTTTCGACCATCCGCGATGCCGATACGATCCTGGTTATGGAAAACGGACGGATTGTCGAACAGGGCAGCCACCAGGTGCTGCTCGCTGCCGGGGGCGCCTACCACCGCCTGTACATGTCCCAGTTTGCCGGGGCGGACGCCGGCGACGCAGCGGTGGATGATTCGACGGCGGTGCGCAGCTGAGCGCGCACGGCGGCCACCGGATCGAGGTCCTGGTGCCGATGCGCTGGGGCGACATGGACGCCTACGGCCACATCAACAACGTCCAGATCGTCAGGATGCTCGAGGAAGCGCGGATCGCCGCCTTCGGGCCGCCGCGCGGGGCGGGCCTTCCTGGAACCGAGCCCAGGGTGTCCCTTTTCAACGATGTCCCCGAGGGGACCCTGGCCCTGGTGGTGGACCACAAGATCCGCTATGTCAGGACCCTGGAGTACCGCAACGTTCCCGCCGTCGTGCAGGTGTGGATCGGTGCGGTCAAGGGTGCCAGCTTCGACATCCACTACCTGCTGCAGGATCCGGTCACGCGCGAGGACTGCGTGAAGGCGAGCAGCCACCTGGCTTTTGTCGACGAGTCCAGCGGCCGGGTGCAGCGGCTGACCCAGGAACAGAAGGACCGGATGGCCCCTTACAGGCACTAAGACTCTGGGCAGGACCGGCCGGACACACTGGACTGGATGGACCACCATCAAAGAAACCACCCACAGCGAAAGGAAGCGCAGATGGCCAGGAACAAGACCCGGGTCGGCAGGAAGAAGAAGACCTGGAAGGAGATGTCCACCCCGTCCAAGGTGGGCACGATCGTGGTGGGCATCATCCAAATGTCCCTCCTGGCGGCGGCGCAACGGGACATCTCCCGGCGTCCCGCGGAGTTGATCAACGGGCCGAAGGCCGCGTGGCGGGCAGCCTCCTTCGTCAATTTCGTAGGGCCCATGGGGTACTTCATCTTCGGCCGCAAGCGCGTCCCGGCCGCCTGATACTCCGGCCGGCGGCAGGGCGTTCCCGGGGGCTTTAAGCGGGCGCCCAGCTTGACCCTGTAAATTTGAGGGCATGACCCCCATTGCCACTCTTGCCATGACCCGCGCCCCGGGCATCTCCAAAGAGATCGAGGACGCGGCTTGGTTCGTGCTGGGCCCCGGCCTCCAGGGCAAGGCGTCGCCGCTGGACGGCCGGACCCGGACCTGGTCCGTTCCTGCCGCCACAGAGCTGCTCGACCGGCTGGAGCGGGGCACCCCGGATCCCAAGGCCCCGATGATGACCAACCTCCGGGACAACCTGGAGGGGGCTTCCCGCGGGGCCAAGCAGCTCGCCGTGGAACTGCTCTTCCTGCAATCCCTTCCGCTTGCCCACGAAGTGAAGTCCCTCAAGGTCAAGCGCGCCCGCGTGGCCGAAGCCGCGGGCTGGCTGGAACCGCCGCTGGAGCTGCCCGGGGAGCTGTACGCGGGCATGACGGACCACGGCGTCATCCGGGACCGGACCGCGGAATTCAACTGGACCATCTGGGACCACCTCAAATGGCTCTGCCGGTTCGTCCGGAACGTCGCCCAGCGGCCGGCGCAGGTGGTCCAGGCGGCCATCAAGGATCCGCTGCAGTTCCACCACCTCGCCGCCTCCACCCCGGACGACCAGCCGGCCATCCGCCGCAGCATCGAATTCCTGGCCTGGCCCAGCTACTTCGAGCCGGTGGTCGCGGACGTGGAACGGCAGGAAATCAGGGACGCCTTTGCCTCCCTGGTGGGCGGGGCGAACGGTGACAGCGAAGAGGACATCACCGCGGACATCCACCGCATCCGGCTGCACCTGGACGAGCAGGCGGGCCAGCGCATCGACTGGTACTCCCGCCAGCTCGTCAGCCAGTGGCGCAAGGTGGGCGACCCCGGGCGGCGCGCCTGGCTGCTCCGGACCCACAGCGACCACGCCGACCTGCTCACCGCCTGGCACGGCGAGGAGAAGGTGACCCTCGACGTCGAACACCTCCGGCACCTTGACCCCGGCGTGACGGCCGGCCTGGTCCAGCACGCCGTGGACGAGGACTACAAACACCTGGGCTACGTGGAACGCGAGGACACCAAGACCGCGGTCTTCGCCTTCCTGACCGTCATGAAGCCAGGGGACCTGGTGCTCTACCAGCACTCCGGCACCGTCCGCCTGGGCGGCGTCCTGGGGGAGCCGGAGTACAACGAAGACAACCGCCGGCTGCGGCGCAAGGTGCGCTGGTTCGACGACGGCCACACCACCACCAGCCTGCCGCGGCACGTCCAGCGCCAGCTCGCCACGCCCGGCATCGTGGTGGACCTGACACGGGTGGTGCAGGCGCTGCAGGCCCTGCTGCCCGCCGAGGCGGAAACCGAGCCCGACGCCGAGACGGAAGGCCCCGCCGTCGTCCTTCCCGTCCAGGAAGGTTTCCGGCCGCTGACGCACGAATTCGCCGCCTCCCTGCACATGGAGCTCGAACCCCTGCAGGAGATCGCAGACCTGCTGGAGGAGAACCGGCAGCTTGTCCTCTACGGTCCGCCCGGCACCGGAAAGACGTACCTGGCCAAGCACCTCGCCGCCGAGCTCGCCGACGACAGCACGGATGAACGGGTCAAGCTGGTCCAGTTCCACCCGTCGTACGCGTACGAGGACTTCTTCGAAGGCTACCGGCCGGACAAGACCGACGAAGGCCAGGTGTCCTTCAAACTCGTGGCCGGGCCGCTGCGCCGCCTGGCCGAGGAGGCCGCCAAACCCGGGAACGAGAAGAAGCCGTACTTCCTCATCATCGACGAGATGAACCGGGCCAACCTGGCCAAGGTCTTCGGCGAACTGTACTTCCTGCTGGAATACCGGGACGACCGGATCTACCTGCAGTACAGCCCCAACGAGCCCTTCACGCTGCCGGACAACCTGTACATCATCGGCACCATGAACACCGCGGACCGGTCCATCGCCATGATGGACGCCGCCATCCGCCGCCGGTTCTCGTTCATCGAACTGCACCCGCAGACCGAACCCGTCAAGGGGTCGCTGCACCGCTTCCTGCAGGCCCGGCAGCTCGACCCCACTCCGGCACTGCTGCTGGACGCGCTCAATGGGGCCATCGACGAGTGGGATCGCGACCTGATGATCGGACCGTCCTACTTCATGAAGCGGGCCGCCCAGACACCGGCCGGGCTGCGCCGGATCTGGAAGTACGAGCTGATGCCGCTGCTGGAGGAGCACTACCACGGCCAGCTCACCCGGGCGCAGCTGGAGGAGCGTTTCGGGCTGGACCAGCTGCTGGGACGCCTTGCGCCCCGCTGATCCCCGTGGCGCCGGCACGTCAGGCGGCCCGGCGCGGCACCTGGTCCTGGATGAGCTGTCCAGCGGGCTGGTGGAGCGGCTGGACGCGCCGAGTGCCGCCTTCCTGAATTCCAGCGGCCTGGCCAAGGCATCGCCCATGGGGATGGGCCTGTACCGGATCGAACCCACCGGGAAAGTGGGGTCGGTGCGCACCTCCACCGTGCAGCTGGATGTGCGGCCCAAGGACCGGCTTGGCCTGAGCCGGCTGCTGTTCCTGCTCAGCTACGCGGGGGAGCAGGGGTTCCGGCCGGACACCGTGGCGGCGGACGAGGACCGGGAGCTGTGGAGTGCCCTGGCCGAATCCTTGGCGCAGCTGGCCGAGCGGGCCCTGGCCCGCGGCGTGCTGCAGGGGTACCTGACCGTGGACGAGTCGCTGCGCACCGTCAAGGGCCGCATCCGGATTTCGGACCAGATCTCCCGCCGCCCCGGCATGCTGGTCCCCCTGGAGGTGTCCTACGACGAGTTCACCGAGGACATCGCCGAGAACCGGATCCTGCGCGCCGCGCTGGAGCGCATGTCCCAGGTGCCGGGCGTACGCGCCGACGTGCTGGGCCGGCTGCGCCAGCTGAAGGGAAAGCTCGACGGCGTCACGCGCCTTCCCGCCGGCGCCCCGCTTCCGGCGTGGAAGGCCACGCGGATGAACCTGCGCTACCACTCGGTGCTGAGGCTTGCCGAGCTCATCCTGCGCAACGCCTCCGCCGAACCGGGCGAGGGCAGGCAGCAGACCGCGTCCTTCGTGGTGGACATGGCACAGGTGTTCGAGGACTTCGTGGGCACTGCCCTGCGCACGGCAATGGCCGCGTACCCGGGGGAGCTGCGCCTGCGCTACAACGCCCTCCTCAGCGAGGCGGTCCGCGACTCCGACCGCCTGTCGGTCCGGCCGGACGCCGTCCATATGCTCGGAGGGCGGCCGGTGGTGGCCTACAACGCCAAATACCGTGCCGCCTCGGACGCCGGCGCATCCCTGACCGCCGACCACTACCAGATGCTCGCCCACTGCACGGCGCTCGCCGTTCCCACGGCTTGGCTGGTGTACGCGGGAAAGGGCGAGACGAAACTCCGCCGCATCCTCAACACAGACATCGACATCGTGGAATTTCCGCTGGATCTCAGCCGGCCGCCGTCGGAGATCCTGGAGTCCGTCAAGGACCTGGCGCACCAGTCGTGGGGTGAAGTGGTCAGGACAGCTGCAGCGGCACCCGGAACGTAAACGTCGTCCCTTCGCCGAGCACGCTCTCCACATCGATCGTGCCGCCGTGGGCCTCGACGATGGCTTTGCTGATCGGCAGGCCGAGGCCCACGCCGGGGATGGCCGTGCGCCGCACGCTGCTGGTGCGGAAGAATTTGGCGAAAACCTCGGAAGCGTCCTCCGGGGTCATGCCCATGCCGGTGTCGCTGACCCGGCAGGCCAGGTATCCGTCCTCACGGGCCAGGGAAACCACAACCCTGCCGCCATCCGGCGAGTACTTGATGGCGTTGGACACCAGGTTGTCCAGGACCTGGGAGATCCGGGCGCTGTCCACGTTGGCTTCGAGCCGCTCGGGCGTCCTGGCGTCCAGCTCCACGCCGGCCGCCGCGGCCCGGGGAATCGCGGAGGAGACACTTGCACGCACCAGGTCGGCAACGTCCACGGTGTACGGCGTGACGATCAGCTGGCCGTTGCGGCTGGACAGCAGGTCCGAGACGAGGGTGAGCAGCCGCTCCGAATTCCTGCGGATGATCTCCAGCATGTCGCGCTGCGGTTCGTCCGGTCCGTCCCCGAGGAGGATCTCCACGTAGCCCAGGATGGAAGTCAGCGGCGTCCGGAACTCGTGCGAAACACTGGAGACGAAATCGTCCTTGGCGGCCAGGGCGTTCACGAGGTCGGTCACGTCGCTGAAGACGATCACCGACCCGGCGAAGTTGCCGTCGCCGTCCTTCATGGCGCGGGCCGTCGTCACAAGGGCCCGCTGTTCCTTCCCTTCGCCGAGCCACACCAGGTAGTCGGTGAAGGTCTCGCCCAGGACGGCGCGGCGGACCGGGCGCTCCTGGACGGGAATGGGCGTGGTCCGGTCAGGGCCGAACACGAGCAGCTGGGATTCGTTGGGATCCGCGATGTCCTTGGGCCGGGCCAGTTCATGGTTGGCCCGCTGCTTCCGGTTCATGAGGATGTCGTGCCCGTCGGCGTCCACGGCGAGCACGCCCAGGTGCACGGTCTCCAGCACCGTGTTGAGCAGTTCCTCCTGGCGTTTGCTGGTGCCCAGGTTGGCCCGCAGCTGGTCGTCTTTCTCCTCCAGTTGTCTCTGCTGCCGCATCATGCTCAGGGTCAGGACGCTCACCGACACCCCGATGCCCAGCATCATCACCGGCAGGAGCAGGGACCGGGCGAAATCCTGCGGCGTGTAGTGGCCCTTGAGCAACAGGGGCACCCAGATGATGGCCAGTGGCGCCAGGAAGGAAAACCAGAGGGCAGTCCTGGGATAAAAGCCTGACGCGCACAGCCAGATGACCGGAAATACTGCCAGCAAGCTGATGCCGGTGAGGCTCTCCTGGCCGCCTTCCCGGCCCAACGCGATGGAGACGAAGTCCAGGATGGGGATGGCCAGGAAGCTCGTGTACGGCAGCCGGTCCCACGGGATCAGGTAGCACAGACCCATCAGGACCAGCTGGGAGACCAGGAAGGCCACGAACAGCGGATTGTCCATGGTTTCCGTGAAGAACGCCCACATCAGGAACGCCGTCAGGAGGGTGGTCACGAACAGGGGCATCTGGCTCATCGCCACCCGGTCCGTCAGCCGGTACTCGTGGAAGGGGCGTTTGAAGAACCGCAGCCTCCCGGAGGACCAGGCTACCGGGTTACTCATCGCGGGGACGCGTGGACGTCGGGGTGCGCAAGACCATACCAGCAGGATATCCGCAGCCAGTTATACTTCTGACGTCGGCTGCTGAGGGGGCTCTATGAGTGAGGCACGTGTCGGTCTGGTCATCGAGGATGACCACGACATTCGGGAACTGGTTCGCACGGTGCTGACCCAGGCCGGGTTCGAGGTGACCGTCGCGAGCGGCGGGGCCGAGGGCGTCCTCCTGGCGAAAACCCTGAATCCGGATGTGATCACCCTGGACCTTGGGTTGCCGGACATCGACGGCTTCGAGGTTTCCCGCCAGATCCGCGAATTTTCGGACGCCTACATTGTGATGCTGACGGCGCGCACCGAGGAACTGGACACCCTCATCGGGCTCGAGTCCGGTGCGGACGACTACCTCACCAAGCCGTTCCGTCCGCGGGAGCTCCGCGCCCGGGTCGCGGCCATGATGCGGCGTCCGCGTTCAGCCGCCGATCCCGGCGACGTTGCGGTGGATCCCTCATCAGACGGCTCCGCGCATCCGGAACGGGGCAACTTCAGCCACAACGGGCTGGAGCTGAGCTACGCGTCCCGCACGGTCGCCGTGGACGGCAAGGAAATGAACCTGACGCGCACGGAGTTCGAGCTCCTGTACGCGCTCCTTGAGGCGGGCCGCACCGTGCGGACCAAATCGGACCTGGTGCGCCGGCTCCGCGATGAGGATTACGACGTCGGCAGCTACATCAGCGAGGCCGACGAGCGGTCCGTCGAGGTGCACATGGGAAACCTGCGGAAGAAACTGGGCGACTCGCCGCAGCAGCCCCGGTGGCTGCAGACCGTGCGTGGCGTGGGTTACCGCTTGGCGCCGGGACAGCACTGAGCCTGCAACCGGTGGGTGGTTTGCCTGCTGCAGAGGGTGATGGGCCGCAGGAATGCCGCGGCCAGCCTGGGCAACGCAACAGCCATGTCGGCATGCCGGGCCTCGGCCCGGATCTCGGCCTCCAGGTCCATGGCCAGGCCCGCAAGGCGTTCCGCTCCGACCATCTGGCTTGACGTTTTCAGGCTCAGGACGGCGTCCATGGAGCCCTCCAGGTCTCCCGTGGTGAGCGCCAGCCGAAGCCGGTCAAGCCGCTGCGGCAGGAAGTCGATGAAGTTCCCGACGAAGACCCTGCTGTACCCCTCTTCCTCATCGAGTTCCTCACGCAGCCGGTCCAAAACGGACTGGTCCACCAGCGGCCTGGGCGCATCATCCGGGGTGCTCATGACACTCCTTTCTGCTGGGGGTTTTCAGCTCGGTAACAGGGGAAAAGGCGGGGTATTTGTTCTTGTTCAGGTTAGGGCTGTTCCCCCACCGCGACCGGGGCCGGAAGAAGAATTGTGGGTTTCTTGATGAGATTGCGGTTTTTGGGCCATATCATCAAGCCAGTGCTTTTTGGTTCTGCCACGCCAGCGGCCCAGCCGCTTCCACATCTGGGGATGGATTGCCGTGATTCGTACGCTGAAGACCTTGCTTCTTGCTTTTGTGGTGGCCGCCGGACTTGCCCTGTCGGTGGTCCAGCCGGCCGCTGCGGCGGCTTCACCAGCCCAGATCACGTTGAATCCGGCGTCGGGACCGGCTGGTTCGGCGGTGACTGTTGCCGGCACCGGGTTCAAGGCATCCACCACCGGAACGGTGATTGTGGGTTCCACTACGTTCCAGTTCCAAACCACAGCCACGGGCGGATTCAGCACCGGGATCACCATCCCGGCCACGTCCAGCGGCAACCTCACCATTACTGCCAAGACCTCCTCCATCAAGGCCTCGGCCGTCTTCGTGGTCCAGGCTGCCCCGGCACCGCAGCCACCGGCAATCAGCACGGCCGCCCTGCGCTTCGGGGTGGCCACCATGGGTGGCCCGCTGGCCGGTGCCGAGCTGGACGAAGTGGCCGCCCTGGCGGGGGAGAGCCCGTCCATGGTCATGATCTACAAGGACTTCCTGCAGGCACCGCCGATCAGCGAGATGGACGCCGTCCGCGCCCGCGGCGCCACACCCCTGGTGACCTGGGAGCCGTGGGCATGGGGTGGCGGCGTGGACCAGCCTGGCTACGCCCTGGACCGGATCACCGCTGGTGACTATGACGGACTCATCACCCAGTGGGGTAGTTCCTTCGCCGCCTGGGGCAAACCGGTCATGCTGCGCTTTGCGCATGAAATGAACGGCAACTGGTACCCCTGGGCCGAAGGCGTGAACGGCAACCAGGCAGGAGACTACGCCGCCGCGTGGCGGCATGTGCACGACGTCGTCGCCGCCACGGGTGCCGGCAACGTCCAGTGGGTGTGGTCGCCCAACGTTCCGTACTGGGGATCGACGGACCTGGCCGGCCTGTTCCCCGGCCCAGGTTACGCAGACATCGTCGCCCTGGACGGCTACAACTGGGGCACATCGCAAACCTGGAGCAGTTGGGTTTCCCCGGTGGACCTCTTCGCTCCCGGCATTTCGCAGCTCCGCGGCCTGGCGCCGGGTAAGCCCATCCTGATCGCCGAGGTGGCGTCCAGCGAGCTGGGCGGATCCAAAGCCACGTGGAACACGGACCTGGTGTCCTACCTGGCGGCCCAGTCCGATGTCATGGGCTTTGTCTGGTTCCATCTGCAGAAGGAAGTGGACTGGCGCATCAACAGCAGTGACTCGTCGGCGACGGCCTTCAAAGCCGCCCTGCTGGCCCGGAGAAGCTAGGGCTGCCTCAGGACTCCGGAACCGCGCCGGCTTCCAGGAAGCACACCAGCTGCGCTTCCAGGGCGGAGCTGTCCTTCAGTTCGCATTCCCAGACCGTCAGGACCTCCCAGCCGGCTGCTTCCAGCTGCCGCCGCTGGCTGGCGTCGCGCTCCCGGGTGCGGGCACGCTTGGCGGCCCAGAACTCGGCGTTCGCTTTGGGCGCGTGCTGGCCTACCCTGCAGTCGTGGAAGTGCCAGAAGCAGCCGTTGACGAAGATGACCTTATGGCGGCCGGCGAAGACGAGGTCAGGGTTGCCGGGCAGCCGCATGCCGCCGCTGGTGCCGTGCAGCCGGTAGCGGTAGCCCTTGGCGTGCAGGAGCCGGCGCACCACAAGTTCCGGCTTGGTGTTCTTCCCGCGGATCCGGGACATGTTCCAGCTTCGCTGCTCCGGGGTGAGCCTGTCCGCGCTGGTGTTCTCCGCCACCCCTCCAGTCTAGGAGCGGCTAGATCTCCCGTTCCGGCTGTTCGCCGAACACGAAGTGCCGCCCGCTGACGGACTTGGGCTCGATCTCCACGTAGAAGTCCTTGAGGGTGGGGACCCAGGTCTTCAGGCCGAGCGCTTCAACGGCCGCCAGTTCGTCCGAGGTGCTGAGGACCCGCGCGCTCCCGCGGAGGACGACGGACCACGCCTCCTCGGACAGGATGCCGTCGGTTTCGAAAAGCACGTGGGCGTTGATGGTCAGCTGGGCCAGTTTGTTGCCCGGTGCCGTGCGCAGGTAGACCTTGCGGTTGGACGTCACGTAGTTGACGGGGAAGATGTCCGGTTCTCCAGCCACCGAGACCACCAGCCGGCCATGCTTGGTAGCTGCCAGGAGGCGCCACGACTGCTCATCATCGAGTTCCAGGACGGGATTGCCGTCCGCGTGTTCAAACATCATGGAGCCATTGTTCTACCTTCGGTAGAAATGCGCTAGGGCCCTTTGTCCTGCATGGACGCCGTCACGCCGTGCCGGGAGCACCTGGCCCACCACCCTTGCGGGGACACCTGGACCTTCTGCCGGCGCCCGCAGGAAGTGCAGAAGCCCTTGACCATCGCGCAGGCTTCCAGGCGTTCTTCGTAGCTGTGGGTGGTGACCACCTGCGGGACATAGCTGCGCGCCGTTTCCAGATTGTGGTCGTAGCGGTGGACGCCCCACTCCGCCAGCTGGTCCACCTGCCGCTGGGTGAGCATGCCCAGCGAACAGGTGATGTTGATGTCCACTTCTTCCCGGATCCGGTCGATCGCGAACTTGATCCGGTTCATCAGCCTGATGTCGGGGCCGCGCTGCAGAAGTGGCAGTCCTCGGGGCAGCCGCCGGTCTTGATGGAGATGATGCCCTCCACTTCCACTTCCTCCCCCGCAGTGGCGCAGGCGCACCTGGTGGGCCAGTTCCAGGGCGTCCGGGAGCGCCTCGTCCGGGAGGCGAAGGACCTCCACCAGCTGTGCCTCGGAGAGGCCGATGCCCTGTTGCAGGACCTGTTGGCGGGCCGTTTCCAGGATTCCGTACTGCGTCATCGATGGTCCTTTTGCTCGGAAGGAAATTCTCTTCCCGACGCTAGTTCTGTGGTGGCCGGCAGGTCTTGTGGAGTGCCCACAACCGAGGGCCCACAGCATTTGTTGACAGAACCCGTCAAGACTTAACACTCCGGAAATGATGCTGTGACCGGGCTGTCTTTCCCGCTGGATAGCGTCGCTGGCAGACAACGAAAAGCCTGTCAACGAAAGCGACGCACCCTATGGACAACGACACACAGTCGACGCAATTACTGGAGCCCGCGGCGCCGCCCGCTGCCGCCGTCGTCGGGGGTTCTCCGGCCACCACAGCCGCGGGCAACGCCGCTGCCCTCAACGCCACCAAGGAAAGCCTGGAGGACTATACGCTGCGGTTCGCCCCGCGCTCCTACCGCAAGTGGAGCGCCGGGGTGGTGGCCACCAGCGCGTTGGGCGGGATCGCCTACCTGGCGGACTTCTCGATCGGCGCGAACATCGGCATCTCGTACGGCACCGTCAACGCGGTCCTCGGCATCCTGGTGGCCGCCGTCGTCATCTTCGCCACCGGCTTTCCGCTGGCGTACTACGCGGCCCGCTACAACATCGACCTGGACCTGATCACCCGCGGCTCCGGCTTCGGCTATTACGGGTCCGTGGTCACCAACGTCATCTTCGCCACGTTCACGTTCATCTTCTTCGCGCTCGAGGGCTCCATCATGGCCCAGGGGCTGGAGTTGGGGCTGGGCATTCCGCAATGGCTGGGGTACGCCGCATCTACCGTGATCATCATTCCGCTGGTGATTTACGGGATGAACACGCTGGCCAAGCTGCAGGTGTGGACCACCCCGCTCTGGCTGCTCCTCATGGTGGTGCCGGTGGGCTACCTGCTGGTCTCCCACCCGGAGAGCATCGACAGCTTCTTCGCCTACACGGGAGCAACCGGCGACGGCGGGCCCAACCTTGCGTCCGTGATGCTCGCGGCCGGGGTGTGCCTGTCCTTGATGGCGCAGATCGCCGAGCAGATCGACTACCTGCGGTTCATGCCGCCCCGCACCGACGCTAACCGGGGCGCCTGGTGGCGGGCCGTGATCCTCGCGGGCCCGGGCTGGGTGATCTTCGGTGCCATCAAGCAGATTGTTGGCATGTTTATCGCCATCTACCTGATCGCCACCTTGGATCCGGCCGCGTCTGCCACCGCGAACGAGCCGGTGCACCAGTTCCTGGGCGTCTACCAGGAGATGATGCCGGCCTGGCTGGCCATGACGCTGGCGGTGGTGCTGGTGGTCATTTCGCAGATCAAGATCAACGTCACCAACGCGTACTCCGGCTCGCTGGCCTGGACCAACTCCTTCACACGCATCACCAAGACGTACCCGGGCCGGATGGTGTTCGTGGTGGTGAACCTGGTTATCGCGCTGGTCCTGATGGAAGCCAACATGTTCGACTTCCTCAACACCATCCTCGGCTTCTACGCCAACTGCGCCATGGCCTGGGTGGTCACGGTGGCGGCCGACATCGCCATCAACAAGTACCTGCTCAAGATCTCCCCGAAAGTCCCGGAGTTCCGCCGCGGCATGCTCTATGCCGTGAATCCCGTGGGCTTCGTGTCCATGCTGGCTTCGGCGGGAATTTCCATCGCGGTGTTCTTCGGCGCCTTTGGTTCCGGGATCCAGCCGTACTCGCCGATTTTCGCGGTGGGCCTGGCGCTGGTGCTGCCGCCGGTTCTGGCGGTCCTGACCCGCGGGAAGTACTACCTCCGCCGCACCGATGACGGGATCGGCCTGCCCATGTTCGATGCCGAGGGGAACCCCAGCGACGCCAAGCTCCTGTGCCACGTGACGGGGATCGAGTTCGAGCGGCCGGACATGGTGCGCTCGGCCCAGGACGGGCCCGACGGCGGCCCGCAGTACGTTTCTTCGCTCGCCTTGTCCACGGACAAGACAGGGGAGCTGGTGCTGCCGGCGCAGAAGTAGCCCGGGCGGGAAGTTTTGGGGGAAGGAAAGCCGGCGCATCGATAGTGCGCCGGCTTTCCTTTTGCCTGTGGATAAGTTTGATCGGCAAAGTGTGATGTGGGCTACCCTTAAGGCACTGTTCGGAGCAAGCCGTCTTGAAACTACTGGGGGAATAGCGGCCCATGACATCACAGAACCTCTTTGCGTCACCTGCTGTGCGTTCCGGCGTTGGGGCTTTGCTCGCCGTGGGCGCGCTGGTGCTGGCAGGCTGTGCCGGGGGAGCACCGGCAGATCCCGGCGCCACTTCTCCGGCAGCATCGGAGGCCGCAACGCCCAGCGCCTCGGCCACTCCAACGCCCACGCCTAGCGCTGTCTACAAACCGGCCGACGCGACCGGCCCCGCCCAAAACGTTCCCGTCCCCGTGCTGCCCGAGGCGGCGAAGGCGGAGACGAAGGAGGGGCTCGAAGCGTTTACGCGGTATTGGTTTGAGCTGCTGAACTATGCGTACCAAACGGGCGACGTTGCGGGCCTGCAGGCTGTAACTTCCCCTAACTGTGAGTACTGCTCTAAGCTAGCGACTTCCTTGACCACTAACTACCAGGGGGGTCGCTGGCTGGCCGGTGGAAAAATCACTACGCCGGCCAGCACCACGTCATTTGAGAGATCCGATGACGGCAACTTTCAGGTCGTTTTGCAGGTTCTGCAGACTCCAGTTAGCTACTACGAGCCCGGCGGTAAGGAGTTCAGAGCCGCAAGTAATGGTTCAAACACAGGCAACGTCTTACTGGCGGACTTCGTGAATGGCGCTTGGCGCGTCAATGACCTGCACCCGATACGCTGATGCCTCGTTCAAGGTGGCAAAGCGCTTTCACTCTGCTTTTCTTGTCCTTGGTTCTCAGCGGGGTGCCAACAGTTCCTTCAGTCGCAGACGATGGACTTGAAGCTGATTTCGGTGAAGTGGGAATTGACCTGGACACGTGGACGAGGGATCCGGCCACCGGTCACATGTCTCCGCCTGCACCCGGCACAGTCCCAACCGACCCCAATGAGTACAAGTACGAGCTCCAGTGCCATCTTGGCGGGGGTGATTTCGACACCCCTTGCCTCGCCCGCCAGCTCGAATGCAAGGACCGTGCGGACGGCGCCAAGGGCATCCCGGTCATGTGGCTGTCACGGCCAAGAGGCGTAGCCGGGGCGGTGTGGGCCCATCACTCAGGACCGACCTGCCTGTACGACCCGAAGCCCGAGGACCTCCTACCCCGCATCGCCGCCGACATCCAGCGGCAGTTCCAGAACCTCCCGGTCAACGCCGGAACGGTCGTGGCCCAGCCGAGCCCGAACACCCTCCGCGGCGCCGAAACCAACTTCTACGCGGACGCCGGAGAACAGCAGTTCGACATCACCATGTTCGGCCAGCAGGTGCACGTGGTGGCCACACCGGTCCAGTACACCTGGAACTACGGCGACGGCACCGTCTTCGGACCCCAGCCGTCCATGGGCGGCCCGCTGCCGCAGGACCGGTGGGGCGAGAAGACCAGGACCAGCCACGCGTACCCGGCCACCGGCGATTTCCAGGTGGTCCTGACGACGTCGTTCACGGGAACCTACTCGGTGAACTCCGGGCCGCCGCTGCCGATACCTGGCCAGGGCCAGTTCAGCGCCCCGCCGCAGACCGTCAGCGTGTGGCGTTCGCTGACCCGCAACTACGCCGACGACTGCAACGCCAACCCGCAAGGCCAGGGCTGCCCCGGCGCTCCGACAGGGCAATGACCCGACAGTTGTGATTCGCCTAACACCCGGAATAGTTGCACGCGCCCCACAGTTGGCATGGACAGTACGTCTTCAGCCTTCGAAAGGAACCGCGCATGCTGTTTTCCCCGCTCACCCTCGGCGAACTTGAACTTCCCAACCGCCTGGTGATGGCACCCCTGACCCGCCTCCGCGCCGGTGGGGAAGGCGTCCCGGGCCCCCTCGTCGTCGAGCACTACCGCCAGCGTGCCAGCCTCGGACTCATCGTCAGCGAAGGCACCTACCCCACCCCGGCCGGCCAGGCCTACCCCGGCCAGCCCGGGATCGTCACCGAAGCGCAGGTGGCCGGCTGGAAGAAGGTCACCGACGCCGTCCACGCCGAAGGCGGCAGGATGTTCGCCCAGATCATGCACGGCGGCCGCGTCTCCCACCCGGACATCACCGGTGGCCTGCCGATCGTGGCACCCAGCGCCGTCGCCATCGACGGCGAAGTCCGCACCCCTGCCGGCAAGAAGCCCTACCCGGTGCCGCACGCCCTCACCACCGACGAACTGCCCATGGTCATCCAGGAAATCGTCAACTCCTCCCTGAATGCCATCGAGGCGGGCTTCGACGGCGTGGAGCTGCACTCCGCCAACGGCTATCTCCTGCACGAATTCCTGGCGCCCAACTCGAATGTCCGCACCGACTCCTACGGTGGATCACCGGAGAACCGCGCGCGCTTCGTCATCGAAACCATCAACGCAGTGGTGGCAGCACTCGGCGCCAACCGCGTGGGCCTGCGCATCTCACCGGAACACAACGTCCAGGGCATCGCCGAAACCGACGCAGCCGATGTCCGCGCCACGTACGAAGTCCTCGTGGACAGCATCGCCCCGCTGAACCTGGCCTACCTGAGCATCCTGCACCACGAGCCCACCGGCGAACTGGTCCAGGACCTGCGCGCCCGCTTCGGCGGAACCTTCCTCGTGAACACCGGCTTCGGCGTGGTCACCACCCGGGAAGAAGCCGTGAACCTCGTGGCCGACGGCCACGCGGACGCCGTGGTGGTGGGCCGGCCTGCGATCGCCAACCCGGACCTCGCGCGGCGCTGGAAGGAAAGCCTTCCGCTCAACGAGCCCGACCCGTCCACCTTCTACGCAGAGGGTGCCACCGGATACACGGACTACCCCGCGTACCAGGGCTAAGGCGCCACAACACCGCGGCACAAAACGACGACGGCGGCACCCCGCTTTGGGTGTCGCCGTCGCGGGCTGTCCGGGGTGCTGGTCCTGGCAGCCGGCGCCCGGGGCCATCCGACGACCCCGGACTGAAAACTGGTGGGATTGGCCCGCCGGACCCCACTGGAAGCCGGCGGTGATCAGATGATACTCCAACGAATGGACTCTTACCAGAGCGTGTTTCCGGCCCCCGAAAACGACGCTACAGCACAGCCTCCCGGCCGGTTCCTTCCTTCATCACCAGCCGCCCGTCCTCGATCCACACCAGCACGCTTTTGGGCCGCCCACTGACTTTGGTGATGGCTTTGAGGCCCCGGTTGGTCACCTCAACCCCCACCTGCGCCCCCTTCGCGGGCAGCTCCACCGAAACCTCATTGGCGATGCCGAGGATGGGATTCGTGGAGACGCCCAGGTCCCGCCGCGCCTCCTTGCCGTTCACCGTCACGGTGATGTTGGCCTCCTCGAACCCCTCCTGAAACACGATAAGCAGTTCCCGCATGGTGGCCTCTTCCTCGAGAAATTGGTGCCAGCGACGGCATGTCCACTACAGCACTTTGCAGGCCCCAGCGGAATACCCGGCACATCCTCGATGCCGCTGCGCCGCGGTCCCGGCCTGTGGAGCGCCGGAGCCAGGTAGGGCAAGATGTTCTGGTGACCCAACAGCCAGCTCCTTCCCCCGCCCCCGCTGCCGCCCAGGCCCCGGAGGACGCCATCTTCGCCCAGATCGCTGCCGAACTTGGCGTCAAGGCCTGGCAGGTGAAGGCGGCCGTCGCTTTGCTCGACGGCGGGTCCACCGTCCCGTTCATCGCCCGCTACCGCAAGGAAGCCACGGGCACCCTCGACGACACCCAGCTCCGCGAGCTCGACGAACGGCTCCGCTACCTCCGCGAACTCGCCGACCGGCGTCGTGCAGTCCTTGAGGCGATAGAGGCCCAAGGCCAGCTGACACCGGAACTGCGCACCGCCATCCTGGCCGCGGACACCAAGTCCCGGCTCGAGGACATCTACCTTCCGTTCAAATCCAAGCGCCGCACCAAAGCCCAGATAGCCCGCGAAGCGGGTCTCGAACCGCTGGCGGACGACCTCCTCAAGCGGCCGGACCTCGACCCGGACCGTGAAGCGGGCAAGTACCTCAGCAGCGAACAGGGCGTGGACGACGCAGCCGCCGCCCTGGCCGGCGCCCGCGCCATCCTGGTGGAACGCGTCGCCCAGGATCCGGACCTCGCCGCCACCCTGCGGGACCGGCTGTGGACCCAGGGCCGCATGGTGTCCCGCGTCAGGAAAGGCAAGGAAGCCGAAGGCCAGAAATTCTCCGACTACTTCGAGTTCGCGCAGGCACCGGCCGGGATGCCGTCCCACCGGGTGCTCGCCCTGCTCCGCGGCGAGAAGGACGGCGTCCTTGAGCTCGACCTCGCCGAAGCGGATCCCGCGGACGACGCCGGCCTGGCCGCCGCCCGGGCCCGCTACGAATCCGCGGTGGCCAGGTTCCTCGGGGTCGCCGACCGCGGCCGGCCCGCCGACAGCTGGCTGATGCAGACCGCCCAGACCGCGTGGAAATCCCGGGTGCTGGCCCGGCTGACCTCCGATCTCCGCGCCAGGATGTTCGCCGCCGCGGAGGATGAAGCCGTGCGCGTGTTCGCCGCCAACCTCCGCGACGTGCTGCTGGCCGCGCCCGCGGGCAACCGCCCCACCCTGGGCCTGGACCCGGGACTGAGGACCGGGGTGAAAGTCGCCGTCGTGGACGGCACCGGCAAGGTGGTGGCCACCGACACCGTGTACCCCCACGCCCCTGCACGGAAGTGGGACGAAGCGCTGGCCACCCTGGTCCGGCTGGCGCGGCAGCACGACGTTGAACTCGTGGCCATCGGCAACGGCACCGCCTCCCGCGAGACGGACAAGCTGGCCGCCGAACTGATCAAGCTCCTGCCGGAAGTGGACCGCAAGCCGCAAAAACTCGTGGTGTCCGAAGCCGGGGCGTCGGTCTATTCCGCCTCCGCGCTCGCCGCCGCCGAGCTGCCCGGCATGGACGTTTCCCTCCGGGGCGCCGTCTCGATCGCCCGGCGCCTGCAGGACCCCTTGGCCGAGCTCGTCAAGATCGATCCTAAGTCCATCGGCGTCGGCCAGTACCAGCACGACGTCACGGCCTCGAAACTGGACCGCAGCCTGGACGCGGTGGTAGAGGACTGCGTGAACGCCGTGGGGGTCGACGTCAACACCGCCTCGCCCGCGCTGCTAAGCCGGGTGGCCGGCGTCGGACCCCTGCTGAGCGAAAACATCGTGGCGTACCGGAACGAGCATGGCCCCTTCGCCCGGCGCACGGATCTGAAGAAGGTCCCGCGGCTCGGCGCGAAGGCCTTCGAGCAATGCGCTGGGTTCCTGCGGATCACCGGGGGAGCGGAGCCCCTGGACGCCTCGAGCGTCCACCCCGAAGCCTACGCCGTGGCCCGGAAGATCCGGGCGGCCGCCGGTTCGTCGCCGGCCACGTCCCTGGACCCGCGGGACTTCGTGGATGACACCTTCGGCCTGCCCACCGTCCGGGACATCCTGGCCGAACTGGACAAACCAGGCCGGGACCCGCGCCCGGCGTTCGCGGCAGCCACGTTCTCCGAGGGAATCGAAAAGATTTCCGACCTCAAACCGGGCATGGTCCTGGAAGGGACGGTCACCAACGTGGCCGCCTTCGGCGCGTTCGTGGACGTGGGAGTCCACCAGGACGGCCTGGTCCACGTCTCAGCCCTGGCCAACCGCTTCGTCTCGGACCCCCGCGAGGTGGTGAAGTCCGGGCAAGTGGTCCGCGTGAAAGTGCTGGAGGCGGACCCGGAGCGGAAACGGATTTCCCTCACGCTCAGGCTCGACGACGAACCCTCCAGCGGCGGGCAAGGTTCCGGGCGGCGGGGCGCGGGCAGCCCCGACGGCGGAAAGCGCGGAAAGCCGGGAACGGGTGAACGCGGAACAGGAAACCCCCGCAACCCCGGCTCCCCGGGCGGCGGCGGTGCCGGGAAGCAGGCTCCCGCACCGAAGGCCGTGAACACGGCGATGGCCGAGGCGCTGCGGAAGGCGGGACTGGGCAGGTAAGCGCTCCGGGGGCTTTTGGCAGCGTCGGCATGTCTGCAAAGGTGGGGATATGACCTATTTCCTGGAGTACACCGTTCCTGCCGCATCCGGAGATTCCGGGTTCGATTTCCCCCATGACGAGATCAATCCAGGCACCACCGTGCCGCTGAGCCAGACGGGCGCCGAGGTGGTCCATACTCCCGAACTGCCCGCCCGCACCGGCATTCTCGGCGCCACGGTACCGGAAGCGAAGCTTGAGGCAGAGCAACTGATCACCCACAGCCGGGCGTCAGAAGCATCCCTGTATTTCGACCCCTCCAACTCACTGCAAGCGGGCGTGGGAACACTTGTTGCCACCTTCAGCGAAGGCAGCGGCTGGCAGGACGCCTAGGCTCGCGCAGCGGCCACGGCTTGTGGGTGTTGGGGAGGTAAATGCTGCGGCCCCGGAAGGTCCCGTGCATGCCGAACCGCGCCGTGAGGAAAACCGATAAGGGGTCGACGGCCCATGGTGGGGGGCGGAAATTCGGGCGGGTCGGGCCAGCGGGAAGCGGCATCCGGGTGTTGATTCATTTGCCCCCTGTCCACCTAAGGCACCAGCGGCATGATTCCCCCAACGTACCTAACTCTGGACGCCGATCGAGCACCGGCAATCCCTACGTATGAGGAGTTATCAAAACAGAGTACCCAGTACTGGTGCTTCTGGCGCTTGGCCGCTCGTATGCTCGTGCCACGGACAGACATCTATTGAAACCACTGGTCGGGGGTTCGAATCCCTCTTGAGGCGCCGGCTGATAAATGCCGGGACCGCGGAAAGACTTGGTCCGGTCAGAGCCGAAGGGTGTCCTCAACGTTGCGGGCCGCCCAATGGCAAACGTCGTTATTGCGCCATGAAGTGGTGAGGCTTTTGTCGATTTCCACCCAGCCCCCAATCTCGATTTCCAAACCGGCAGTAGTGCCGCAAAGAGCGTCCATCAGCGTAGTAATTCCAACTTTGAACGAAGCCCAGAACATACCGTGGGTCCTTCGCCGCATGCCGTTATACGTGGATGAGGTCCTGATCGTTGACGGCCGGTCGACGGACAATACGGTCGGGGTGGCCAGGGCCATTCGAAAAGACATTCTCGTGGTGGACGAGCAGCGCAAAGGCAAAGGTGTGGCGCTGCGGTCAGGATTTGCTGCCGCAAGCGGCGACATCATCGTGATGCTGGACGCCGACGGCAGCATGGATCCCCAGGAAATCGGCTGGTTCGTTTCCCCGCTCCAGCATGATTACGACTTCGTCAAAGGTTCCCGGTACGTCACGGGCGGAGGGTCGGAGGACCTGACGTGGCTGCGGCGGACGGGAAACCGTGCACTCACCGGACTGGCGAACGCAGTCCTCCACAGCAACTACTCCGACCTCTGCTACGGCTACATCGCCTTCCGGCGTGAATGCCTCGAAGTCCTGCAACTGGAATCCGACGGATTCGAGATCGAGACGGAATTGATCGTCCGGGCAGCCAAGGCCGGCCTGCGGATCGCCGAAGTCCCAAGCTTGGAACTGGACCGCATCTCCGGCGCCTCGAACCTGCAGACATTCCGCGACGGTTGGCGGGTGCTGGGGACGATGGCCCACGAGTTTTTCCTGTGGGAGGCTCCCACGGCCGGGGCGCGTCCCGAGGCGCTGCGGCGCGTGAAGTACGCCTACGCCAGGGTGAGCTTCCCGCGCACGCCGACCGATCCGACAAGCGTCCTGTCCGTGATCAGCGGTTCCTGACATGGACCACATTCCCACACCGAGTGTCACGGTGATCGTGTGCGCCTATACCTCCGAGCGCTGGGGCTGGCTGCTGGACGTCCTTGAGTCCCTCCGCGCCCAGACCTGCATGCCCAAGGAAGTCCTGGTGGTCATCGACCACAACGAGGAACTTTTCGACCTTTTGACCGAGACCGTGGACGACGTCACCATCGTGAGGAACACCGGTCCGCGCGGCCTCTCCGGGGCACGCAACACCGGCGTGGGCCTGGCCGACTCCGACGTCGTCGCCTTCCTGGATGACGACGCCGAGGCGGCGCCCGACTGGCTTGAACGCATCCTGGCCCTTTATGACGACCCGGAAGTGCTCGCCGTGGGCGGCCGGGTGGAACCGGTATGGGAGGCGGGACGCCCCGGCTTCTTCGGCGAAGAGCTCGACTGGATTGTTGGCTGCAGCCACCGGGGCCTGCCACGGGTGGCATCCGAGGTCAGGAACGTCATCGGCGCCAACATGTCGTTCCGGCTGGACGTCGTGCGGCAGGCAGGCGGTTTCAACCTCGCGCTGGGACGCCGGGGCGCCATCCCCCTGGGCTGCGAGGAGACGGAGATCTGCATCCGGTCGAAGATGGGCTCACCGGGCGGCCGCATCGTCTACGAGCCCGCAGCGCTGGTCCGCCACCATGTGCCCGCCCGCAGGGGCACGGTCCGCTACATGCTGGCCAGATCCTGGTCGGAGGGGATTTCAAAGGCCCAGGTGAGCCATATCGTGGGGCACAAACGGGCCCTGGGCCCGGAGAGGCGGTACGTCCGCAACGTCCTCACCCGGGCCTTCATCAGGGGCATCGGTGACTGGAGCCGCGGAGATGCCGCCGGGTTGAGCCGCGCAGCCGCGTTGGTGGCAGTTGTGGCCTGCACGTCGGCGGGCTACCTCCGGGGACGGCAGCTGGCGCACGTTCCCGGCCGCCCCCTGAACCAGCCCGTGCTGGCCGGGGTTAGCCCGTGGCGGGAGGTTAAGTGAACCGGCCCGCCAGGCACCCCCCGCCGTGACCGCCCGGCTGACCCGTCAGGACCGCCCACAGCAGCAGACCATCCGACCAACACCACCCAGACAGGGGACGATCATGCGCACCCGGCAGACAAAGGCACCGCACTTCGACATCCACGGCCGCGTCACGATCCGCGTTGACGCCAAGGCGCCAGCAGCGGCCCAACTCCAGAGCATGCTGGCATGCTTTTCCACCGACACGGAACGGCCGGCCGACATCCTCGTCGACGACCGGCCGGAACCGATGCCGGACGCGGGCCTGGTGGAGCACGAACTCGCCTACACGGCGAACAGTGTGCGGTTCCAGGCCGACCGGGTCCAGATCGTGCGGGACGCAGACCAATGGCGTATCCACGGTCCCGGCGAGCTGTTGACGTCGGTGGTCCCTGTCCTCGATGCCGCCATGGTCGGCAAGGGCGCCGGGATGATCCACGCGGCGACGATGGCGTACCGGGGCCACGCGATCGCGCTTCCCGCCGCCGGTGGGACCGGCAAGACGAGCACCGTCGCGAAACTGATGCGGCGGGACGGGTGGTCCTTCATGGGCGACGACTGGGCCTTCCTCGCCGAGGACGCCACCCTGCTCGGCTACGCGAAGCCGATGTTCATCAAGCCCCACCACCGGGCCATCTACCCGCACCTGTTCGAGGGGGTCCGCAAGCCCCTTGTCCCGTCGCAGCTCTCCACCAGCGTCAGCCGGCTCACCACCCTGGTCCACCCGTACGTCATCCGTTATCCGCGCCTCGCGGACTTCTCGCGGCGGTGGTCCCCTGAACACCGGATGGTCACTCCCGCAACCGCATTCCCGGGGCGGGACGTCACCACGTCGGCCCCGCTCGCCGCGGCCATCTATGTCGAGCGGTTCGAAGGCACCCGGTCCCGGCTGGTCGAGCGGACGAGCGAGTGGATGGTGGACCGCATGCTCGGCAACTTCCACATCGAAATGGCAGGCTTCTCGCAGCGGGTCGTCACGGGCCTGGCTGCTACGTCCGTGGTCCCGTGGCGCGAGCACTTCACGGCCAAGGGGATCGTGCTGAGCAAGGCCCTCGACGGGCGGCCCTGCCACCTGCTCCAGGTGCCCTCCGCCTACACCGCGGACGAAGCGTCGGACGACATCGTCCGGTACCTCGAGCAGCTCCTGCCGTCGGTCGTGGACGAGCAGGCCTGAGGGGTGGGACACCATGGAACCTAGCCCCGTCGAGGTCACCGCGGTCGTTCCGGCGCGCAACGCCGAAAGCCTGCTTCCGCGCTGCCTCGAGGCACTGCGCCAGTCCGGTGTCGCCGAAATCATCGTCGTGGACGGACTGTCCACCGACGGCACCGTCGACATCGCCCGCGCGGCCGGCGCCCGGGTCCTCAGCGATGAGGGCAGGGGCCTGCCGTGGGCGCGGACCCTCGGGGTGCGCAGCAGCAACACCCCATGGGTGCTGCTGGTCGATGCCGACGTCGTGTTCAGGCCCTCCGGCGTAGCCGACCTGCTCAAGGAACTGGTGGAGGACGGCCACGACGCCCTCCAGGCCGGCCTGGAGAGCGTAAGCGGCCCGGGATACTGGGGGCAGGCCCTGGCACACCACCACCGCACCGGACGCAGCCGCAACTGGTTCGGACTGGTGGCCACCATCGTGGACCGGGAACTGATGCTCGGCATGGGGTTCGACGATTCGTTCAAATCGGGCGAGGACATCGAACTGCGCTGGCGGATGCGGGAGTCCGGACTCCGCACAGCGGTGTCGCGCCGGGTCTTTGTTGAACACCGTTTCGCCGCAGACGACTTCGACTTCGCGCTCGACCAGTTCCTCATGGACGGAACCGGACTGGGCCGGATGATCCGCAAACACGGCTGGCGCGGCGCGAGGCTGGCGCTGCTGCCCGCCGCCGCGGCAGTGCGCGGCAGCGCGTTGAGCCTGGCTAAAGGCCAACCCCGGTGGCTCAAGTACTACGCCGCCTTCTGCTGGTACAACTACGCCGGCCTGGCCAGGGGCCTCGCGTCGTGAGGGCCGCGCGCGGGGCGGCTGTGACGGACGATTCGGGCGTCCGGCACTCCGCCCTGCGCAGCTCGCTGGGCCTCGTCCTGGCCAAGGCCGCCCAGACGGGCGCCGGGTTCGCTTTCTGGATCGTGGCAGCGCGTGCCACGTCCGACCGTGAAGTCGGCCTCACCACGGCCGCCGTGGCGGCCGTCATGATCTGCACGCAGCTCGCAGTGCTCGGTGCCGGCTCCGCGGTGATCGTCTCGGTGGGCCGCGGCGAACCTCCCGCACGGGTCCTCGACGCCGCCTTCGCCACCGTGGGGATCGCGGGCACGGTGCTGGCAGCCGGCTATCTCATCCTGCAGACAGCCGTGGCACCGGACACGGCGTCAACTTCCGTTCTCTTCTGGCTCACATTCCTGGTCGCCGCGGTCACCGGCACCATGGTGATCGTGCTCGACCAAGCCCTCGTGGCCCTGGGACGCGGCGCCAGCGCGACGTCGAGGTACACGGTGGGTGGCGCCGTCTCACTCGGTGCCGCGGCGCTCGTCGCCTGGCTCGCGCACGGGGCCCCCGCCGACGTGCTGATGGCCTGCTGGGCCCTCGGCTCCGCCGTCGCCTGCGTTATCGGCGCGATCCAGCTGCGGCGGCTGATGGGCTACCGGCCGCGGCCGTCCTTCCGTTCGATGCGCGACCGCCCGCTCCTGGCCGTCGGCATCCCGAACCAGCTCCTCACCCTCACCGAACGTGCCCCGGGGCTGGTCCTGCCGCTCCTGCTCGCCCACACCGTGGCGCCCGAGGCAGCCGCCTACTGGTATCCCGCATGGATGATGGCCTGGGCCGCGTACACGGCGCCGGTGCTGATGGGAATCGTCCAGTTCTCCGAGGGCGTCCGTGATCCCCAACGCCTGGCGGCGACCACCTGGGCCAGCCTGCGCTGGTCGCTCGCCGTGGGAGGCCTCGCCGCCGCCGTCCTGGTGCTCCTCGCCCGGCCGCTGCTCAGCCTGCTCGGGACCCAGTACGCCGACTCGTCGGCCGGTGCCCTGCAACTGCTGGCAGCCGGGCTGGTGCCATACGCGGTCCTGCAGGCCTACAACGCCGTCTACCGGGCCCGCGGCCGCTACGCGGAGCCGATCGTGGTGGGTGTGGTGCTCGGCGTAACGCTCTGCACCTCCGCCCTGCTGGCCGCCGACAAGGGCGCCACGAACATGGCCCTCGCCTGGCTGGTGGTGCTTTCCATCGGCGCCGCGGCGGTCGGCGTGCGGCTGCTGGCCGTCCTGCGGCGCATCAAGCTGGAGGCACGATGATCACCGTGGTCGAAACAGCCAGCCGCCCCAGGGGCCGCGTCAAGTCCCGTGACATCCTGTGCGCCCTGGCCGGAGCCGCTGCCCTGGCGCTTGGCGTCTGGGCCGCTTCCACGGTGTCCGTGCCCATCAACAGCGACCTTGGACTCGTCGCCGTGCTGCCGTACCCGTTCTGGGCCGGGGTGGTCCTCCTGAACCTCGCCTTCGTTGTGGCGCTGCGCGGCGGTACGGCCGGCCCGGCGAGCCGGCCTGTCATGATCTGGCTCCTCGCCGTGCTGGTGCTCATGCTGTTCGGCACGGCAATCTTCGTCACCGACATACCCCGGGGCGAGGTTGCGTTCCGCCACCTCGGCATCGCCGACGCCCTGGCCAGCACCCAGGACATCAACCCTGACATCGACGCATACTTCAACTGGCCCGGCTTCTTCGCCCTCCTCGCCACGCTGCTGAAGGCAACCGGGATCGACCCCGTGTCCTTTGCCCTCTGGGCGCCCGTGGTGGACATGGGGCTGTGGCTGGCAGCCCTCGGTGTGCTGGTACGCCAGCTGACCGCCGATCCCCGGCGGCGCTGGCTCGTGCTCTGGATTTTCTGCCTCGGAAACTGGCAGGACCAGGATTACCTCTCACCCCAGGCCTTCGGACTCTTCCTCTACCTCGTCGTCCTGGCACTGGTCATCGGCCCGCTCGGAGCACAGCCGCCAGCCTTCCGCGGCTTCAAACGAGCCGAGCTGGCCGCATGGTGGCGGGGCCGCACACCCGTCGAAACGCAGCCCGCACGCCGGCTCAGCGCACTCGTGGTGACCCTCCTGCTGGTCGTGGTCATCAGCGCGAGCCACCAGCTGACCCCCTTCATGGTGCTCATCGCCGTCACGGCGCTTACCCTCAGCGGACGGGTCTGGCCCGGACGGCTGCCACTGATTATCGCCGTCGTGCTGGCGCTTTGGCTCGCCTATCCCGCGAGCGCCTACCTGGACGGCCACCCGCCACTGGCGGATGCAGGACTCCAGGCCGCGACCCAGGCCAACATCGTCGACCGTGTCATCGGCACCCCCGGCCACCTGCTGGTGGTGCAGGTGCGGATGCTCCTTACCGTCGTCCTGTGGCTGCTCGCCCTGGCAGGTGCGGTGTGGGACTGGCGCAGGAAGCGCCTGGACCTCAGGGTGGTCCTCCTCGCCGTCACCCCGCCCCTGCTTTTCCCCACGCAGTCGTACGGCGGGGAGATGCTGATCCGCGTTTCGTTGTTCGCGCTGCCCTTCATCGCCATGCAGGCCAGTTCGGTCCTGCTTCCCGCGCGCGGCGGCGCACGTCCGTCCTTCCTGGCCGCGGGTGCCCTTGCCGTCTGCTGTTGCCTGCTGGCCGTGATGACGGTGACGGGCCGGTTCGGCAACGCCCGGTACGACGTCTTCACCGACAACGAGCTGGCCGCCGTCAAGGCTGTGCAGCGCCTGGCACCCGAGGGCTCGGCGGTCATCTCGGCAGCGCATCCCACGCCGTGGCGCAACGAGGGGTACGTCGACCACCGCTACCGGACCGTCGATGACCTGTGCAAGTCCGGCCTTGCCGTGGCGACGTGCGGGCCGCTGGTCTACGACTATGCCCGGCACAATCCCGCCGGCGGGCTGATCCTGCTGACGCGGTCGTCGGAGGCGAGCCTGGTGCTCCAGGGCGACATTACCGAGCAGGGCTTCGATGAGTTCGAGCAGTGGCTGCGCACCCAGGACACCGTGCAGCTCGTGTTCAGCAACGATGACGCGCGCGTGTACCGGCTGGCCCCTTTCGAGGTGGCAGCGCCCGAGGTGGCGCCATGAACGGCCGCGTCAGCCGGGTGACCCTGGCAGTCGGGCTTGCCGCCGTCGTGCTGTCCGTGGTGACCCTCATCGGACTGCCGGCGCCGGTGCAGGCGCTCGCCGCCGCCGTCGTCCTTGTCCTGCTTCCCGGCCAGGCGGTGGCGCGGCTTTTGCACGTGGCCGACCGGGCCTTCGGCGCACTGCTCGTCCCCGTCCTCGGCCTCGCCATGCTCACGGCCGTGTCCACCGCGATGTTCTACCTCGCGGTGTGGTCCTGGCAGGCATGCGTCGTCGCGATGTCCGTCATAACCATCCTGGCGTGCCTGGAGCGCGCCCGGCAGGAGGAAACATGATCATCAACGTGGCAGGGCTGCTGGCTGCTGCCGTTCTCCTCGTCGCCCTGGTCACCCTGGAACTGCGGCGCGTCGGCCCGGATGCCGGCCAGGCCACACCGTCGGGGCTCGCCGGCCGGATGCTGAGCCACAGGGCGGTCGCTATCATGTGGGCGACCTACCTGCTCCTCTTCCTGCCACGCGTGATCGGACTGCTCTCATGAGCAGCGCGGCCCGCTGGTGGCTGGTCAGCGATCTACACCTGGGAATGTCCGACGACGACCCCCGGGACCCGGGCAAGGTGCTGCCGGAGTTCCTGCGCCGCAAGGTCCTGCCGGCCGCCGGCCGGCGGAAGCACGTGGTGTTCGTCGGCGACACGTTCGAACTGGTGAGGTACGGCGAGGACGAAAGCCTGGGCCGGCTCGAGTCCATCCTGGGCCGCCACCTCGAGACATTCTGGGCGCTGGAGGAATGCGCAGCCCGCGGCGTGGAACTGCACTTCGTGTGCGGCAACCACGACGTGGAGCTGGCGCGGCCGTCGGTGGCCGCACGCCTGGCAACGCTGCTCTCACCCCGGGACCCGGCACGGGTCCGGGTGCATCCCTGGCTGCTGCACGTGCCGCACGTGCTGGTGGCCGAGCACGGGCACCAGCATCATTCGCTGCACCGGCTGCCCGAGGTGCTCCGCACGGCGGTTAGCGGCACCGACGGGCTGGAACTGCCGCCCCTCGCCGCCTGGCATGCGCATCCGGCCAGGTCGCCGCTGAGCCGTGCCGGGGAGGTTGCCCGGGCCTGCGTGGCATCCGAGCTGGGGGAACTGCGCGTCCGGGGCTCCGCGTACCGTGAGCTGCTGCAGACAGAGTCGCGGAAACTGGCGCTCGACGGGACGGCCGTCCGGGAGCTGGCGCGCCTGTCCCGGTTCCGGACGGTTTCGGCGCTCCCGGTCGCCGCCACCCGCATGATGCTGGCGGCCGCCGGGCGGAGCATCGCCGGCGAGGAGGCCCCTGCCGCGGCCGGGCGGGTCGCACGAACCCTCAAGGCGCATGGATCGTCGGTGGCCTGGTACGTGTCGGCGCACACCCACCGGGCCCTCGAATCGCCGCTCGACGGCTGCCGCACCCGTTACATCAACACGGGCACATGGTGTTCGGACGTGCGCGGCCACGGGCCGGACCAGCGGGACCGGGGAGTCTTCCCTTACGCGGTGATCAAGGTGGCGCGCGACGGGTCCACCAGCGGCGGCCTGCGGTACTGGCGCCCGGACGGCCTGCGCGGCTAGCCCTTCTTCCAGATGGCCACCCAGTCCACGTACAGGTGGCCGCTAATTCCCGGGTCCGGACACGCCGGGAGGCAGGACTCCGTCTGCAGCATGAAATGCATCGGCGTGTCCGGGACGGCTGCGGTGCTGACGCCTATCGAGCTGCCATCGAGGAAGAACTCAACCCGCCCGGGACTCCACTCGGTGGTGGCGGTGTGCCAGGACGTGAAGGAAAACGCCGTGTGGAAGACGTCGGCCGCGCCGCCGTCGGAACTGTCCGTGCCGTGCACGGCGGCGTAGATCGATGCAGCCAGGTCCCCTTCCGGGAAGTCGATTTCGCCGTCCTCCGGCCAGTGTTTGCTGTCCGGCCAGAGCAGCCATGCCGCCTTGAACCCTTCCAGGGAGTCTGCCCGGAACCGCACCGAGTACCGCCCGTACAGCTGGCTGTTGTAGGGGCGCTCACCGGTTTCCGTGAGCTTGGGTGCCGGGGCGGCCCCCATCGACACGCCGTTTTCGGAGTGCAGGTACATGTCCAGGACGCCGTCGCTGACACTGAGGACCTTCGACGGGTAGTAGCCGGACCGCGACTGGTGCAGCTGGGCGGCGGTGTCCGGTGTGCCGTCCGCGTAGTTGGCGCTCCACTTCGGGCCGTAGGGGGCGCCGGGGAAGCCGCCCACCGGCACGTTCCCGCTGGCAAAGTCCTCCGTAAAGACCTGGGTCCAGCCGGGCAGGTTGCCCACGGGCATGGCTTCGCCGCTGGGGGAGTTGACGGTCGGAGCCGCCGGCCCTTCCACGGCAGCGCTCCGGGCCGGCGTTGTGTCGGACACGCAGCTGGCTAAGCCGTATGCCAGGACCGACAACACGACTGCCGCAACGAGGGGGCGCACCACCAGATGGCGCCTGGATGTCTGCACGATAAGGGCACTCTACTGCAGACCGTGACGCCGGAGCCGGGGCTTTCGCCCCCCTCGACAGATAGGGGGACGCCTACGGGTGGCGCACACCGTTGCCGGCCAGGATGTCCCGGTACCCCTCGCGGAAGGACGGAAAGGCGAAGCTGAAACCCGTGCCCCGGAGCAGGCCATTACGGCAGCGCTTGTTGCCGCCACGGGCCGGCCCGGCGTCGCCCACCGGCGGTTCCCCGAGGCCCATCTCCGCGGCAAGGAACCGGAGTACGGTGCCGAGGTCGGCGGGGTCGTCGTCCACACCGACGTAGGCCGGTGCCGGGACGGCGGCCATGGTGGCGAGGTGGACGATGGCGGCCGCGGCATCGTCGCGGTGGATCCGGTTGGTGTAGCGGACCTCACGGGGGATGACGGCGGAACCAGTGCGTACCTGGTCGATCAGCCGGGTCCTGCCGGGCCCGTAGATTCCGCCGAGCCGCAGCGACACCGCCGACGTCCCTGTCCCCGCGAGCCGGCCGCGGAGCAGCTCTTCGGCCTCCATTAGGATCCGGCCGGAAAAGCCGCCCGGCTGCGCCGGCGTGGCTTCATCCACCCAGCCCCCGCCGGCGTCGCCGTACACCGCCGTCGAGGAGACGAACAGGACGCGTCCGGGCGCCACGCCGTCACGCTCCAGCGCGTCCAGGACGTTGGTGACGCCGCGCAGGTACGCCGTCCGGTACGCCTCCTCGCTGGGTGCGTCGGCGGCTACGGCAATAACGACGGCGGTGGTATCCTCCGGGACTGGCGGCAGGTCGGGCGATCCCAGGTCAGCCGCGGCCCCGTCGATCGCGGCCGGCAGTTTTGCGGGGGAACGGCGCCAGCCCACCACCCGGTGGCCCCGGGCGGCGAACCGCAGGCCGGCCTCGGTCCCGAGGTCGCCGCAGCCGGCAAGAAGGACAGTCATGGGCTACGGGGCCTCGACGGGGAAGAACACCCGGGGGTCCTGCAGGAGGGCAGGGTAGGCAAAGGCTGACCGGTCGATGATTTCGGTGACTTCGAAGTTCCGGCCGAACCGGCCGTCCTTAAGCGTAATGGGGCGCCCCAGAACGTGGCCCACCGCGAACTTGGCCCCGCGCTCCAGCGGCACCGCCACCGGGGTCTTGCCGGGGAGGGTCCGGAAGGCCTCCTCCTGCGCCAGCCGCTTGCGGGTGGGTTTCTTCTCCTGGGGCCTCGGCGGTGCCTTCTTCGGGGCCCGCGAGGGGCGCCTGGAACCGTCCTCGATGTAGACGGGGGTGTAGCCGTCGTCGCCGGCGGACACCGCGGCAGCGGCGCTGCGGTTGACCGGCGGAAGCGCCACCGTGTCCAGCGACCGGGCATCGACGTCGTCATGCGGGTCGCGGAGGATCCACAGGATCTCGCCCTCGGGTTCCTGCGGAAGGAACTCATGCCGGGGCTCGGGCCAGACGTAGTCCATCTCCGGAATGGCGTCGGGAAAGACCCGGGTGTAGAACTTCGGTTCCTTGTGCACCAGCTTGGAACGGTGGCTCAGGTGGAAGTCCGGATCGCCCAGCCACGGCGGCAGGATGATTTTGGCGGCGTAATCGGGATGGGCGGCCTGCGGCGCGAACTCCAGGATGTTGGCCCGCGTGTTGTCCGGATGGCCCCGTTCGAGCCATTCGTCCACCATGGCCAGCCCGTACATGGTCAGGGCCGGGACGTGTCCCATCCACATCCGGATCGCCGGGTGGGTCTGCCAGCCGTACCCGGGGATCACCAGGGCACGCAGCGCCTGCAGGGCTTCAACCCGCTGCTTGCCCAGCCGTGCGGTGTCCAGGGCGGCGGCGCTTTGCCGGAAATCGGGGTACGGGAGGAAGGTTTGCATCTACTCAGTCTGACGGCACCGGGCGGAAGTACCAATTGCTGTGCAGGGGGCCACACAGAGGCACGGGTGGTGTCCAAATAATGGACGCCTGCATACGGCTTCCAGGTTAAACCACTAAGATCTCCGCAACCACCCCCGCGTTTTGGAAGCTCTCTCATGACATCAACTCCTGAAAAGACCCTCGCCAGCACCCGCCCCGCACAGCCCCGCTACGGGCAGATGCTCGGGCCGGAAGCGAAGGGCATCCTGGTCCTCGACGAGTTCACCATTGACCCTGCAGCCGCGCGCAAGGAGCAGCACCGCTTCCGCGACGGCGTGGCCGCCGTCGCCCGGACCGTGCGCCGCATCGCAGCCCTGCGCGTGGTGATCGCCCTCGTTGCCATCGGCAACCTGCCCCTGTTCCTGCTCTCCAGCGGATGGTGGATCTACGGCGTTTCGCTCACCCTGGTCGTCGCAGTCCACACCGCCGTGACGCTGCTGAACCGGCACGAGCCGCGGCTCAAGCAGCGCTCCGCCCTGGAACTGCACATGCACCGTGAACGCAGCGCCAACTACCGCAAGGTACGCGACGCCGTGAAGTACATGATCGACACCCCCAGCCGCATGAACGAGCATCTCTACCTGGAGCTGCTGGCCGTCAAGCGGGTCGCGCTGAACCTGGCCCACGGCACGGTCGCCCTCCTGGACACCAGCGATGAGCACGCCTGGAAGGTGCGGATCGTCCGCGAGCTGCCCGCCAGCTAAGCCAGGCTTCCTGGATTAAAAGAACGACGCCGGCACATCCCTTCTGGGGGTGTGCCGGCGTCGTCGTTTGGTCGACGGAATTTGTCTATCGCCGACCTGCCTGTGTCGCCTTGGGAGGCGGTGCGGCACGTGCCGCTGCTGTTACGCGGGAAGCTGGATGACCTGTCCCTCGAAGACGAGGTTCGGATCCGGAATGGTGTCCAGGTTGGCGTCGGCCAGGTGCTGCCAGCCGCCCTCGATGCCGAGCTTCTGGGCAACGATGCTCAGCGTATCGCCGGCCTGCAGCGTATAGGTCTCGCCACTGACCGGGACGGACGTGGCGTGCCGCGGCGCCGGAGCCTGCTGGGCCGGTGCGCTCTGGACCTGGACGTTTTGTGCGGCCGCGTTCTGTACCGGTGCACTCTGGATGGGCGCGCTCTGCACGGGCGCGCCGCCCCCGCCGCTGAGGCCGAGCTGGGACGCGCAGGACGGCCACGCTCCCCAGCCCTGGGAGGCCTGGACCCGCTCCGCCACGGCGATCTGCTGATCCCGGCTGGCATCCGCCGGAGAGCCGGTGCCGCCATAGGCGGCCCACGTGCTGGAGGTGAACTGCAGGCCGCCGGAGAAGCCGTTGCCGGTGTTGGTGGACCAGTTGCCACCGCTTTCGCACTGCGCCAGGGCATCCCAGGTGGAGGTGGGGGTTGCTGCGTTGGCCGCGGTGGCTGAAAGCGCCAGACCCGCCGCTGAGACGGCAGCCAGGGTGACTCCGCGGCGCGCGGCAGTACGGAATTTGGTGTTTTTCATGGTGGTGATGCTCCTGAAGGCCACCAGCGCTGGTTCCGTCCCCGGAGATCGTCGCGCCACTGCCCGCCCCTGACGAATAGAGGTCAATGTCGGTGGCTGCCGCTGGGCAGTTCTGGTGAAGGCAGCACCTGGCAATCAATGAGCCCGCCGTGCGGGCATGCTTTTCACGCTAGGACATCACCTTGGCGTTATCAAATCGAAACCGGCCCGGCGTGTTGGACTATCCTGACCGGATGGACAACTTTGCCGGCGGCAGCACCATGCCCGAAACCGAAGCGGACATCGCGGAACCCGCGGTCCCTGCCAACCCACTCCCCGTGGCTGAACTGCACCTGCACATCGAAGGCACGCTGCAGCCCGAACTGATTTTTGCCCTGGCGGAGCGCAACGGCGTCGCCCTGCCCTACTCGGGCCTGGACGAACTCCGGGAAAAGTATGAGTTCACGGACCTGCAGTCCTTCCTGGACCTCTACTACGCGAACATGGCGGTACTGCGCACGGAGCAGGACTTTGCCGACATGACCCGCGACTACCTCCAACGCGCCGCAGCGGCCGGGGTACGGCACGCCGAAATCATGATGGACCCGCAGGCGCACCTCTCCCGCGGCATCCCCCTGGACGTGTGCGTCAACGGCGTGGCCTCCGTGCTGGCCACGTCCCAGGAGGACTACGGCATCTCCACCCTGCTGATCGCCGCGTTCCTGCGTGACCTTCCGGAGGACTCGGCGCTGGAAGTCTTCGGCCAGCTGCTGGCCATGAACGCGCCCATCGGTGCCATCGGACTGGACTCGGCCGAGGTGGGAAACCCGCCCGCCAAATTTGAACGGCTCTACGCCAAGGCGCGCGAAGCAGGCCTGCGGCTGACGGCGCACGCGGGGGAGGAGGGCCCGGCGTCCTACATCACAGAGGCCCTGGACATCCTGGGCGTCGAGCGCATCGACCACGGCATCCGCTGCATGGAGGACCCCGAGCTGGTGGAGCGCCTCGTCGACGCCCGGATTCCGCTGACTGTCTGCCCTCTGTCCAACGTCCGCCTGCGCGCCGTGGACACGCTTGCCGACCACCCGCTGCCCGCCATGCTGGCCGCCGGGCTGAACGTTTCCGTCAATTCGGACGATCCTGCCTACTTCGGCGGCTACGTGGATGACAACTTCGCCCAGCTGGCCGCGGTATTCGATCTTTCCGACTTCGACAAGGCCCGCCTGGCCGCCAACTCCATCCACTCGTCCTTCGCGACCGAGGAGCGGAAGGCCGAGCTGCTGGCGGAACTGAACGGCCGGGAAGTGGCCCCCTGACCGCCAATGTGTCAGGCGCAACACCACTGCCTGCGGCCCGGTAAACTGTGTGCCGCAGGCGTGTCCGGGGGAGTGCAGGGCAGCACCCATGTCAGCGCTTTGAGGGTTATGCAGACAGCCCTTACCTGAGACCTCCGCCTCACTTGCGGCGTAATCCGCTTCACAGTCGGTCACGACACACAGAGTTAACCAATTAAAGTCGCGCGATTTAATCGGCAGTTGGCATGATGCCTAAGACCGATCGCTTTCATAAAAGGGGAATCATGGCCAAGTCCACCGCAGAAAACACGTTCCTTCGACTCAAGACCGTCCTGGATGTCCTGACCGAAGGCGTGTGGTCCGGCGATGCACTGAACGCGGGCCAGGTCCTCGCGGAAGCAACCGCCCGCGTGCCGTTCAACGAGCACGAGGCCGAACTCCTCAGCGGCGGCATCCCCCGCGGCCACAAGACCCTCACCTCGGCCACCGCCAAGCTGGTCAAGGCAGGCTGGCTGGTCAAGGGCCGTTCCGGCTGGACCATCACCGATGACGGCATGCGTGCCACGGTGGCCTTCCCGGACGCGGTTTCCTTCGCCACCGCCCTCGACGCCGGCACTCCGGTACCTGCGGACACCCCGGTTCCCACCGCGCCCGCCGGGTTCGTCCGCAAGTTCGCGGAGCCGGCCGCTGCCGTGCCGGCAGCCGCCGAGGCCGCGGCTAAGAAGCCTGCCAAGAAGGCTCCCGCGAAGAAGGCTGCCGCGGCCGTGGGCAAGGCGGCGAAGGCGCTTGAAGACGCCGTCGAACCTGTGGTGAAGGCCGTCCGCACCCGCAAGGCGCCGGCGAAGAAGGCTGACGTCGAAGCCGCTGCGCCGGCCGAGCCGTTCGAGGGCCCGGACGTCGAGACCCACCCGCAGCCCGAAGCCGTTGCTGTCGCCGGCGATTTCAACACCATCCTGGGCGCCCCGGAAAACTGGGCTCCGCAGTACGACGAAGCCCAGATGGAATTCGACTTCCTGGACCAGCAATGGAAGAAGAGCGCGGACCTGCCGGCCGGCTTCTACACGTTCAAGATTGCCCTGAACCGCTCCTGGACTGAGAACTACGGCGCGTTCGGCGCGTTCGATGGCCCCAACCACGAACTGCACCACGGTGGCGGCACGGTCACCATCCGCTACAACCACGCCACCCGCGACATCACCATCAACTAGGCGGCGCATCCCAACTGGGTCGCAGTAACTGTCGTTTTGGGCGCCCATAACGGCATCTACTGCTACCCGGTTGGGGGCCATCTTCCCGAGGAGGCCCGCCATGGGCAGGCATGCAGGTCCGGCACCGGATGATTCAGCGCCGGATGGCCAGGCGCCGGAGAGTGTCCGGCTGCAGGCCCGCGTCCATGGGATGGTGCAGGCGGTGGGTTTCCGCTTCTGGACCATGGGCCAGGCCGAGGACCTTGGATTGTCCGGCGAGGTAAGGAACCTGGACGACGGTTCGGTATCCGTGGTGGCCGAGGGGCCCGAGCCGAAGGTGCGCCAACTCCTCGAGTGGCTTAACTCCGGCCGCACGCCGGGCCGCGTGGACAGCGTGGAAGCCTCGATGGCTGAAGCCTCGGGTGAATTCCGCGGCTTCCGGGCGCACTGACACCCGCCGGCACTACCCCCGGGAGCTGAGGCCGATAAAGGCCCCAAGCTCCTCAAGGGCGCCCGGTTTGTGCGGCATGTAGCTGGTCAGTTCCGGGGAACGGATGATGACGGCCCGCCACTGCCCGCGCGACACCGCCACGTTGATCCGGTTCCTGTTGAGCAGGAACTCGGCCCCGCGTGGCGCCTCCGCGACGGCTGAACAGGCCATGGACACGATGACCACCGGTGCTTCCTGGCCCTGGAACTTATCCACGGTGCCCACGCGCACGTCCGGCAGGCCGGCCTCCGCCAGGGCCTTCCGGACCAGGTGGACCTGGGCGTTATAGGCAGCCACGACCAGCAGGTCCTGCTGCTCCAGCGGCCTGGCCTCGGTGTCCGCCCCCGCTTTCCACTTCAATCCGATATGGCGCCGGGCCTGGCGCACCACCTCGTCCGCTTCTTCCTTGGAGGCCGTGGCGTTGCCGCTGTGGCCCACGAACACTGTCTCAACTCCGGGCGCCACACCTTCCAGCTCCCGCAGCGAGGCGGCGGGAGCGGCCTGAAGCTTGCCCTCGTAGCTGAGGATGGAGACCGCACGGCAAAGCTCCGGGTGCATCCGCCAGGTGTCGGCCAGGAAATAGCCCAGGGCCGCGGGCAGGGTGGGGTGCCCGGCCGCGAGCCAGCCCAGCGCGGACTCATCCACAGGTTCCGGGTGGGCTCCCTGCGTCACCTGGGGCAGCTGCTGCGGATCACCGAGCAGGAGCAGCCTGGACGCTGACCGGCTGACTGCGAGCGTGTTGGCCAGGGAGAACTGGCCGGCCTCGTCGATGACCAGCAGGTCCAGCGACCCGGCGGGGACCTCCTTGCCGGTCATGGTCCAGGCGGTGCCGCCCACCAGGCAACCCCCGGGGGAGGACAACAGCCGGGACACGTCGCCGTCGGCTGTTGCCTTCCACGGCACATCATGCGGCGCGGCCAGCTTCTTGGCCACCCGGGACGGGTCCACGCCGCCCCGGGCAATGGCGCAGCAGAGCAGGTTTTCGACGACGTTATGGGACTGGCCCACGACGCCCACCTTCCACCCCTCCGCCACGAGGGCGCCAATCACGTGGGCGCCAACGTACGTCTTTCCCGTTCCTGGAGGGCCCTGTACGGCCAGGTAGGACCGGTCGAGGTCCCGGACGGATTCGGTGATGGCGCCCGCGTAATCGGCGGCACCGTCGCCGTGCCGTACTTCCGCCGGCCCCGGGAGGGAGTGGAAACGCGGCGGCAGCTTGCGCAGGATGTCCAGTGCCGGCTGGGAGGGAATGGACGGCACCGAGGAACCGACAGCTTGGGCTATCGCTGCGATGGCCGCCTCGATGCCGGCGGTGGCCAGGGGCTGGTCCTCGGTCAGCGCAACCGGCACGTGCGGGTACGCGGCGACCTTTTTGGACTCTTTCTCGGAGATAGTAATGACGGTGTGTCCCGGATTGTCCGGAGCCGGCCTGACGGCGTCGATACGTGTCTTGAAGGTGTACGCCCGGGCGTTGGGCGCGGCGTTTGGGGCCGCCATGCCGTCGGGGGCCGGGGGATCGTACAAGCGGCACCACGTGGAGTCGGGACGGAAATCGGACCCTTCCGACATGGTGCCCCGGAGGTGCAGCACACGCGTACGCATCCGCTCGGTGGGCTTCGCCAGCGCCCAGTCGGAAGAAACCTCGGCCGATTCAACCATGAACACGTTCCGCTGCCCGGACCAGCTCTCCAGGGGTGCCTCCACCCGGTCGAAGTGCTGCCACCAGAACTGCTTGCGTTCCCGGCGGTGGTAGCCCGTGGCCGCAGCCACCATCGCGATGGCGCGTTCGTCATCGGTCCAGGGCCGGTTGTCCGGCAGGCCGGCCAGGTACTCCCGCAGCCGCTGTTCCTCCGGGGTTTCCGCCACCGCTTCCGGGTCCTTGCTGTCTGCAGGATCCGGCATGGGGACCGCTGCCCGGGCTTCCAACGCCGCCCCACCCGGTACGGACGCGGCATCCGCGGAGGCCGGGGGCGTGATCTGCAGCAGCCAGTCCCGCAGCCGCAGCGTGGACAGGCAGTCGTACTGGTTGTAGTCCGAGATGGAGGCCAGGACCGTTTCGGCGTCCACGCTGCGCCCGGCATCGCGGGCAGCGCAGTACGCCGCGTAGGCCACCACGGAGGCGCCGGCGTCCTTGACGTCCCCGGACCGCAGGTTGCCGCCCATGTACAGCGGTTCCAGCTTCTTGATGGAGTAGGACGCCTCTGAGATGCGCAGCGAGTGCTTCACCGTGGCGTACAGGTCCACCAGCAGGCCCTGCCGCAGCCAGTCATCCACGGTGTCCTCTCCGGCCTGGTGGGCCAGGGAGAGGTTCCTCAACGCCGTCTTTTCATACGGCGCGTAGTGGTAGACGTGCATGTCCGGGTAGCGGGCACGGCGATTTTCCACATAGTCCAGGAAGTCCAGGAAGGCCCGGCGTTCACCGGCCCGGGAGTGTGCCCAGAAAGGCCGGAAGACAGGCGTGCTGTCCCGCGGGACCGGGGCTTCGATGACGCCGAACAGATACTCGATGCCCCAGGCGCCGGTGGCCGGGTCCTGCCAGAGCGGGTCGCCCTCGAAATCGAAGAAGATATCGCCGTCGCTGGGTGCCGGCAGCGACCCGATGGTGTGTTCCGGGAGGACAGTGTAGGAGACGGTGTGGGGTGAGCCGTCCTTGGTGAAGGTCCGGGATCCCGCGGCCCCGTCCAGGCCAAGCTGCATCCGCGCCTGCGCGCGCAGCCGCACCACCGCATCATGGGCTTCACCGGCCGGCATGGCCGCCAGTTCGTCGATCGTGGTGATGTTCGCTGCCTGCAGCTTCCGCCGCTGGACCACGGACATGCCGGCCACCATCAGCAGGTCCCGGTGCAGTTGCACCTGTTCGGCGCAGTAGTCGCACCGGCCACAGTGCACGAGGCCGGGCTGCTGCCACTGTACGGCGGCGTCGCCCGCGCGGTGGCCGGCCGTCAGCTCGCGGAAGCGACGGCGCCGGTCGCGGAAGACGGGCAGCAGGTCCGGCAGGGAATGGTGGCTGCGGAGCCAGTCCTCCCCGGCGCGGGTGCCCAGGACCAGCGTGACGACGGGGGAGGGCTCAAGTCCCATCGCCAGCAGCTGGTCGCCGTACGCCGCGAGCTGCAGCAGGGCACCCACCTTGGCGTGCCGGGCGAGCTTGGTGTCCCATACCTCGTAGCGGCCAGGGTTTCCTGTCCCGGCGGCTTCGTTGACCAGGAAGTCCGCGTAGCCCAGGAACTCGCCGTCGAAGAACGTGGCCTGGAAGACCACATCGGCGCCCGAGCGCAGGGCCAGCTCGGTTTCCGCATGCTTGGCCTGGAGTTCCCCGCGCAGGGGCTGGCCGCGTTCCAGCGAGTAGACCCCCGTGCCGCGGCTGGCGTCCCACCCGCCGTACCTGGCCACCAGGCTGGCCAGGACGGCCTGTTCGTGCCGGTCGCCGAGTTCGCCTGCCCGGACCTTCATCTCGTCGGCGGGAAACTCCGCCTTCGCGGCGCGGCCCAGCTTTTCGTCCAGGATCCGCAGCGTGCGGTACTCGCACTCGCTGGCGGCCACGAGGTCGCTGGCCGAAAAGACCAGGTCCGGCGGCGTTCCGGGGCCGTCAGCTTCGATCAGGAACACAGGGCCTCCCCAACAATTTCCGGGCCGGCGGACTGTTCCGCCTGCCCTGGTGAACAGCTTCTTCAAACCTAGCAAGGGGCACCGACAAAAGACGTCGCGGACCATCCGGAGCTGCCGCACGCCCACGGCAGGATCTTTCGTGGACGCCGGCGCAACCCCGCAGTACCCTGTGACTGCGGGCAGCCGCCACAGCGTCTGGCCGGCAGGTGCAGGCGCCCGTCCCATTCCGGCGCCGCGTGTGGGTCTGCGACCTGGGGGCAACGAACCGGCCCTATCGGCTGCGGGCGGGGGCCTTGCCAACGCCGGCAGCCGGCGGTTATTCCCCCATTCCAGAAGAGGTTCCAACCATGAGCATCCATCTTCGCCGCATCGCCGTTGCCAGCCTTGCCGGGCTGTCTATTTTTGCCGCCGGGGTCACCCCGGCACAGGCCGCCAACGACGGCGCGAGCTGCGTCGGCATCATTGTTTCCACCCAGGCGCAGGCGGGGGAGCTTGACGTGAACTACTTCAAGGACCTGGCCGAGGACGAGGATGCGCCCAATTTCGGGCAGTTCGTCCAGGAGGGAGCCCGGCTGCATGAGGGTTCCCTGAAAGCGTGCTTTCCCGATTGATGAGTAGCCCCGGGCGCCACAAGCCGCCCCGGAACACGGCAGGCGTACGACGGCGGGACCTCCCGCCGTCGTACGCCTGCCCGGGATGCGGCTAGGTCAGGCGCGCGACGCTGCGGCGGGAAGGACGGCGTGCCGCGCCGTCGGAAAACAGCTCGGGCGTGGCTTCCTGGATCCGCTGCACGTCCTCGAAGACGGCGCGGAGATGGAGCCGCAGGCTGCTGTCCGCACCGGAGAGGTTGTTGGCTTCCAGCGCGTCAACCACGGCGGTGTGCTGCTCGATCAGGGTGGACACGGGCCTGGTGTCCAGAAGGCTCATCCGGCGGGCCCGGTCCAGGTGCGCCTTGGCGGAGTTGACCGCAGCCCAGGCCGATTCGTGGCCGGCCAGGCGCAGGAGTTCGCGGTGGAAGTCTTCGTCCAGGCGGAAGAATTCCTCCACGTCGCCGCGGGCGTCGGCGTCCGACTGGGCCCGGAGGATGTCCCGCAGGCCGCCGATGCCCGCACTGTCCACCGCCAGGTCCCGCAGCGAAGCGCATTCGATGGCCTCGCGGACGAACTGTGCCTCGGAAACACGGCCTAGGTCCACGAGGGAGACGAACGAGCCGATCTGCGGGAAGACCTGGACCAGCCCTTCCTCCCGGAGCAGGATGAGGCTCTCGCGCACCGGCGTCCGGCTGACGCCCAGTTCCTGCGCCAGTTCGTTTTCCGACAACGGCTCACCGGGGGGCAGCTGCAGCGAAATGATCCGCCGCCGCAGCGTCTCAAGGGTCTGGTCGCGCACCGAAAGCCGGGGGGAGGCGCCTCTTTTGTCCGTTGCCATGCGATCAGTCTAACTGGTTGACACACTAGAATGGTAGTGCTTGTATGGTAGTAGAAATCGACGTGCTGCCGCTCACTCTGCGCCGACCCTGAGGGCCCGGACCGGGCAGCCCACAGCTTTCCCGCTGACCACCTCCCCTCCAACGTCCTCCAACGTCCCCATCCACAGCATCACCTGCAAAGGAGCAACTGATGACCGAAAGCATTGCGCCGCCCACCAGCAGCCAGGCCGAGGCCCGCACCACCCGCGACCTCGCCAAGGTGGCCGTCTCCGGCTGGCTCGGCACCGCCATGGAATTCATGGACTTCCAGCTGTATTCCCTGGCGGCGGCCATTGTCTTCAACAAGATCTTCTTCCCGGATGTCAGCCCGGTCATCGGCCTGATTGCCGCCATGGCCACGTACGGCGTGGGCTACGTGGCCCGCCTGTTCGGGGCCGTGTACTTCGGCCGCATGGGCGACCGGATCGGCCGCAAGAAGGTCCTCTACATCACCATCGCCCTGATGGGCGCCTCCACCACCCTGATCGGCGTCCTTCCCACCTATGCCATGATCGGCATCTGGGCCCCCATCCTGCTGGTGGCCCTGCGGCTCATCCAGGGCTTCGGCGCCGGCGCGGAAATCGCCGGAGCCACCGTGATGCTGGCCGAGTTCGCCTCCGCCCGCCGCCGCGGCATCATCTCCTCCCTGGTGTGCCTGGGCACCAACTCCGGCACCCTCGGCGCCTCGGCGCTGTGGGCCATCCTGGTCGCATCGCTCTCCCAGGAAGACCTGCTGAGCTGGGGCTGGCGCATTCCGTTCCTGGCCAGCTTCGTGATCATGATCTTCGCCGTCTGGATCCGCCGCTCCATCAAGGAAAGCCCCGTCTTCGAACAGCGCGCCGACGTCGTGGACGGTGTCGCGCTCACCCGGGACAAGATCAAGACCGCCGCCAAGACCCCCGAACTCTCCGGCACCAGCACCATCGAGGCCGCCCTGCACCAGAAGAAGGGCAAGTCGTTCCTCATCGCACTGGGCCTGCGCTTCGGCCAGGCCGGCAACTCCGGCCTGGTGCAGACCTTCCTGGTGGGCTACCTGGCCACCGTGCTGCTCACCGACAAGACCGTGGGCACCAACGCCATCATGTACGGCTCCCTGCTCGGCTTCATCACCATCCCCGTGGTCGGGCTCCTCGGTGACCGCTTCGGCCGCCGCCCGCTGTACCTGGTGCTGAGCGCCCTGACCGCCGTGTACGCCGTCCCGATGATGCTGATGATCACCAGCGGCAATGCCGCCGTCATCACCATCGCCATGGTGATCGGCCTGAACCTCGGCGTCCTGGGTCTGTTCGCCATGGAAAGCGTCACCATGGCCGAGTTCTTCGGCGCCCGCACCCGCTTCACCCAGCTGGCCCTGGCCAAGGAAATCGGCGGCATCCTGGCCACCGCCATCGGCCCCATCCTGGCAGCCACCCTTACCGCCGTCACCGGGCATTGGTGGCCGCTGGCCGCCATGCTCATCGGCTACTCGCTGATCACCCTGGTCTCCGCCGCCGTCGGCCCCGAGGTCCGCGGCCGCGACATGGTCCGCCTCGAGGACGCCGTATGAAAGCGGTCGTCGTCCACGGCGCCAACGACCTGCGCATCGACGAACGCCCCGAGCCGGCAGCCGGGCCCGGGGAAGTAGTGCTCGACGTCGAATGGGGCGGCATCTGCGGCAGCGACCTTTCGTACTGGCGCCACGGAGCGTCGGGGACGGCCGCGCTGACGTCACCGCTCGTCCTCGGGCACGAGGTGGCGGGCCGGATCGCAGCGCTCGGTGCCGGCGTCGACCACCTCGAAGTGGGACAGCCCGTGACGGTGCACCCGGCCGAACTGGTGGGGGACGGCACCATGCCGGAACGCCTGCGCGGACGCACCAACCTGTACCCGCAGATCCGCTACTTCGGCTCGGCGGCCTTCGACCCGCACACCGACGGCGGCTTCAGCGAACGCAAGCTCGCCAAGGCATTCCAGGTCCGTCCGCTGCCCGACGGCGTGGACACCCTCCGCGGGGCACTGGCCGAACCGCTCGCCGTCGCCATGCACGCCGTGGGCCGGGCGGGAGGCCTGGCAGGGCGCGACATCCTGGTCAACGGGGCCGGACCCATCGGTTCGCTGGTGGTCGCGGGGGCCAGGTACGCCGGGGCCAGGAGCATCACCGCCACCGACATCAGCGACGCGTCGCTGCGGATTGCCAGGGCGATGGGCGCCGACGAGGTCCTGAACGTTTCACACAACCCACTCCCGGCGGACGTGGAACTGGTCTTCGAGGCCACCGGCATCCCGGCGGTGCTGGGCAGCGTCCTGCGGGCCACGGCCCGCGGCGGCACCATCGTCCAGGTGGGCAACCTGCCCGGCGCGCCCGCGGCCTCCGCACTGGGCGACCTCGTCACCCGGGAGATCACCTGGATCGGTTCCTACCGGTTCGTCGACGAGATCACCGATGCGCTGCAGGCCATGGCCCACGGCCTGGACGTCTCGCCCGTCATCACCCACACCTTCGGCATCGATGACGCGGAGGACGCCATGCGGACCGCCGCGGACCCGGCCGCCGGCAGCAGCAAGGTCATGCTCCGCCTCTCCTGACCCAACTAACTAGCAGTAGATGTCGTTTTGAGGGCTCAAAACGACATCTACTGCGACCTACATTGCACATCCACCATTTGAAGGACTCCCAGTGAAGATCACCGACGCACGGGTTGTGGTTTCGTCGCCCGGACGGAATTACGTGACGCTCGTTATTGAAACCGAGGACGGCATCACCGGCATTGGCGACGCCACCTTGAACGGCCGCGAACTGGCGGTGGCGTCGTACCTCTCCGAGCACCTCTGCCCGCTGCTGATCGGCCGCGACGCGCGCCGGATCGAGGACGCCTGGCAGTACTTCTACAAGGGCGCCTACTGGCGCCGCGGCCCGGTGACGATGACGGCGATCGCCGCGATCGACGTCGCGCTGTGGGACATCAAGGGCAAGGCAGCCGGCATGCCCGTCTACGAACTCCTCGGCGGCGCCGCCCGCGAGGGGGTGATGGTGTACGGGCACGCCAGCGGCTCCACCCTGGAGGACCTCAGCGCGGATTTCCAGCACCACCTGGACCTCGGCTACAAGGCCATCCGGGCCCAGGCCGCAGTCCCCGGCCTGGATAAGACCTACGGCATCGCGCCGGTGGACGGAAAGTTGTACGAGCCGGCCAGCGGCAACGTGCCGCAGGAAGACGCCTGGGAAACCACCGCCTACCTGGACTTCGCGCCCAGAATGATGGCCCACGTCAGGGATGAATTCGGGTACGGCGTCCACGTTCTGCACGACGTCCACCACCGGCTGACGCCCATTGAGGCAGGCCGGCTGGGTGCTTCGCTGGAGCAGTACCGGCCGTTCTGGATCGAGGATCCGACGCCGGCCGAGGACCAGTCCGCGTTCCGGCTGATCCGCCAGCACACCACCACGCCCATCGCCGTCGGTGAGGTGTTCAACTCCATCTGGGATTGCCAGCAGCTGATTACCGAGCGCCTTATCGACTACATCCGCACGTCCGTCTCGCACGCCGGCGGCATCACCCACCTGCGGCGGATATTCTCGCTTGCGGACCTGTACGGCGTCCGCTCCGGCTCGCACGGCGCCGGGGACCTTTCCCCGGTCTCGTTCGCCGCAGCGCTCCACGTGGACATGTCCATTCCCAACTTCGGCATCCAGGAATACATGGGCCACCGCGACCCGGCGGGCGAGGTCTTCACCACCTCCTACTCCTTCAACGACGGCTACATGCACCCCGGCGACGCACCGGGCCTGGGCGTAGAGTTCAACGAGGAAGCCGCCACTCGGTTCCCCTTCGACCCCAAGTACCTGCCGGTGAACCGGCGCCTCGACGGATCGGTGCACGACTGGTGAACACTTCAGCTTTCGACGTGGTGGTGATGGGGGAGATCCTCGTCGAGGTCGCCACCGACCTGCCCTTCGCCCACGGCGTCCCGGCGCAGCTGGGCATCTCCGGCGACGCCCTCAACGTCGCCGCGGCCGCCGCCGCAGCGGGCGCCAGGGTGGGGCTGCTGTCCGTACTGACCGACGACGACCTGGGCCAGGCCATCGCTGCCCGGATCGACGAACTGGGCATCTCTACCGCGCTCCTGAAGTTCCGCCGCGGCCAGCAGGGCGTCTACCTGGTCCACAGCGACCCCGACGGCGAACGCGAGTTCTCCTACGCACGTTCCCGCAGCGTCGGCTCCACTCTGGGCCCGGACGACGTCGACCCGGACGTTTTCGCCGGGGCCGGCGCCGTGGTGGCGGGCGGCATCGCCTGCGCAATTTCGACGACGGCACGCGCCGCCGTCGTCAAAGCCGCGGGCCTGGCCAAGCGGTTTGTTTACGATCCGAACTACCGCCCCCGCCTCACTACGGCGGAAGACGCGGCGGCGGCACTCACCGAACTCGCGCCGCAGGCCTTCCTGGTCACGCCATCCTTCCCCGGCGAAACCAGCGCCCTGCTGGGCGTTTCCTCGGCCGAAGACGCGGCCGCACGACTGCGCTCCCTGGGCGCCGCCAACGTCGCCGTCACCTGCGGCGCCAAGGGCGTGCAACTCGAAGCGGACGGCATCTCCGCCTGGGTCCCGGCCATCCCGGCACCTGCCGTGGTGGACCAGACCGGTGCAGGCGACGCCTTCGTCGGCACCCTGACAGCACGCCTGGTGCTCGGGGACGACTTCCCGACGGCGGCCCGCTACGGTGCGGCGGCGTCGTCATTGGTGGTGGGCGGCAAGGGCGGCACCGGCTTCATTCCCACGTTCGAACAGACCCGGGCCCACGCGGCCGGGACCTTCCTGGAGGGAACAGTGCCATCGAACGCCTGAGCCGTACCAGCCTGGCGGCCACCGGCCGGCAGCCGCGGCTGCGCCCCGACAAGCTCCAGCCAGGCATCGTCCACCTGGGTCTCGGGGCCTTCGCCCGAGCCCACACCGCCGTCTTCACCGAGGACGCCATGCTGTCCACCGGCGATTTTGGGTGGGGGATTGTCGGGGTCACCCAGCGCTCGGACACGGTCGCGCGTCAGCTGGCGCCGCAGGACGGGCTCTTCACCGTGGCCGAACGCGGTGACGGCGCAGCTCCGGCACGCATCGTCTCCAGCATCGTCGAGGCCATCTCCGGCAGGGACACCCCGGACCTGGTGGTGGAACGGATCGCCGCACCTGCCACGAAGATCGTCACCCTCACCATCACGGAAAAGGGCTACCGGTTCGATCCGCGCACCGGCACCCTTGACCTGGCCGACCCGGACATCCAGGCGGACCTCGGCGGGCAGGCGCCGCTGACGGCGATCGGACAGATCGCGCGGGGCCTGCAGCAACGCGCCCGGACCGGCGCCGGGCCCGTCACCGTGGTGTCCTGCGACAACCTGCCCGGCAACGGCGAACTCACCCGGACGCTCGTCCGCGGCTTCGCGTCCGCGCTGCCGGCACCCGAGGGTGATGACCTGCTGGCCTGGATCGATGCCAACACAGCCTTCCCCTCCACCATGGTGGACCGGATGGTGCCCGCCACCACCGACGGCGACCTTGGCGCCGTCGAACGCGGACTCGGCCTGCGGGACGAAGCCGCCGTGGTGGCCGAACCCTTCAAACAGTGGGTCATCGAGGACACCTTCGCCGCCGGACGGCCCCGCTGGGAAGACGCCGGCGCCCTCTTCAGCACCGACGTCGCCGCGTGGGAATCCGCCAAGCTGCGGCTCCTCAACGCCAGCCACTCGATGCTGGCCTACCTGGGCCTGGCCGCCGGCAAGGAAACCATCAGCGACGCCGTCGGAGTCGACGCGTTCCGCACCGCCTGCCGGCGCATGATGCTGGAGGAAGCCCTGCCCAGCATCACCCTGCCCGCGGAGCTGGAAGGGGAGCGGTACTGCGAAGAAGTCCTCCGCAGGTTCGCAAATCCCGCCCTGGGCCACACCACCGCCAAGGTTGGCAGCGACGGTTCCCAGAAGATCGGCCTGCGCCTGCTTCCCACCATCCGCGGAACGCTCGACGCCGGCCGCGAACCACGGTGGGCCGCGCTCGCCGTCGCCGCCTGGATGCACCATGTGGCCACCACCCCGGAGGCGGACCTGGACGATCCCCTGGCAAAGGAGCTGCAGGCTGCCCTTCCGGAAACCCGCACGGCGGACACCGTGGTGCCCGCACTGCTTGGCTTCAGGGCCGTTTTTGGCCCGGACCTGGCCGGGCACGAAGAATTCCGCAACCTGCTCCTGCACTGGTACCGCACCTTCGACAGCGGCACCATCGACAACGGGCTGACCGGCCCGGGAAATGAGATCAACCATGGCTGACGCGTCCGCCGTCCTGAACGTTTCACCGGTCATCCCGGTGGTCACCATCGACGACCCACAGGACGCCGTGCCCCTGGCCCGCGCGCTGGTGGCCGGCGGCGTGAAGATCATCGAACTGACCCTCCGGACCGGGTCCGCGCTGACCTCCCTGAAGCTCATCGCCGAGGAGGTGCCGGACATCCTGGTGGGTGCCGGCACCATCCTCACCCCGGCGCAGGCCGATGCCGCCGTGCAGGCCGGGGCGAAGTTCCTGGTCAGCCCCGGCGTCACGCCCGCCCTGCTCACCTCCATGCTGTCGCTGGAGGTCCCGGTGCTTCCCGGCGTCGCCACGGTGGGCGAGGTGATGGCCGTCCTGGAGGCCGGCCTGGACGCCATGAAGTTCTTCCCTGCCGGCCCCGCCGGTGGCCCGAAGTACCTGGCGGCCATCGGCGCACCCATCCCGCACGTGCAGTTCTGCCCCACCGGCGGCATCAGCCTGGCCACCGCGCCGGACTACCTGGCGCTGCCCAACGTGGCCTGCGTGGGCGGCAGCTGGCTCACCCCGGCAGACGCCGTCGCGGCCAAGGACTGGGCCCGCATCACGGACCTGGCCTCCGGCGCGGCGGCCCTCCAGCGGTAAGCCCCCCAACTAGGTCATGCCTGGGCGTCCGCCCGCACCTGGGCCTTGTCATGCTCGGTGTGGGCGTTGCGGAGCAGTTCCAGGAACTCGCTTTCGTGCCGGATCAGCCGCTTGTACTTCTCGGGAAGCTTCCGGATCTGCTCCTCCTCGCGGACCATCTTGGTGAAGATCTTGTCCCGCTCCGCCATGTCCGTCTCGTAGTTGAGGTCAAGGTACTCGGTGGCGTGCCGGCGGGCACCGGAGACCGCGTTCTTGGCCTTGCCCTTGGGGCTGAAGACGGACGCCAGGATGGTGACCAGCAGGACCCCCAGGATCACGCTGAGCGAGAGTCCGGTGCTGACTTCCACCACGTTGACGTGCTTGCCGTCGTTGATGAACGGCAGCGTGTTCTCGTGGAGGGCGTGAAGGATCAGTTTCACGCCGATGAAGCCCAGGATCACGGCCAGGCCGTAGGAGAGGAAGATCAGGCGGTCCAGCAGGCCGTCGATCAGGAAGAAGAGCTGCCGCAGGCCCATCAGGGAGAACGCCGTGGCTGTGAAGACGATGAAGACGTTCTGGGTCAGGCCGAAGATCGCCGGGATCGAGTCGAGGGCGAACAGGATGTCCGTGCCGCCGATGGCCACCATCACCAGCAGCATCGGCGTCAGCACCCGCTTGCCGTTTTCGACGGTGAACAGCTTGTCGCCGTCGTAGTGCTGCGAGGCGGGCAGGAACTTCCTGGCGAGCCGGACCACCAGGCCATCGGAGTCGTCGTCGTGGCTGTCCGGCTTAAGCAGGTTGCCGGCGGTGACCAGCAGGATGAGCCCGAAGATATAGAACACCCAGGCGAAGCTGTTGATCAGCGCAGCGCCCAGGAAGATGAACGCGGTCCGGGCGATCAGGGAGAACACGATGCCGAACAGCAGCACCTTCTGCTGGTCCGCGCGGGGCACCTTGAAGCTGGCCATGATGATCAGGAACACGAACAGGTTGTCCACGGACAGGGCCTTCTCCGTGACGTAGCCGGCGAAGTACTCCGTGCCCATGGTGGGGCCGCCGAATATGAGCACCCCGAGTCCAAACACCAGCGCGATGCCCACGTAGATCGCGGACCAGGTGGCGGACTCCTTGAGGGATGGCGTGTGGGCCTTGCGGACGTGGAAGAAGAAATCGAAGGCCAGCAGCCCCACGATTCCCGCAATGGTCAGGGTCCAGGCAAGGGCAGGTACTTCCACGCGGCGGCCTTTCGTCGGGGTTGTCCCCCCAGCCTACCTAAGCGGGCTTCAGGAGCCCGTGCTCCAGGACGGCGGCGCGGGACAGCGTCTTGTACCCTTCCTGTTCAAACAGCACCGTGATGACGTCGTCCTCGTGCCGCATCACCAGGCCCGGCCCCCACTCCTTGTGGACCACGGCGGACTGGAGCGGGAAGGGCTCGCCAACTGCAGAGCCGTCGCCGCCGCCGTCGGACGCCTTGCGCGGGACATGCCGGTTGGCCTCGGCGCACCCGTCGCAGTTGCCGCACGGCCCGGGCAGGTCCTCGCCGAAGTAGCCCAGCAGGAACTGCCGGCGGCAGCCGTCCGCCTCCGCGTAGGCGCGCATCATGGTGAGCCGGGAATGCTCTACCCGCTGCCGGGCTTCGGAGCGTTCGACGGCGGCCTCCACCAGTGCGGGCAGCTTGGCCTTGGAGGCCAGCCGGACGCCCCGCTTGCCGGGGCTGACGGCGCCGGCCTCCTGCAGCTGGTTGAGCAGGGCGGTGATGCGCCGGGCCGGGAACCCTGTCAGTTCCGCCAGGGACGACCTGGGTGCCGGGCCGTCGGCTGCCTTGAGGACCTTCAGGACCGCGAGGAGCGAGTCCGGGTCGGGGGAGTGGGTGCCGAAGAACTTCCGCAGCCCCAGGTCCTCCGAGCGGTAATGCAGGACGGCGGACGCGTGCCCGCCGTCCCGGCCGGCACGCCCGATTTCCTGGTAGTAGGCGTCGAGGGACTCCGGGATGTCGGAGTGGACCACGAAGCGGACGTTGGGCTTGTCGATCCCCATCCCGAATGCGGTGGTGGCCACCACCACGTCCAGGTCGCCGTTGAGGAACTCTTCGTGGATGCGTTCCCGGTCGCGGGCGGAACGGCCGGCGTGGTAGGCCTCCGCGCGGAGCCCTTCCTTGGCCAGCTTGGCGGCATACTTTTCGGTGTCCTTCCGCGTGGCGGCATACAGCAGCCCCGGGCCCTGCCTGGCGAAGTCCAGTACCTGCGCCAGCACCGCCTTGCGTTTGCCCTTGTCCTCGTGGTGGCGGACCACGTCCAGGCTGATGTTGGGCCGGTCGAAGCCGCGGACCAGGACCAGCGGGTCAACCATGCCGAGCCGCTCCACGATTTCGTCCCGCACGGGTGGTGATGCGGTGGCCGTCAGCGCGGCGACCGGCGGATTTCCCAGCTGCGTGCGGACGTTGCCAAGCCCCAGGTAGTCAGGGCGGAAGTCATGGCCCCAGGAGGAGACGCAGTGCGCTTCATCCACCACGAACAGGGAGATATCCAGGGCTGCGATCCGGTCCACGGTGGACTGCTTGGCCAGCTGCTCTGGGGCGAGGAAGAGGAACGCTGCCTTGCCGTCCTCTGCAGCCTTCCACGCCGCGGCCACCTCGGAGTCGCTGTGGGACGAGTTGATGGCGACGGCCGCCTCCGGGCCCAGGTCGTCGGCCAGCCCGTCCAGCTGGTCCTCCTGCAGCGCGATGAGGGGGCTCACCACGACGGCGGGGCGTCCCGTTGCGCGGTGCAGGTGCAGTGCCGCCACCTGGTAGATGGCCGATTTGCCGTAGCCCGTGGGCATCACGGCCAGGACGTCACGGCCATCCGTCAGGGCGGCCATGCCGTCCAGCTGGCCTGCACGAAGGTCCGGGAGGGAGAAGGCGGACGCGGCGAGGGCGCGAAGGGCGGGTTCGTCGGACATGTAGCAGGCTCCGCACGGCAGGAAGGAAACACGGCCGGTGGCTTCAGCCTTGGCAACCAGCCTACGCCAGCCGCGTGCCGCCGTCGTACGTGGAACCCGCACCCCGCATGACCGGCCCCAGCCCGCATAGACGGTGCTGCCACCCAACGGTTATGCGGGGAGGGGCAGCCCATGTCCTGCCGGCTACTGCGCGGGCATGCCCCGCCCGCCTTCGCCGATCAGCTGGAACGCCACCCGAGCGGCTTGGGCCACTGCGGCGGCCGCTGCCTCCCGGTCCCCGGGGCTTCCCGTCCCGGCCTCAAGCGCCGCGGCGTACCCCACCAGGAAGGTGGTGATGGGGGCGGCGGCATGGATGACGTTGTCCGAGGATTTGCGGGCGAGGTCCAGGAGCAGTTCATGGTCCACGTCCAGGTCCGGAATCTGCAATGCCTGGGCCAGCCGGCTGCTCCACTGGTCCAGGACCTGCGCTTCGTCGTCGTTCATGGCCATGGGTTCTCCCTTGCTGGTGGGTGGGCGGGGGTTTAGGTGTCGATGGTGGACATGTTGGGGTAGCGGGCGCCGGCCGTGGCTCCGGCGGGTGCCAGCTGGTCGAGCAACTGGAGGTCGTCCTGGCTCAGCTCCACATCCACTGCGCCCAGGTTCTCGCGCAGCCGGTCCCGCTTCTTGGTCCCGGGAATCGGCACGATGTGGCTGCCCTGGGCCAGCAGCCACGCCAGGGCCAGCTGGCCGGGAGTGCACTGCTTCCGGCCCGCGAGTTCCCTGACCCGGTCCACGAGTTCGAGGTTGCGGGTGAAGTTGTCGCCCTGGAACCGGGGCGAGTGCCGGCGGAAGTCATCCTCCGCGAAGTCGTCGGCGCTGCGGATCTGCCCGGTGAGGAAGCCTCGGCCCAGTGGGCTGTACGGGACAAACCCGATGCCCAGCTCCGCAAGCACGGGAAACACCTTGGTCTCGGGCTCCCGCTCCCACAGCGAGTACTCGGTCTGCAGCGCGGTGATGGGGTGCACGGCATGGGCCCGGCGGATGGTCTCCGCCGACGCCTCGGACAGGCCCAGGTGCCGGACTTTTCCGGCCTGCACCAGTTCGGCCATGGCGCCCACGGTGTCCTCGATCGGCACGGTCTTGTCCACGCGGTGCTGGTAGTAGAGGTCGATGTGGTCCACCCCCAGCCGGCGGAGGCTGGCGTCGCAGGCGGAGCGGACATACTCGGGGCGGCCGTTGATACCCACCCAGGACCCGTCCTGCCGGCGTTCGTTGCCGAACTTGGTGGCCACCACCACCTCGTCGCGGCGGCCGGCGATGGCACGTCCCACCAGCTCTTCGTTGGTGAACGGGCCATACATGTCGGCGGTGTCCAGCAGGGTTCCGCCGGCGTCCAGGAAGTCGTGGATGGTGGCGAGCGATTCCTGCTCGTCGCCCTCGCCGTAGAACTCGCTCATGCCCATGCAGCCAAGGCCCAGGGCGGAGACGGTCAGTTGCCCGATGGTACGGGTTTTCATGCGGTTCTCCTTAGGCGTGGAACGTGCCGGGGACCGGCCCGCGGCCTGCGCGGAAACCGGCTGGTGCAGCGTAAGCCACTATAGGCAGGTCCCCTCCCGGACGCGACCATCAACAAGGGAAGCTCCCGCGCGGAAATATGCGCTGCCCGGGCCGGGTTAGGCTTTGCACGGGCAGCAGTACCCCGCAACGAAGGAGTTTCCCTTGACTGAGATCACCGTCCGCCACAACCCCGGGCGCGAGCGTTTCGAAATCCTGGACGCCGGCAACAGGATCGGCAAGGCGGCATACAAGGATTACGACGGCGGCACGGCGCCGCAGCGGATTTTCTACCACACCGTGATCAACGAGGAATACGGCGGCCAGGGGCTCGCGGGCCGGCTGGCGGAGGCCGCGCTGGACAGCACCGTGGAGGCCGGGATCGGGATCGTCCCGGTCTGCCCGTTCATCAAGAAGTTCGTGGCCAAGCATCCGGAGTACCTGGGCAGCGTGGCAGCGGTCACCCCGGCGCACCTGGAATTCCTGGAATCGGCGCTCGCGGCACGCACCCGCGCCTAGCCCGAAGGGACCCGGAAGACGACACTCCGCCGGCCATCAGGAAGCTCCCAAAAACCGGTGATTTAATCACTCCTGCCAGCGTGGCTCCGGGCCACGCTGACGTTGTTTGTGACCACCGTTCCGGGACAGGAGCCCCCGCATGTCCGAGCACCCCATGGTGCCCCCGCCGCACCGCGACGTACCCCCGCCAGCACCTGGCCCGCTGCCCGGTGCACGGCAGGCGGCACAGCGGCTGGCCCTCCTGTTCATCGCGGTGGTGCTGGTGATCGCCGGCACCATCACGCTCGCCGTGGTCCGCTCGGAACCGCGCACGGGTGGCGCGGTTCCGGCGCAGCCGGCGGTGCCTGCCTCCCCGGTGGCGGCAGCACCGGCGTCGTTGCAGGCGAGCGTGGACTCCATCCTGGACGAGGCGGACGAATACCGGATCGGGCTCGCACTGGCCGATATCAACGGGGGAGCGGAGCGCACGTTCGGCGACCAGGAGACCTTCACCGCGGCCAGCACGGCGAAAATCCTGACCGCCGCCGCCTACTACCACCTGGTGGAGAACGGTGAAGCCAGCCTGGACGAACCCCTCGGCGACTACGACGCGGCGTTCCAGCTCAAGGCCATGGTGAACGACAGCAACAACGACTCCTGGCTGCTGCTCATGGACGCGGTGGGGTATCCCCGGCTGATCGACTACGCCAAGTCCATCGGCGTTACCTACGACCCCGAGCAGAACCTCCTGACCGCCGCGGACATGGCCCTGGTCCTAAAGAAGCTGTACGCGGGCGAGCTGCTGAACGCGGACAACACGGAGCAGCTGCTCAGCTACATGCAGGACACCAACAACGAGGACCTCATCCCCGCAGGCTCCAAAGCCGGCGTGGAGGTGCACCACAAATACGGGGAACTCTCCGGCGAGCTCCACGACGCCGCACTCCTGACGTACCGCGGCTCCACGTTCGCGCTGGTGATCTACACCGAGAACCCCGACGGCGTCCAGGACGACGGACAGGCGGACGTGATCCGTGAACTGACCCGGGCGGTGGAAGACGCCCTGTTTCCGGCAGTGACAGCGCCCCAGTAAGGGACGCCACACCCTGGCAGGGTCCATCAAAGTCGACCCCTCCGCGGGCTGTAGGACAGACTGTTACCGTGAGCAACAACCCCCGGACTGCCCTGGCCGTCGCCGGCCTCAGCCTGGGCACGGCACTGAACCCGCTGAACTCTTCCATGATCGCCGTGGCCCTCGTGGTGCTGCGCGCGGACTTCGGGCTCGACGTCGCCGCCGTCACCTGGGTGGTCACCTCCTTCTACCTCGCCTCGGCCGCGGGCCAGCCGGTCATGGGCAGGCTGGCCGACCGGTTCGGGCCGCGGCGGATGTTCATGCTGGGCATGGGCCTGGTGGCCATCACCTGCGCCTTGGCGCCGCTGGCCCCGAACTTTGCGCTGCTGTGCGTGGCGCGGGCGGTCATGGCGCTGGGCACGGCCACGGCCTACCCCAGCGCGGTGGTGATGGTGGGTGCGCTGGCACACCGGGCAAAAGTGGACACGGCCCGCCCGCTGGGCCGCCTGCAGATGGCCAACACCTCCGCCGCCGCGGTGGGGCCGGTCGTCGGCGGTTTGCTGGTGGCGCTGGTGGGCTGGGAGGCGCTCTTCCTGGTCAACGTGCCGCTGGCGCTGGCTGCGCTGCTGATCGTGCGGCGGGCGGCCCCGCCCGACCAGCCCCGGGAACACGGCAGCGTGGCGGAGCTGGTACGGGATTCGGACGTTCCCGGCATCGCCGGGTTTGTCGGGGCCCTGCTGCTGGTAATGATGGCCGCACTCAACGTCGCCCCGGCCTACCGGTGGTGGATGCTGGCCGCCGGAACCGCCATCGCGGCGCTGTTTGCGTGGCGTGAGCTGCGGTTCGCCAGGCCGTTCCTGGACCTGCGGCTGCTGGGGCGGAACCGGCCGCTGCTGCTGGTGTACCTGGCGTTCGCCGTGTTCAGCAGCGTCTACTACTTTGTGTTCTTCGGCCTGCCGCAGCTGCTGCAGGAGGCCGGCGGCTACGATCCCGGACTGGTGGGGCTGCTGATGCTTCCGCTGGCGGGAATGTCCGTGGTGGCCACGCCGTGGGCGGTGACCGCGATGGGACGGTTCGGTGTGCGGCGCGTGCTGATTGCCGGCGTCGTACTGTTGACCCTGGTGGCCGCGCTGATGTGGCTGCTGACCGGCACCCTGGCCATCCCGTTCGTGGTGGTACTCACCGCCCTGATGGGCGTTCCCTACGGGACCGTCAGCATCGCCTCCAACCAGGGCATGTTCCTGTCCACCCGGCCGGAGGACAGGGGCATCGCTGCGGGCATCTACCAGACCTGCCGCTACGTGGGAGCCATCACCGCCACGGTGATGATCGGCGTGTTTGCCTCCGGCGGCGTCCACCAGGACAGCTGGATGCGGATGGTGCTGGCCATGCTGGTTCTCTGCGCCGTGACCTTCGGCATTTCGGTGTTCTGGAAGCAGCGGACCACCCCCTAGGAAGCGCCCTGCCGGCGTGCCATGCTGGCCCCATGGGAAACATGATGACCTTGGGAAACGCCGCAACACCGGTGGTCGCCTACGTCAGTGAACCCGCCGGAACACCCAAGGGCGGCCTGGTGGTGGTCCACGAAGTCTGGGGCCTGGTGGGCCACACCAGGGACGTTGCGGACCGGTTCGCGGCCGCCGGCTACCTGGCCGTTGCACCGGACCTCCTGACGGGGGCAGGCGGCATAGCGGACCTGACGGGAGAGCTGCAGGAAGCCGCATTCGATCCCCAACAGCGCAGCAACGCCCAGCCGCGGCTCCGCAAGCACATGGCGCCGATCCGCTCGCCCGAGTACGCCAGGCACGCCCTCGCCGCCCTCCACGTGTGCTTCGACCACCTGGAGGGCGTCCCCGGCCTGGCCGGGCGGGTGGCAGCCACGGGCTTCTGCCTGGGCGGGACCTACACCTTCTCCCTCGCCGTCGAAGAGCCCCGGCTGCGCGCCGCCGTCCCGTTCTACGGCCACGCCGAGTTCCGCGATGCGGAGCTGCGGGCCATCACCTGCCCGGTCCTCGCCTTCTACGGGGAGGAGGACAGTGCGCTCATGGAGGAACTGCCCGGGCTGAGAAAGCGGATGCGGGCCGCGGGCGTGGATTTCGAAGCCGTGGCGTACCCGGGGACGGGGCACGCGTTCTTCAACGACACCAATAAGTACACCTACGACGCCGGGGCTGCCGCGGACGCATGGTCACGCACGCTCGCCTTCCTGGAGCGGAGCCTCAGCGCCTAGCGCCGCAGCCACGCCGCGTTGTCCGGCTGCAGCCAGCCGTCCTCCTCCAGCTCGAAGGCGCTGAACAGGACGACGCCGGGCGGCAGCCTGGCCGGTTCGGTCCCCATGGCGACCGCCACGAGGAAGCCGGGGCTGCGTTCGCAGGTCAGCAGGTTCCCCGCCTCCACCCGCCAGGTGCCGCCGTCGTCCGCGGTGAACGTGCCGTCAGCCCAGAGCCGGCGCCGCAGCGCGATGGCCCGGGTGGCCAGCGAGAGCATGGAGTCAGGGTTCCGCTGCTGCAGCTCAACAGCGTGGCTTCCCCAGCCCTCCGGCTGCGGAAGCCATGGGGCGGCGGCCGGCGCGGGCGGCGAAAAGCCATGGCTGCCGGCCGGATCCTCGGTCCACGGCAGGGGAACCCGTGTGCCGTCGCGGGTGATGCCGCCGCGGGCCCACATCGGGTCCACGCGTCCCTGCTCCGGGACATCCACTTCGGGAAGGCCCAGCTCCTGGCCCTGGTAAACGTACGCGGCTCCGGGCAGGCCCAGCAGTGCAACCAGGGCTGCCCGGGCACGCCGTGCGCCCGCTTCGCCGCCGCCGAAGCGGGTCACCGTCCGGACGATGTCGTGGTTCTCCAGGGCCCAGGTGGGCGCCGCGCCGTGCAGTGTCCGCGCCTCTTCAAGCTCGGTGCCAACCCGGGCCCAGGCCGCGGCGTCCCAGCCGAGCTTCACGAAAGCGAAGGCGAAGGCCTGGTGCATCTCGTCCGCGCGGGTATACCGTGCGGCCCGGGCCGGCTCCAGGTTCACCTCGCCCACCAGCAGCCGGTGCGGCTGGTACTTTTCGGCGAGCCGCCGCCACCGCCGGTACACCTCGTGCACTTCGTCCTGGTCCGAGACGAGCGGGTTCGAGCGCAAACCGTCCACCACCGGGCTGGCCGAGGGCGAATCCGGCATCCCGTCGGCCTTGAAGAGGGCGTGGGCGACGTCGATGCGGAGCCCGTCCACGCCCTTGTCGAACCAGAAGCGGAGCACGCCTTCGAAATAGTCGCCCACCGCCGGGTTGCGCCAGTTCCAGTCCGGCTGCCCGGCGGAGAACAGGTGCAGGTACCACTCGGTATCCGTTGCCGACCCCGGGCTGGCACGGGACCATGCCCGGCCGCCGAAGACGCTCTGCCAGTTGTTGGGCGGCAGGTCGCTGGGGGAATCCGGGGCGGAACTGCGGCCCTCCACGAAGTGGAACAGCTCCCGCTCCGGTGAGCCCGGCCCGGCGGCCAGGGCCTGCCAGAACAGTGGATGGGCGGCGGAACAGTGGTTCGGGACCACATCCAGCAGGACGCGCAGCCCCAGGGCGTGCGCCTTCTCCAGCAGGGCGTCGAAGTCGTCCATGCTGCCGAAGAGGGGGTCCACGCCGCAGTAGTCGCTGACGTCGTAGCCCTGGTCCACCTGCGGCGACGGCTGGAACGGCGTCATCCAGATCCCGTCCACGCCCAGTGACCTGATGTACTCCAGCCGGGCCATGAGCCCGGGAAGGTCGCCCACGCCGTCGCCATCGCCGTCGGCGAAGGACCGCGGATAGACCTCGTAGATGACGGCCGAGTCCCACCAGTTCACTTGCCCGCTCCTGCCGTGAGGCCTTCGACGATCCGGCGCTGGAACACCAGCACCATGATCACCAGCGGAACGGTGACGATGACGCCGGCGGCCATCTGTTCGCCGAAGGGCGCCTGGAACTCGGTGGCGCCGGTGAACTTGGAGATGGCGACGGTGGCGGTCTGGATTTTGGGGTCGTTGATCATGGACAGCGCGATGATGAACTCGTTCCAGCTGTGGATGAAGGTCAGGATCGCGGTGGTGAACACGCCCGGGGCGGCCAGCGGGAGCAGGACCTTCCGGAACGCCTGCCACTTGGTGCAGCCGTCGATCATTGCGGCTTCCTCAAGGTCGAACGGCAACTGCTTCATGAACGTGGTGAGGTTCCAGACGGCGAGCGGAATGGCGAAGGACAGGTTGGGGATGATCATCGCCTGGTAGGTGTTGATCCAGCCCAGGTCCGTGAAGAACCGGAGCAGGGGCACCACCACGGAGATCCCCGGGAACATGGACGTGGCAATGATAATGCCGAGGACCACGGACTTGAACCGGAAGGCCAGCCGCGAGATCGCATAGGCGGCGAAGACGCCGAGCACCAGCGCCGCCACGGTGGTCACGCCGGCCACGATGAGGCTGTTCAGCAGTGCTTGGCCGAACATGGTGGACCCGTCGAACACCTTGGTGTAGTTCTCCAGCGAGAAGGGCTCCGGCAGGAGGGTGTTGTCGAAGATGTCGGCGGTCCGGCGCAGGCTGGAGACGATCATCCAGTAGAAGGGGGCCAGGCAGTACACGATGATCAGGGCAAGGCCCGCGTACACCGAGTAGGAGCGCCAGCTGCGTTTGTGCCGAGTCCCGAGGGGAGGGCCCGACGCCGGGTTCCCGGCTTTGGAGAGGGCCTGGAGGTCTGTGATGGTCATCGGGTGGTCCCGGCTTTCTGGATGCGGCCTGCCTTGGGGGCGCGGCGTTTGATGCGCAGTTGCCCGGCGCCGGTGACGTCGGCCCCCAGCACCTTGACGAACACGATGGCCACCGCGGCGACGTAAAGGAACAGGATGACGGCAAAGGCCGACGCCGACCCGTAGCGGAGCTGGTTGGATTCGTCCCAGGCGAGCATGGACAGGGTCTCCACCGAATCCTTGCCCGGGCCCACCAGGACGAACGGCAGGTCGAACATGCGCAGCGCGTCGAGCATGCGGAAAAGTACGGCCACCAGCAGCGTGGGCTTGACCAGCGGCAGGGTGATGGAGCCGAGCTGCCGCCACCAGCCGGCGCCGTCGATCTTCGCCGCCTCGTACACCTCCTCGGGGATGATCTGCATGCCGGCGAGCACCAGCAGGCCGATGAACGGGGCGGTCTTCCAGACTTCCGCCACGATCACGGCGACCTTCGAGGCGGTCCCTTCGGCGGTCCAGAGGATCTCGCTGCCCAGGAGGGCGTTGGCGATGCCGTCCGACTGGAAGATCCACCGCCACAGCAGGCCGGACACGGCGGTGGGGACGGCCCACGGCACCAGGATGCTGGCCCGGAGGAAGGACCGGCCCTTGAAGGCCCGGTTCATGGCCAGCGCCAGGGCCAGGCCCAGGAGGGTCTCCAGCAGCACGGTGGTGACGGTGAAGAACGTGGTGTTGCCGAACGCGTTGAGGAACCGGTGGCCGGCGTCGCCGGTGAACAGGGCCGCATAGTTGGCCAGGCCCACGAACTGTTCGCCTTCGGTGACGAAGCCGTCGGCGTCCAGCCCGGACCCGGCGCGGTAGAGCGACTGGTGGATGGCGGAAATGAGCGGGTAGGCGATGACCAGGGCCAGCACCAGGAGCGTGGGGGAGAGCAGCAGGGCCGCCATCCGTCCCTCGCCCGGGGTGCGGCCCCCGCCCGGGACGGCAGGCGTCCCGGGCGGTCCCTTGAGCTGCTTGCTGAGCGTTGCGGCGCCGGTCATTTCGCTGCGATCTCCTTGAGCTTGGACTGCATGTCAGCAAGCGCGGCGTCGGTGCTCTTCTGCCCGGTCAGCGCCGCGTAGGCCTCTTCCTGGATGGCCTTGGTGGTGGCGCCGTACTGGACAACCTTGGGGCGGGGCTGGGCGTTCTGCAGGGATTCGAGCAGGGTGGGGAAGAAGGGACGCTTGGCGACGACGGCCTGGTCCTGGTAGAGGTCGGCGTAGGCGGGTGCGCGGGAGCTCAGTTCCAGGCGCTTCCTGGCCTGCTCCTCGCTGGTGAAGAACTTGATGAACTCGAGGGCCGTGGCCTTGTTCGGGGTGAAGGGGGAGACAGCCAGTTTTCGGCCGCCCAGGGTGGAGACGCCGGGGCCGTCGGTTCCGGGGATGGAGGTGATGCCGAACTTGCCGGCCACCTTGCTGGAGCCGTCCGTGGCGCTCAGGGATGCGTAGAGGAAGGGCCAGTTGCGCAGGAACACCACTTTGCCGTCCTGGAAGGCGCGGCGGCCCTGTTCCTCGAGGTAGGTGATGGCGTCCGAGGGGAAGAGTCCTTCCTTGAAGCCGTCCACCAGCAGGGACAGGCCCTTCTTTGCTTCCGGGGTGTCCACCGTGGGCTGGCCGTCGGCGTCAACCACGCTGCCGCCGGCGGAGGCCACGGCCTCGGTGAAGTTGACGGTGAGGGCTTCGTTCTTGTCGAACTGGCCGGTGTAGCAGGACATGCCGGCGGCGTCGGGCAGGGCCAGGATCTTCTTGCAGGCGTCCTTCATCTCGTCCCAGGTCCTGGGCGGGGCGGCGACGCCGGCGGCGGCGAGCAGGTCCTGGCGGAAGTAGAGGAGCGCCCCGTCGGTGTAGTACGGCGCACCCACCAGGTTGTCCCGGTACTTCGCGGCGTTCACGGTGGCGGGAATCATCTTCTCTGTGGGAACGGCGTCCGCAGGCAGGGGAAGGACCCACTTGTTGGCCGCGAACTCGGAGTTCCACACGACGTCCAGGTTCAGCACGCTGAACGTGTCCGACTTGATCTGCGCGTTCTGGATGAGCTGCTGGCGCTGCTGGTCAGCGGAGTCGGGCAGTTCAATGAACGTGACCTTCTCGTCGGGGTGCGCGGCGTTCCACTCCTCGATGCTCTTGTTGGCCGCGCCCGACGCGTCGCGGGAGGAGACATAGTTGATGGGGCCCTTGCCCTCGAACGCGGCGGCCGGGCTGGTGCTGGCCTTGGGTGCCGCGGACGTGCCGCCGCAGGCTGTGAGCCCGGTGGCGGCGGCCGTGACGAGTGCGGTGGTGGTGAGAAGTGTCTGCCAGGTGCGGCGGCGCTGCCTCATGTGATGCTCCTTCTGGGGATTTTGGTGGTGCGAGTTTGGGTATGCGGGCATGGGAAAGGACGACGACGGCGGCACGGGGAAGTGCTGGCGTCACCGGTGCGGGGGAAAAGAGGGGGTGGCGGGTCAGGTGGCCGGCGGCGGGGCGGTGGAACCGCGCTCGATGAGCCGGTGGGGCATGATCTTGGGGCCGAGGTCCCGGGCGCGGAGGAGCTTGGTGACGGCCATCCGCCCCATCTCCTCCAGCGGCTGGCCCATGGTGCTCAGCGGCGGGTGGACGTGCAGCGAGGTGGATGTGTTGTCGAAGCCCAGGACGGAGACGTCCTCAGGTACTTTCCGGCCCCGCCTCTGGAGTTCGTTGACTACGGCGGCGCCCATTTCGTCGCTCACGGCGAAGATGGCGGTGAGGCCCGGATCCTGCGCCAGCAGTTCGTCCAGGCCGGCGGCACCGCTTTCGTAGAAGAAACTGCCGGTGGCCGTCACCGGCGTGCACTTGGCCTCCCGCATGGCGCGGAGGTAGCCGCGCCGGCGGGGCTGGGCCACGAAGACCGAGGCGGGATCGCCCGCCAGCAGGCCGATGCGGCGGTGGCCGATCCGCAGCAGGTGGCGGGTGGCGTCATAGGCGGCCTGCTCGTCGTCGATGGCGACGCTGGGCGATCCGGACTTGTCGCTGATGGCCACGGAGATGATAGGGATGTTCGGCCCCAGCAGCTGCCGCGTCTCCTGCGTGATGACGGCGGAGATGAGGATGACGCCTGCTGCCCGGTAGGTGCGCAGGGTCCGGAGGTAGCCGGCGATGAAGGCTGACTTGGCGCCGGTGCGGCCCAGCATGACGGCGTAGCCGCGTTCCTGGGCTTCCTCCTCGACGCCCTGCATCACCTTGGAGGCCAAGGCATCGGACACCATGGGTGCCAGGAGCCCGATCACCGAGGTCTGCCGGGTTTTCAGGCCACGGGCCAGGTAGTCCGTTTCGTAGCTGAGCATGCGGACGGCGGCCTCCACCCGTTCCCGGGTTTCGTCCGAGTACCCCACCAGGCCGTTCACCACACGGGAAACGGTGGCAGGGGACACGCCGGCGTGTTGTGCCACATCCCTGATGGTGACCATGGTTTCCTCCTTCCCGCTGGTGCGCTGGGCAGCTCACGCAAACGGTTTACGTAAACGGTTGCGTGGCGTGCCTCAACAACACTAAGGGAGGCGGAACGGAAGCCGATGCGTTTCGTAAACGCGCGGCCGGCGGCGGGCGCCGGACGCCGCCGTCGTGGTTTTCAGCCTGGTTGGTCCCCCACGGGCGTGACCCTGACCCGCGCAATCCGCAGCCGGTCCATGGCGAGGACGGTCAGGACGTAACCCGGGACCTGGACCCGGTCACCGGCCCGGGCCAGGCGGCCCAGCCGGGCCATCATGAAGCCCGCCACCGTTTCATAGTGGCCCTCCGGCAGCTGGATCCCGGAGGCGGCCTTGAATTCCTGCAGGATCAGGCCGCCGTCAACCTCGATGGAGCCGTTGGCCACGCTGACGCGGTCTTCGTGTTCGGCGCCGGTGTCATACTCGTCGTAGATCTCGCCCACCAGTTCCTCCACCAGGTCCTCGAGGGTGACCACGCCGTCGGTGCCGCCGTATTCATCCACCACCAGGGCGATGTGCTGCCCGGCCTTGCGCATCCGCGAGAGTGAGGGCAGCACCTTGTTGGTCCCGGGCAGGGGCATGATCTCCCGGGCGATGTCCTTCACCCGGGCGTGGTCCTGCGCCGGGTCGCCGGGCATGAGGTCGCGGATGTGGACGAAGCCGATGACGTCGTCGGGGGTCCTGCCGATCACGGGGAACCGTGAATACGGGCCGTCCCTGACCATCCTGCGGGCATCGCCTACAGTCATCGCGCCGTCGATGAAGGTCACCTCGGTGCGGGGGCGCATCACCTCCTGCAGGGTCCTTTCCCCGGCGCCGAACACGTCCGCCAGGATGGACCGGCTGTTCTCCTCGATCAGTTCGTTCTCGGCCACCATGTCCCAGAGTTCCTCGGAGGTGATGCTCTCCCGCCGGACGTGCGGGTCCCCGCCCACGAGCCTGACCACCGCGTTGGTGGACACGGACAGGAGCCAGATGACGGGACGCATGGCTTTCGCCAGGATGATCAGCGGCGGGGCAAGGACCCTCGTGAAGCCGGCGGCGTTTTGCAGGGCCAGCCTCTTGGGCGCCAGCTCGCCCAGCACCAGCGACAGGTACGCTACCAGCAGCGTCATGCCGATAAAGGCGGTGGGCGCGGCGGCGGAGCCCAGCCCGAGGGCCTGCAGGACGGGCACGACGCCGGGCGCGATCGCCGATGCCCCGTAGGCCGCCGAGAAGAAGCCGGACAGGGTCACGCCGATTTGGACGGTGCTGAGGAAACGGTTCGGGTTGCGGGCCAGATCGGCCGTCCGGGCACCGAGGGCGCCGGACTTTTCGATCCGGCGCACCTGGCTTTCGCGCAACGAGACCAGCGCCATTTCCGCCGCGGCGAAGACCCCTCCCAGCAGCACGAAACCGAGAACCAGGGCGATATTGAGCAGGGCACCGCTGTCCATGGCATGACAATACCCACCCGCGGCGCCCGGCGGCGCGGGTTCCCTACGTGTACATCAGGGATCCGGGCGTGGTCAGCTTCTCGCCGGTCTCCAGCCAGGTCTTCAGGCCGGAGAGGATCATCGGCCAGCCGCCGTAGAGCTGGTCGTTGGCGCCCTCGCGCAGGTCGCTGTGGGTGACGGTAAGGTGGCAGGAATCGCCCACCGGCTCGATCTCCCAGGTGACCTTGGACGTGCCCTCGGCCTTGACGTCCTCTCCCCAGAGGGCGCGCATGGTCTGGACCAGGCGGCGCGGCGGGTCCACCTCCAGGTTTTCACCTTCGCCCAGCGGTGCGCCCGCCTTGGGGTTGTTCATGACAAACTTCCCGCCCGGGGACCAGTCGGACTCGATGGTGTTCCCGAACTGGTACTTGCTGCGGATGTTGCTGTCCGTAATGGCTTCCCAGAGCCGTTCGGGCGTGGTCTTGATGTAAATCTCGAAGATCTTTTCCATGGGACTTTCCAATCTGGATTTGAGGTCGCTGAGGGCAGCGGCCCATGGTTCTGCGTATTTGCTGACCCACCGGTCGTGGACCAGGCGGATGGGCACCGGGTTCAGGAAGTGGAGCTTTTCCCGGCCGCGGCGGCGGGACACCACCAGGCCCGCTTCCTCGAGGATGCGCAGGTGCTTGGCGATCCCGAAGCGGGTCATGTCGAAGCGGGCTTCCAGGGCGCTCAGGGTCTGGCCGTCCTCGCGGAAGAGCTCATCGAGCAGGTCCCGGCGGGTGGGGTCAGAGAGTGCCTTGAACACTTCGTCCATGGTCCCCATGATAGGTGACCATATGGTCACCTATCAAGGGTTTTAATTCCGTGACGCCAGGCTCCGGTCCCGTTCCTCGAACACCTCATCGCCGGGACCGGTGAAGGCCCGGGACCGCTCCACCGCTTCAATCGAGCCCGTGAACAGCTGTGACTCGTGCGGGTCAGCCGGGGGCTGGGATCCGCCGGTGGCGGGCGACCCCAGCCCGCGGAGTGGCGCCCCGCGCTGGGTGGCCGCGCCGCCGTCGTGCGCCTGTTCCCACCGCTGGTGCGGCAAAGCTTCGGGGTGGCCCAGCTGCAGGAAGGTGACCATGGTTTCGCGGACCAGGCAGCGCAGGTCGAAAAGTGCGGCGCTGTCTGCCGCGCTGACCAGGATCCGCACGCGGACGAACCCGCCGGTGGCATCGGTGATCTGCAGGACCCCCACGCGCCCGTCCCACAGTTCGGTGGCCGCCAGGACGCGGCGCAGCTCGGTTCGCATGTTCTCCACGGGGGCGCGCCAGTCGAGATCGAATTCAACGGTGCCCATCACCTCGGACTGGCGGCGGGTCCAGTTCTCGAACGGCGTGGTGGTGAAGTGCGTGGACGGGAGGATCAGCCGGCGGTCATCCCACAGGTGCACCACCACGTAGGTCAGGGTGATCTCCTCGATCCGGCCCCACTCCTTCTGCACCACCACCACGTCATCCACGCGGATGGCATCCGTGAACGCGAGCTGCATGCCGGCAAAGACGTTCACCAGCGAGGTCTGCGCGGCCAGCCCGGCGACGATGGAGATCACGCCGGCGGAGGCCAGCAGCCCGGTGCCCAGGGCCTGGATGGCGGGAAAGGTCAGCATCGCGGTGCCCGCCGCGAGCACCACCACCAGCGCCACGGCGATCCGCCGCGCCAGGATCATCTGGGTGCGCAGCCGCCGGGCCCGCCGGTTGTCCGCCACGTCAACGCTGTGCCGCTTCAGCACCACGGCTTCGACGATGAGCAGCACCGCGATGGCCAGCCATGCGAAGGCCCCAATGAGGGCGATCAGGAGGAAGTGGTCGACGGCGCCGTGCCAGCTTTCGTCCGCGGCCGTGAGCCCCAGCGCGGCCCGGACCCCCACCAGGCACAGCGCCAGGCGCAGCGGCTGGCGGGCCACCCGCGAGGTGGCCTGCAGTTCGGGACGCTTCCGGTTCAGCCGCAGGACCACTTTGCGCAGCAGCCAGGAGAGTGCGAGTCCGGCCACCACGGCGAGTGCCATGGCGATGAAGGGCAGTGCTGGATTCAGGACGTCTTGCATCTTTTAACCTCTATCAAGGCCCCGGCGGCCCTTCGAAATCGGCACGGTCCCTGGCACGGCGTGCGTTCCCGCCCACTTACCGGAAGCGTGGCTGCACGGTCCGCCCGTCCCTGCGCGGGAACACGGGATGCATTGCGGGCCAATCCCGGGCGGGGGAAGAGTAACCGGGCTGGAGTGCACATGGAGGTCAGCGGCGCCGCCGAAAACCGGTCGCCACGGCCGGGTCCAGTGGGTAGCCTTGGGCGCATGCAGAAGATATCGATCGAAGCGCTGGCCCGGCAGCAGCTTGGGGCCGCTCTCGGTTCCGGCAACGGACGCGCCGCGGACACCGTGTACGGGGGCCACGAGAAGGTCCTCCGGCAGACGGTCATGGCCATGCGCGCCGGGACGCAGCTGAGTGAGCACCAGAACCCCGGCGATGCCACCGTTTTCGTGATCCAGGGCTGCGTCAACCTCAGGGCAGGTGCGGACTCCTGGCAGGGCAAGCCCGGCGACCTGCTGATCGTGCCGCCGGGCCTGCACAGCCTCGACGCCGAAGAGGACTCGACCTTCCTCTTCACAGTGGCCAAGCACCGCGACTGACAGCCCCATCGATTACGGAGCAGTGGATGCAGGAAGTACGACGGCGGCTGCCGGGCTGCCCCCCAGCGGAAGTCCGGCAGCCGCCGTCGAGCCCTAAAGCCCGGGTGCCTTGGATGCGAGGGCCTTAGCGCCCGGGACCTTCCGTGCTCCTCATCGCTCCCGTGCCGTGGGTGTCCGCGGCGCCCGCCTCCTGCTCCGGGGCCTCGGCCTTCGCACTGCCCTGGCCTCCCTTGGCGCCGTCTGCGTTCCCCGGATCTGCCTGGCCGGCCGGTTGTGGCGCCACGGTGGTGCGCGGCGCGGGGCCATCCCCGACCCATTCTGGCGCGGAGGCATCGGCGGCGGGGCCCTTCACGTCAGCGTCCTCCCGCGTGCCCCCGGGCGCGTCCGGGGGCCCCGGAACGGCTGTGGACTGTGGATCAGCCTCCGGCAGGGAGGCTGCGGGCATGGTTGCGGCAGGCGCGTGGCCGGCGGGAGCGGGGGCGACGGCGGCCGGCCGGGTGGGTGCCGCCGGTGCCGGTGCGGGCGCGGGGCCGGGGGACTCCGGCGGCGAGAACGACCAGAGAATGCTGTTGATGGTCCCCTCTGCCTCGCGCCGCAGGTCGCCGTTTACGGCCGCCGCTCCACCCGCGACGCCCAGCGAGGCGGCGACGCCAAGGGCGGTGAAGACAAAACGCCTCTTCCGTCGTGGCCGCGCGGGATCAAACCGGGCCACGGGCGCCGCCCCGGGGGCGGCCATCAGCGCGGCAACTTCCGCCGACGGCGGCGGGACTTCGTCAGTGCGGAAGCTCCGCAGCTGCAGCAACAGTTCCCGCAGTTCCGCGTCGTCCGTGAAGCCGGCCTCGGCGAGCAGTGCGTCCACCGCATGCTGGTCGGCCAGGGGGTGCAACCCGTCTTCGTTCGTCATCACTGGGCTTCTCTCCGTGAAGGGATGAGCTTTCGAAGCCGGCACAGGGCCCGGCGCTGCAGTTGCTTGACGGCCCCCGGGCTCTTGCCCATGATCTCCGCCGTCGCCTCCACCGACAGGTCTGCCACCACGCGCAGCGCAATGACTTCCTGCTGGTCACGCTGCAGGCTGTTGAGCAGCGACCTGACGCTGGCCGAGCTTTCCACCGCCAGCAGCTCATCCTCCGCCGAATCGCTGCAGCGGGAGTCGGCGGCGGGGTCGTAGCCGGTGGTGGGCGGGGCCTTGAGACGCCGGCGGTGCTCGTCCACGTAGCGGGCGTGGGCGATGGAAAAGGCCAAGGACTTCATTCCCTTCATCCCGCCGGACACATCCCCGAGTTTCGGGTAGAGGGCCAGGAAGACTTCCTGCGTCAGTCCTTCCGGATCCTCCACGTCCCGCGAGCGGAGGTAACTCAGTACTCCCGGGGCGAGTTCGCTGTAGACAACCGAAAAGAAGCCGTCGTCCATCTGGCCGGGCTGCTCCGCCCCGCGCCTGGTCCCTTGCATCCGCCCCCCTGCGGCAGATCCGCTTGCACGCCCCATGGCTGCCGTGCGGGGACGGTGGTAGCGTCCCGGCACGGCAGCATCTGCTGACAGGCTACCGCTGACCGGCGGCGGAGTGCTTGCCACCCTGCTGCCCGGCAGTACCGCTGTTGGCGGGGGCTTCACCGCGCTGCTCCTGCACCTGCTGCTGTTGGGCCTGCTGCTCTACGGCCTGGTCCTCGTCAGAACCGGCCGCGGGCGTGACGGTGCCGCAGTAGGCCTCGATGCCGCTCTCGCCGCCGGCGGCATCGGCCAGGGCGGCGAAAGCCACAGACGTAGTGTTCAAGCCGCCGCTGGCGAATGCGGTGCAGAGTCCGACGGCGGCCGGTCCCGTGGCGTCCGGACCTTCCGGCGCAGCGGTGGGCGACGGGTCAGCGGTTTCCGTGGGTGCCGGTTCCGGAGATTCGGTTTCCGTCTCGGTCGGGGTGGGATCGGGTGACTCGGTTTCCGTCTCCGTGGGGGTGGGATCGGGTGACTCGGTTTCCGTCTCCGTGGGGGTGGGATCCGGAGATTCGGTTTCCGTGGACGTGGGGCTGGGCGACGGGGACTCCGTCTCCGCCAGAACCGACGGGCTGTCCGGCAGTGACTCCGCCATGGCGGCCACCCCGGTTCCGCCTACCGCCAGGGCGCCTGCTGCCAGCACCGTCATTGCGAGCTTGTTGCCTGAAAAGGTGAAGAAAGCCATGAGACCCTCCGTTGACGAATTTTTAAGGATTGCGATCAACTGCGCGGGATGCCCCCGCACTTAATGGATCGAAATCCGCGTCACGGAGGTTACGGGTTTTCGACAACCTCTTTGACAGGCGTGTCATTTTGGGTTGAGTTCTTGACCGGGCGGGGCTCGAGCCACACCTGCTCCCGGGGTCCGGGCGGGTAGGCGTGCTTCTTCCCGGCGAGGGTGATCACCAGGGCAGCCACCACTGGAACCGCGGCGGCCACCGGCACCAGCAGCGGCCCGCCCGCCACCAGGGCCCCCGAACCATACAGCGCGCCCACGGTGATTCCCAGCTGGATGGTCAGGACTGTCAGGCCGTTGGCAGCCTCGCTGTACTCCCCGCCCGCCCGGAGGATGGCGGCCTGGTTGTAAATGCCGATGGCGCCCAGGCCCGCGCCCCAAACCGTCATGAGCACCATGGCCAGCACGAGGTTCCCCACGGCCAAAGGCAGCAGGACCATGGAAGCGGCGATGGCCGCCGTCGTCAGGATCAGCGAACGGCGCGGACGCGAATCAACGGTGAGCCCGGCAACCCAGATGCCCAGCAGGCCGGCGGCGCCCAGGATGGTCAGCGACAGGCTGGTGGCGTAGTCGGGCAGCGCGGCCTCGCGGATGAACGGGGCGATGTAGGTGAACAGCGCGAAGTGGGCCAGCACCAGCAGCGGCCACGCCGTGGCCACCGCTTTCACGCCGGGCTCGGCGATGGCGCGCCGGATGGACGGGCGGGCGGCGTCGGAAATGCGCCGGACCCGGGGCAGCATGAAAAAGGCCAGGACGGTCAGGACCAGCCCGAACCCTGCCAGCACCAGGAACGCTGCCCGCCAGCCCAGGAATCCGCCCAGTGCCGTACCCACCGGGGCTCCGATCGCCAGGCCCAGGCTGTTGCCGCTGAACACGATCGCCAGCGCCTTGCCCACCTTGTCCGCAGGAACCACCCGGGTGACGAACGGCGCCATGGTGGTCCAGAGCAGCCCGTGCGCCAGGCCGCCCACCATCCGCGCGATCATCGCCGTCGTGAAGTCCGGCGCCAGCCCCACCCAGGCGTTGCTGGCCGCAAACGCCAGGACCAGGGCCACCAGCAGCGCATGCCGGGGGATCCGGGCCAGCAGCCGGGCCACCGGGACAACGGTGACCACGATGACGGCCGCGTACGCGGCCGCAAGGTATCCGGCCACCGGCTCCGACACGTTCAGGCCGGTGCTGATCTGCGGCAGCAGCCCGGACGGCAGGAGTTCAGTGGTGATCGCGGTAAAGGCGATGGTGGCCAGTACCGCCATCGCGGCGTAGGGAAAACGGGCAGGGGACGGCGCGGAAATCGCGGAAGGCATGGGGGAGCGTCCATTCAAGGGGTGGGGTTGGAATGCGGCTCGCTGGCCGCTCAATTCCTCCCTTAAATTTACAGGATCAAACCCCCTGCTCCGTGCCGGTTACGGCGTGTTCAGGCGCGCGTCGAGCAGCCCTGCCGCGACTGCCGGAGCCAGCCCGGGTGCCAGCGGGAGGCGCGGGACCACCAGGCAGTGCCACAGGTGGTAGATATCGGCCTTGCCGGACCAGACGGTGGAGGTGACGTTGCCGTTTTCGTCGAGTTCCTGCTTCCAGGAACCGTGCTCGTAGTCGATGAACCAGTCGCGCGCGTGGTCCCAGATCCGCTCGTACCAGTCCGCGTATTTCTTCTCGCCGGTGGCGATGTAGAGGGCTGCCGCGCCGCCGATCGCCTCGGCGGGAACCCAGCGGATGCGGGTGGTGACCACCGGCTTGCCTTCCCAGTCCACGGTGTACACGAATCCCCGGTGGCCGTCCGGTTCCCAGGCGTCGCGGATGGCGGCGTCGAACAGGCCGCGGGCGTCCTCCAGCAGCCAGGCCGGCACGTCCAGGCCGCGGGCCTCGAGCCCGGCGCGCAGGTGCAGGAGCAGGCGGGCCCACTCGACCCAGTGGCCGGGGGTGCCGCCGTAGGCACGGAACTGGCTGGCCCGGTCGTCGGTGTTGTACTCCGGCATCGGGTTCCATTCGGGGTCGAAGTGCTCGAACACCCGGTAGTTGTTGTTGCGCGCGAAGTCGTGGATCAGCACCTCGGCGATGTGCAGGGCACGTTCGATCCAGCGGTTCTCCCCGGTCACATCGGCCACGATGAGGTAGGCCTCCACCGAGTGCATGCTTGCGTTGCCGCCGCGGTACGCCTCGGTTTCGGTGAAGTCGCGGTTCCACGAGTCGAAGCACATGTTGGCCCCGTGGTCCCAGAATTTGGTGTCCGCCACCCGCAGCGCCTCGTCGAGCAGTTCGCGGGCTCCCGGGCGCCCCGCAGCGACGGCACTGGCGGCGGCGAGGAGGACGAAGGAGTGCTGGTAGCCGGATTTGGTGTCGTTCACGGGGCCGTTCTGGTCCACCTCGGCGTACCAGCCGCCGTATTCCTTGTCGTGGAGGACACCGTTGAGGGCCGCGATGCCGTGGTCCACGAACGTGGCGGCGCCGGGCCGGCCCATCAGGGCGGCGACGGCGAAGCTATGCGTCATCCGGGCCGTGATCCACAGGTGGGTGGGCTTGTCGGCGAACACCTTGCCGTAGTTGTCGAGCCAGCCGAACCCGGTGGAGACCTTGGAAGCCTCGGCGAAACGGATAAGCCGGTCGGTTTCGGCCTCGAGCCAGCGTGCGTGGGCGGCACTGTCGAGCCATGTCATGTCGTGTCCTCTTTCCGGTAGGGATGCAAAGTGTGGGGTCAGGCCAGGGCGTCCGAGACGCCGCGGACGATGGTGGCGGCCGCTCCGAGGTAGGCCAGGATGATCAGGAGAATCTGCGCGGCCCGGGCGGGGACGCGCTTGGCGGCGAGGTCGCCGAGGACCAGGCCGGCCAGGCATGCGACGGCGACGGCGACCCACATGGCCAGCGGCAGCACGGGGAATGACGCGGGAGCCGTGATGGCCTTGGAGACCAGGGAGAACGTGCCGATGGTGAAGAAGTACGGCTGCATGGTGGCAGCGAAGGACTTGTGCTGCCACCGGGTGGCGATGGAGTACATGCTCACGGCGGGACCGCCCACCCCGGCGGCCGTGTTCATGAACCCGCTGAGGCCGCCGGCGGTGAAGAGGTAGCGGCGGCGCTCCGGGAGGGTGGCGGACTTCAGGACCAGCAGGACCGTGAGGCCGACGGCGAGGATCACCCCGATGGAGATCTCCAGGACGGCGGCCGGAATGAGTCGGATCAGGATGGCCGCCGGGATGATGCCCGCCAGCGCCGAGGCCGCCAGGGCTGCGTACCGTTTCCAGTCGATGTCCTTCACAACCCGGAAGATGATGGCCCCCGCCGTCACGGCGCCGCACACGTTCACCAGCACCACCCCCTCCACCGGGCCCAGGAGCAGGACCAGGAACGGCGCGGCGACCAACGCGAATCCCATGCCGGTGACGCGCTGCATCCCGGCCCCCATGACGACGGCGCCCAGCACCAGCCCGGTGGTCAGCACCTACGGCCTCCAGGCCACGTACTGGACCTCCTCGAATTCCTCCAGGCCCAGGCCGGCGCCTTCCCGGCCCAGGCCGGACTGCTTGGCGCCGCCCATGGGGGCGAACGCCACCGAGGGCAGGGGGTCGTTCACGCCCACGATGCCGGCCTCGAGCCGCTCCGGGATGTCCCAGCCGCGCTTCGGGCTGCTGCTCCAGACGTAGGCGGCCAGGCCCATCTCGGTGGCGTTCGCCTTCCGGATGGCCTCGTCCTCCGAGGAGAAGGTGACGACGCCGGCCGCCGGGCCGAACACTTCGGAGGCCACCAAGGGTGCGTCGTCGGGGACGTCCGTGAGCAGCGTGGGTGCCATGAACGCACCCTGGCCCGGCACCGTGGTCCGCTGGGTGACCCGCCGGGCCCCGCGCTCCAGCGCGTCATCCACCAGGGCCTGCACCGCGGACACCCGTTCGGCGTCGATGACCGGGCCGAGGTCCGGAACCGGTGCGCCGCCGTCGGGAACGCCGTGGCCGATGCTCATCGCATCGAAGCGGGCGCCCAGCTTCTGTGCGAACTCGTCGGCGATGCTGTCCTGGACCAGGAACCGGTTGGCCGCCACGCAGGACTGGCCGGTGTTGCGGAGCCGGCCCAGGATGGCCCCTTCGACGGCGGCGTCCAGGTCGGCGTCCTCGAACACGATGAAGGGTGCGTTGCCGCCAAGCTCCAGCAGCGGCCGGACCACGCGCTCCGAGGCGGACGCCATGATCTGCCGGCCCACGCCCGTGGAGCCGGTGAAGCTGACGGCCCGGACTGCCGGGTGGGACAGCAGCGCGGCGGTGATTTCGCGGGAGGGGCCGTGGACCAGGTTCACGACGCCGGCGGGGAACCCGGCATCGTGCAGGACCTCAAACAGTCCGGTGGCCGCGAGCGGGGCCTTTTCGGACACCCGGCCCACCACGGTGCAGCCGGCGGCCAGCATCGCGGCGAGCTTCCTGGCCTGGATGGAGACCGGGAAGTTCCAGGGCGTGAGGCTCAGGGCCACTCCGATGGGCTTGCGCAGGCTCAGGTGGCGGCGGCCGTGCAGCTCGGGCGGGCTGATGGTTCCGGTGGCCCGGCGCACTTCCTCGGCGAACCAGCGGAAGTATTCCACCGAGAAGTCCACCTCGCCCTGTGCTTCGGGCAGCCGCTTGCCCGCTTCGAGCGCCAGGGTGTGGGCGAGTTCGTCGCGGCGTTCGGCGAGGAGTCCGGCGGCGTTGCGGAGCAGGTCCGCCCGCTGGCGGGCGGTGGTGCGGGACCAGGAACCGAAGGCCTCCGCCGCGGCGTCGGCGGCTTTGGTGGCGTCCCCGGCGGTGCCCCAGGCCACCTCGCCGACGGTGCTGCCGTTGCCCGGATCAGTCACGTCCTTGGCGGTTCCTGCGCTGTGCCAGGAGCCGTTCACCAGGTGCCGGGCTGATTTGAGGTTCATGAATAGTGCCTTTCGTTGGGCCGGGAGGGGTCTGCCGCCGGGGGAGCCGCCGTGCTCATCCCTTGCTTGCGCCGGCGGTGATGCCGGCGACGAAGTAGCGCTGCAGGAAGACGTAGGCCACCACCACGGGCAGGGATGCCATGATGACCCCGGCGAACAGCAGCGGGTAGTTGGTCTGGAATTCGCCCTGGAAGCTCAGCAGTGCCAGGGGCAGGGTGCGGTGGCCGGGGGTCTGGATGAACAGCAGCGGGTACAGCAGCTCGTTCCAGTGGATGACGAACAGGAAGATCGCGGCGGCGGCGATGGACGGCGCGGACAGCGGAAGGGCGATGGAGGCGTAGGTCTTCCACGGCCCGCTGCCGTCGATGGAGCTGGCTTCGTAGAGTTCCTTGGGCAGGGTCCGCATGAACCCGCCCAGGATGAAGACGGCGATCGGCAGCGTGGAGACGACGTTCGCCACCACCAGGCCGGCCAGGTTGTCCAGCAGGCCGAGGCGGCCGAAGAGCACGTACAGCGGCACCATGTTGGCCTGGGCGGGGATGGCCATGCCCAGCACCAGGAACCCGAAGATCGCCCAGGACACGAAGCCCCGCAGGCGGGACACGGCGTACCCGGCCAGGCTGGCCAGGAACAGGGTGGCCGGCACCGAGATGGCCGTGACGATCACGCTGTTCATGAAGGACGAACCCAGGTTCTGGCCGCCGATCACCTCGGCGAAGTTGTCCGGGGCCAGCGAGGTCGGCGGGCTGAACGGCCCGGCGAAGAGTTCCTGGGTGGTCTTGAAACTGCCGAAGGCCACAACGGTCAGCGGAACAATGATGATCACCGCGTAGATCGCCAGGATGGCGCGGCGGCTTATTGAGGCGAGCATGCTGCTAGTCCCCCTTCGGGGTCAGCCGGAGCAGGCGGCGCTGCAGCCACGTGACCAGGGCGATCATCGCCATGAAGATGATCGACTGGGCGGCGGCGTAGCCGAACTCCGAGTTGGCAAAGGTGCTGTAAATACGCGTGGAGAGGATGTCCAGGGCGGCCTTGGGCGGGTTGCCGGCGATGCCCAGGATCAGGTCGAACGCCTTGAACGACTGCACCGTGGTGTACGCGACGACGATGGACGTGGCCGGGGCCACGAACGGCCATGTGATGGACTTGAACTGCTGCCACTTGTTGGCGCCGTCCATCTCCGCCGCCTCGTAGAGTTCCTTCGGGATGGACTGCAGGCCGGCGATATAGACCACCATCATCTGGCCCGAGTGGAACCAGACCTGGGTGACGGCCACCCAGTACAGGGCCTGGGCGTCGTTGCCGAGGTAGGCGCCACCGTCCACTCCCACTGTCCTCAGGACCGAGTTGGCCAGGCCGAAGTTGGGATCATAGATGAACTTCCAGATGAAGGCCACCGACACCGAGGACAGGATGGTGGGGAAGAAGAACAGTGCCCGCAGCAGGATGCTGCCGCGCGAGTTCCTGGTCAGCAGCAGTGCCAGGACCAGCGAGAACAGGGTCTGCGCGATCACCACCAGCAGCACGAACTTCAGGTTGTTGGTCAGCGCGTTGGTGAACAGCGAGTCCTTGGTGAACGCGCGGATGAAGTTGTCCAGCCCCACGTATTTGAACGCGGCCGAGAAGCCGTTCCAGTCAGTGATGGCGTACTGGAAGGCCTGCAGCGTCGGCATCACCAGGAAGAAGGCGATGACGGCGACGGCGGGCAACGGGAACAGGTACAGGGCCGGATGCACCCGGGTGGGGGAGCGGCGGTGGGCTTTGCCTGGTTTGGCGGCTGCCCCGCTGTCCGGGGCCTTGCGTTTGGCAGCCGTTCCGGGATGGATGCTCATAGCCGTTCGTCAACAATCTTCTGGGCGGCTGCGGCTGCCTGCTCCGGGCTGGTGCCGGAGATGACGGCCGTGGCGCTGGCCTCCACCGCGTTGCGGACGTCCAGGTTCTGGAACTGGAACCTGGCGGCGAGGGCGGTCTTCTTCTGCAGCCACGGGCTCAGGCGCTTGAGGTCCGGGTTGGTGTACTCCACCTTGTCCACGGAGACGTGCTGGGCGGTCTGGTTCGCGTAGTAGCCGGCGTTTTCGGGCTCGGAGAGGAAGTCGATCCACGCTGCCGCGGCGGCCTGGTTCTTGCTGGCCGAGTTGACGCCCAGGATGAAGGTGGCATTGTAGGTGCCCTCATACTTGGCGTTCCCGTCGGAGGAGGTGTTGGGGAACACCAGGTCGATGGGGAATTTCGCGCCCAGTCCGCGGACCGCGGCGATGTGGTACGAACCGGTGGCCAGCATGGCGGCCTTGCCCTGCGAGAACAGGTTCTGCGCCGGCTCCACCGCGGTTCCGGTGGCGTTGGGCTGCAGGTACGGGACCAGGTCCTTGTACTGGTTCAGCATCTTGATGAACCAGTCATCGGTGACTTTCAGCTTGCCCTGTTCGATCTGGGCGCACATGTCGTCCACGGGCGCGTTGTTGGCGATCATGTTGTTGAACAGCTGCCCGCCGTTGCCCACGTCTCCGCCGGGCCAGGAGATGGGGATCAGCCCGGCGGAGGCAAGCTTTTCGCACATGCCCAGGAAGGCGTCCCAGGTCTTGGGGGCAATGTCCGCGCCGGCCTTGTCGAAGATGTCGAGGTTGGCCATGGGCATGGGGAATACCACCTGGTAGGGCAGGCCCAGCTGGCTGTCGCCGTTCTGCCCGGCGGAGAGCAGGCCCTTCTGGTAGTTCTTCACCGCCTGGCTGTCCTTGAGCTCGGTGTAGATCCCGGCTTCGGTGAAGTTCTTGAACTGGGCGCCGCGGAAGGTGGCGAAGGCGTCGCCGATGGAGCCGCCGCGCAGCTTCTGCAGGGCCTGGGCGTTGTAGTCGTTGGAGGTGGAGATGTCCTGGGCTACCTCCACCCCGTCGTGCTTTGCCGCAAAGCGCTTGATCAGCTCGTCAAACACTGCCTTGTCCTCGCCGCGCCAGTGGGCGAAGGAGATCTTGCCGGTGATGTTGCCGCTGGCGGGCGCAGCGGGTCCGCTCGCGCCCCCAGGTGCGGTGGAACCGCCGGGGCCGGCGCACGCTGCCGCGCTGGCGCCCAACCCCAGGGCTCCGAGAAGGGCCATGGCCTGCCTGCGTGAAATCTGACTCACAATAATCTCCTCGTTGAGTGTTTTGCTGTGCCTTGTTGCTTGACTGCAAAGTTGCTTGACTGCGAAAGAGTCACCGTCCGGTGACAGGAACTCCGGTGGCCGTTATGCGTGGCTCCTTTGGCTGGAGACGACGTCGTCCACCACAGCGCAGAGGCGCTGCAGCCGGCGGACGGCGTCGGTGGAGAGGGATTCGACGACGTCGGGGGCGCCGATGCAGGAAGCCCAGACGGCGCGTCCGGACAGGAAGCCGCTGGCGCCTTCCAGGCAGGCCCACCGGACGGCGTCGGGGAAGATGTCTTCGGGGACGCCCGAGGACAGGACCACCCACGGCCCGTCGATGGCCTTGGTCAGTTCGGCGCAGGCGGCGCGGACCTCTGCTTCGGAGGCCTGGCCCTTGTAGGGGACCTCGGCCTTGTAGAGGTCGGCCCCCAGGCCGCCCAGTTCCTTGGCGGCGGCGAGGATCCCGGCGTTCCAGTCGAAATCGCCGCCGGCCAGGGGTTTGCGGGAGACGGGTTCGATGATGCTGATCAGCCCGGCGGACCGGCAGCTCTCCACGAATTCGCGGACCATGGCCACCCGGCCTTCGGCGGGCTCGTCCGGGCGGTACAGCACCAGGAGCTTGAGGGCCTTGGCGCCAAGGGCCTTGTACTTGTGCGGGTCCACCAGGCGGTCGATGGTCACCTCGCCCACCAGTTCGCCGTGCGCGGGCTCAAAGTGGTCAGCGGAGGCGATGAGGCCGCAGCCCGGATCCACCACGCCGGCCTCGATGGCCTGGTCCAGGGCGAACTGGCGGTCGATCAGGATGCCTGAGGCGTACGGGCTGAGGATCCGTGCGGCCTCCAGTTTGAAGGTGCGCAGGTCCTCGTCGGTGACCGGCTGGTCCGTGTGCTCGGCGAACATGTTGCGCATCGCTTCGCGCTGGTCCACTGCGAGCATCGCGAAGGCGCCTGAGGGGCGCTGCAGGGGGGAAAGGTCGGTGTGGCTCATGGGCTGCTTCTTTCAGCTAACTGGTACTGGTGCTAGGCAGGTTGGTTGGTGGCAAGTTCGGAGGTGACGGCCTGGTGCGGGATGGCGGAGCGGCCGTCCAGTCCGGCGCAGGAGCCTGCGGCGGTGCGGCCGGCGAACGCGGCGGCCTCCACCAGCGGAAGCCCGGCCGCGACTGCAGCGAGGAGCGCGCCGTGGTAGACGTCGCCGGCGCCGAGCGTGGACACGATCTCGGCCGGGGTGGCGGGCACATGGACGGGCTCACCGCCGCGTTCCAAAACCCAGGCACCTTCCGAGCCGGCGGTGGCGACGACGGCGGTGGCGCCGTCGTCGACCGCTTTGGCCAGGAGCGCCGCGGGGGAGAGGCCCGCGCCGTATTCCGCGGCGAGCCTTTCGATGGTGGGGACGTAGAGTGCGACGCCCCGGGGGCTGAAGGACGGGATGGGGTTGCCGGCGTCGACGCTGATGTTCAGTGCCGCCGGCCCGGCGCCGGCCACGGCGTTCCAGCCGAGGTGGTCGGTGTGGACCCACGCGGCTGATTCCAGCAGTTCGTGGAACCGGCTTCCGGCGGGAAAGCTGACCGGGGGGACAGGGCGGGTGACGATGGCGCGGCTTTCGCTGGCCCTGCTGACGATGATCACGCTGGCGCCGGTCTTGACGTCCGGGTCGCGGATGACGGCGGAGGTGTCAACGCCTTCGGCTTCGAGCCCGGCGACGATGCGGTCGCCTTCCTCGTCGGTGCCCAGCACGCCGGCGAAGGCGGTGCGGGCGCCGGCGCGGGCGGCCGCGACGGCCGCCGTGGCCGCCGGGCCGCCGCCCGCCGTCGCGAAATCCGTGGCGATAGTGCGGCTGTCCGCCGCGGGGTAGTCCTGCACCAGGGCGATGGAGTCAAGGGTGGCGCAGCCTACGAAGAGCAGGGGTCCAGTTGACGGTTGGGGCACGTTCCACCTCGTTGTAGTTGCGGCTTGTACTGAAGAAATATACACACGCTATGTTGGAAAAACAACACTTTCTGTATAGTTGTGTTTGGGATGCAACGCCGCGGTCCCCCACTCAACGTAGAGAAACGGAGCAGCTCATGTCATTGCCTACTGCGGAAACGGTCCGGACCATCCGGTACGGACTCATCGGAGCCGGCCATATGGCCCGTGAACACGTCCGGAACCTTGCCCTGATTCCGGGAAGCCGGATCACCGCAGTGTCCGATCCCACCCCGTCCTCGCTCGAAGAGACCGCCAGGGAGATCGGCTACGAGGTGCAGACGTTCGCCTCCCACGGGGACCTGCTGGCTTCCGGGCTGGTGGACGCCCTGGTGATCGCCAGCCCCAACGACACCCACCTGGGCATCCTGAAGGACATCTTCGCCAGCGGGACCAACCTGCCGGTGCTCGTGGAGAAGCCGGTGTGCACCAGCGCGCAGCAGGCCGACGAACTCGAACAGCTCGCCGCCGGCTACCAGGCACCGGTTTGGGTGGCCATGGAATACCGCTACATGCCGCCGGTGCAGGAGGTCATCCAGGCCGCGCACAACGGCAAGCTCGGCAACATCTACATGCTCTCCATCGTCGAACACCGCTTTCCGTTCCTGCACAAGGTGGACTCGTGGAACCGCTTCGCCGAACGCACAGGCGGCACGCTGGTGGAGAAGTGCTGCCACTTCTTCGACCTGATGCGGCTGATCCTGCAGGACGAGCCGGTCCGGGTCTACGCCAGCGGCGGGCACGACGTGAACCACCTGGACGAGGTGTACGACGGCCGGACCCCGGACATGGTGGACAACGCGTACGTGATCGTCGACTTCAAGGGCGGCAAACGGGCCATGCTGGAACTGTCCATGTTCGCCGAGGGGTCAAAGTTCCAGGAGCGGATCTCCATCGTGGGCGACGCCGCCAAGATCGAGACCCTCATTCCGGTGGCGGCCAACCACTGGATCCCCGGCGATGAGGCCGAAGCCACCGTGGAGTTCAGCCCGCGCTCGCCGCTGGGACCGGAAAAGCACGAGGTCCCGGTGGACGAGGCAGTCCTCGCCGCAGGCGCCCACCACGGTTCCACCTACTACGAGCACCTGGGCTTCCGGAAGGCCATCCTGGGCGAGGGGCCGGTGGAAGTTACAGTGGCGGACGGCTTGCAGTCGGTCCGCATGGGCCTGGCCGCAGAGCGTTCTATTACGGAAGGCCGTCCCGTGGAGCTTACGAATGCGGGTTCCGGGGTACGTTCCTAAGTAGATTGGTGTTGGAATTGCAACACTCCGCCAGGCTGCGGCCCGGCATATTGGGGAGGAAAGAAGGGGTTATGAGCACCGCACGGAAAGAGGGTGCGCTGACGCCCCGGCAGCGCACCATCCTTGACGAGCTGGGCAGGCGCGGGTTCATTTCCACGACCGACCTGGCGGAGACGTTTGCAGTTTCCGACATGACAGTCCGCCGCGACACCCGCGTCCTGTCCAAGCTGGGCCTGGCCCGGGTGGTCCACGGCGGGGTCAGCGCAGTCGACGGGCACGGGCAGAATGCGGACTTCGCGGCGCGGGTGCGGGAGGATTCGGACGCGAAGCTGAGGGTGGCGCGGGCCTGCGTGTCGATGATCGGGGAACGGGACGCCATCATCCTGGACGCCGGCACCACCACGTACCAGATCGCGCAGCAGCTCCCCACCTCCTTCACGGGCACCATCATCACGCACTCGGCGCCGGCCATCCAGCGCTGCCTGCAGCTGACGGCGGCGCGCACCATCTGCCTGGGCGGTGAACTCCTGCTGGACAGCCAGGCGTTTAACGGGCCCATGACGGTGAGCGCCGCCGCGGGCCTGCGCGCCAAGACGGCGTTCATCGGGGTTTCCGGGATCCATGACGAGGCCTTCTATATCGAGCGGGACGTGGAGCGCGCCACTAAGATCGCCCTTATGGATGCGGCGGAACAGGTAGTGGTGGTGGCAACCCACCAGAAGATGCTGCGGTACGCGCTGGCGCGCCTGGCGGCTTTTGACGCGGCGGACGTCCTGGTGACGGACGCCCCGCCGCCCCCGGAAATCGAGAATGCGCTGGCCGCCGCGAACGTCAAGCTCGTGGTCGCCGCGTGACGGCCCCGCTGCGGGTGGCGCTGCCCGACCAAAGGCTCATTGACGCGCTCAGGCCGGCGGCCGGGGTCGAGCTTGTGCTTTGGGACCTCACCGGGCCCGCGCCGGAGGGCCGGCTGGACCTGCTGGTCCCGCCCTATATGGGGCGCCCGGCGGCGCTGGCCGCGCTGGAGGGAGTGGATGTAGGGCTGGTGCAGAGCCAGTCCATCGGGTACGACGGCGTCGCCCCGGTTCTTCCCGCAGGCGTCACTTTCGCGAACGCTGCGGGAGTCCACGAGACGTCGACGGCGGAGCTCGCCGTGGGCATGATGATCGCCTCCCAGCGCGGGTTGCCGGACTTTGTCCGGAACCAGGGCACCGGCACGTGGGACAACACCCAGCGTCCCAGCCTGGCCGACCGGCGGGTGCTGCTCGTGGGGTACGGCGGAGTGGGCAAGGCCATCGAGGCCCGGCTGCTCCCCTTTGAAACCGAAGTCACCCGGATGGCGAGCCGTTCCCGTGAGGATGGCCGGGGGACGATCTATGGCATCGATGCGCTGTATGAGCAGTTGCCGCTGCACGAGATCGTGGTGGTCAGTGTTCCGCTGGGCGAGGCCACGGAACGCCTGGTCGACGCGAAATTCCTCGCCGCGATGCCGGATGGTGCCCTGCTGGTCAACGTGGCCCGGGGACCGGTGGCTGACACGGATGCCGTGCTGGCCGAGACCTCAAGCGGACGCCTCCGCGCCGCCCTGGACGTGACCGACCCGGAGCCCCTTCCCGCGGACCACCCGCTGTGGACCACACCGGGCGTGCTCATCACCCCGCATGTCGGCGGGGCGAGCTCGGCGATGTTTCCCCGGATGGTGAAACTGATCAGGAAGCAGATTGCGCTCCTGCAGGACGGCAAGGCACCGGTGAACGTGGTCCTGCCCTGAGTGGATCCGTGCCGCGCTACTCAGGACGGCTCCGGGCTCCTATGCTGGGGCCATGTCCACCTTTGAAGTCCGCCGCAGTGCCGTGATCCCTGCCGCCGCCGAAGACATCTTCCCGCTGGTCAACAACTTCCACGAGTGGACCGCCTGGTCTCCGTGGGAGGTGGTGGATCCCGGCATGAGCCGGCGCTACTTCGGCCCGGATTCCGGCACCGGAGCCGGATACGAGTGGAGCGGCAACCGCAGGGCCGGCAGCGGAACCATGGAAATCGTGGAGTCGGTGCCCTCCAGCACCATCCGCATCCGGCTGCAGTTCACGCGGCCCTTCAAGGCCCTGAACCCCACCACGTTCACGTTCGCGCCTGCCCCGGGCGGGACGGAGGTGGCGTGGGTCATGACCGGCGAGAACAAAGGCCTGGCCAAAGTGTTCGCCCTGTTCATGAACATGGACAAGATGGTGGGATCCGATTTCGAACGCGGACTCGCCTCGCTGTCCGCCGCTGTGGCCGCGAAGAAGAGCTGAGCGCTCCGTGGGCCTGGTGGATGACGCCCTCGCCGGCGTCCCGGAGCCGGACCGCGGCTGCCTGGAGCGCGTGGTGGAGATTGCGCGTTCCCTGGCGCCCGAGGCCACCGAAGGCATGAGCTACGGCATGCCTGCCCTGAAGCTTGACGGAAAACCGTTGCTGGCCGCCGTCGCGGCAGCCAGGCACCTCTCCGTCTTCCCGTTTTCTTCCTCCGTGGTGGAGGCGGTGGCACCGAGGCTGGACGGCTACTCGCTGTCCAAGGGAACCATCCGCTTCACCGCTGACCACCCGCTGCCGGAGGACGTGGTCGAGGACATTGTCCGGCTGCGGCTGGCGGAGATCCGCAAGTAGGGGAGTGGACGACGGCGGGACGTCCTTCCCGCCCTACCTAACGGGCTCCTAAGCTTTCCCCCAATTTGCGGATTCGCCATGTCGGTTGGAAATACAACGGGCTTAAAATGTGCGCACAGGAGAGGGCGATTTGGGGGATTGGTGTCGCGTGCACGGCAAGGGAGCCGGCGCGCATCTCGCCAGGACGCTGGGGGAGGGCGGCTCGAATTCGCAAGAGGAAAAGAGTGCAGCCTCAGCATTGCAAGGACGCTACTGCATTGAGCTTGCGTCGGCGGCGCGTAACTGGGACGGATGCCGCGTTTCGGCCCTCCGTTTCTGGGTGGCAGGAAGGGCCCTTCCCCGCTGTGCCGCCTGGACATTCGACGGCGTCCGGCGAAATTGCTATCCCCATCCTTTTGGATTTTCAGCATCCAAGAAGGGGCAATGATGAAATCCCTCCTTCGGCCACTCCTGATGCTGTTTACAGCCCTGCTGTTCGTGTTCGCGACAGGGCTCTCCGCAGCGCAGGCCGCCAGCCCGCACTTCAAGAAAAACGGCGAACCAGTCTGTACGGTTTCCGTCTCAGGCTCAACGGCTACCACGACGTGTAAGACAGTGCTCGCAGGCCTCGGCAACGAGGATCTACTCGCAACTGTCACGGTTTCCGGCTTCGCCGTCTACGAATGCCAGAACTATGGCGGCAATGTGGCGCCCGGGCAGAACAAGGTCGTCACAGGACCTGTAACCGCGCCAACCTTCATCGACAGCTCCGCCATCAAGAACGGAAACCTTAGCCTTACCACCAACCCGGCCGTCCTGACAGCCAAACCAACGGCCACCGCCGAGGAAGCTGGCTGCCCTAATGACAACTGGACCGGCGTCAATCCGAAACTGACAGTTACCTCGATAACACTCGTTATCTACCAGCCGGCACCGACGGAAACGTCGCCGGGTGTAAAGATCTACGAGTGCACCTACACCGACCCGAACGGCATCACGGGCTCCGTTACTCTGACCTGCCCGCTCTGAGTATCGGAAGGATCGACGGTCAGCAATAGAACAACAGGCCCCAGTGTCGCCCGAAGGGGCAGACTGGGGTCTGTTCCGGCCGATGAAGGCTGCGGTTGGCAGCGGAAACCAAACATAGGGTGAACAGCATGGCAAATACCTTTGAGTCCCTCGTGGACAGCTTCAAGAACATGGGCGTCACCAGGGCCTACGGCACACCGGTGACGGTGGGCGGCCAGGAGATCGTCCCCGTCGCGCTGGTGACCTTCGGCTTCGGCGGCGGCAGCGAATCGGACCAGGGCGCGTCCGGTGGGGGCGGCGGAGGCATGGTGCTGCCGCTCGGCGTCTACGTCACCGAGAACGGCCGGCCGGTGTTCCGCCCGAACACCATCGCGGTCCTGGCTTGCCTGGTTCCGTTGGTCGGCGCCGCAGGTGTGGCTTTGCGCCGGGCGATCGCCGCGGCCCGGAAGTAGCGGCCGGCCCCCCGGACTGATGCTCCCGGGTGCCCCGCGGAGGGCTTTAAACCCCCTATTTCCCCGCCGCAGAAACGGTTCCATAATGGCCTCATAAGGTTCGGGGACTCCGCGCTGATGATGGCTGGCGCAGCGGAAAAGGGTCCCAGGTGGCCGCCCCGGCAGTCGGCGCAAGGGCGGGCACGTGATCCGGCCGGGGGACGGCCGGACCGCCACAGGGGGAGAGCAACGCCATCACACAATGTGGCAAGGAGAGTTGTCATGCTCAAAGACATGCAGGTCATGGCTGTACTGCCTGCAAAGGATATCGACAGGGCCAGGGATTTCTACCGGGACAAGCTCGGACTCGAACCGGACCAGACCATCGAAAACGACAACCTGATCTACCGGTGCGGCAACGGAACCGGCTTCCTGCTCTACCGGACGGACAACGCCGGCTCCGCCAAGAACACCCAGATGGGCTGGGCGGTCCCCGATGTCGAAAAGGAAGTCGAAGAGCTCCGCGGCCGCGGCGTGGTTTTCGAAGACTACGACATGCCCGGCCTGAAGACCGAGAACGGCATCGCCACCATGGAAGGCATGGGCCAGGGTGCCTGGTTCCTGGACACCGAGGGCAACATCCTCAACATTTCCTCGATCCCGTCTTGACGCCCGGGGCCGTACGCAGCAGGCTCAGCAGATAACAGAACGACGCCGGCACTTGCCGCCCGAAGCACCCCTGACCGGGGTGCGGCGCAGCGGCAGGCCGGCGCCGCCGTCGTACGGGCCGCAGGAAAGGGGACGGGCATGGTTGGCGACGCGGAGGTACCGGCGAGCAACGGCGTCAAGGTCGAACTGCTGGCAACCGTGGACCTGGCGGGGGAGATCGACGGGATGGAGGGCCGCCAGCTGCGGATGCGGATGGTGACCATTGATCCCGGCGGCGTCTTCGGTCCGCTGCATGACCACCAGGACCGCCCCGGCACCGTTTATGTCCTGCAGGGCACCATCACCGACCACCGGGACGGCACCGCCACGGACTACGGGCCCGGAGTGGGCTGGCCCGAAGACCGGAACACCCTCCATTGGCTTGAGAACAGGGGGACAGTCCCCGCCGTGGAAGTCTCCGTGGACATCGTCCGCAAGGACTGAGCAGGCGCGGGTCAGACGGCGGGTTCGCGCCTGCCCAGGGCCATCCGTACAGCGTCACGGAAACTTAGCCGGTTGCGCCGCGTCACTGCGATCACCGCCGCCAGGCCTGCCACCAGCACCACGATGCCGCCGGCAGCAACTGCCCAGCGGGCGCCGAACTGGCTGCCGATCCACCCCATCAGGGGCGCCCCCACGGCTGTTCCGCCCTGCAGCACCGCGAAATACAGGGCCAGCACGCGCCCGCGGAAGTGCGGCTCCACGGACAGCTGGATGCTGGTGTTGCAGTTGTTCAGGAACGTAATGGAGGCCAGGCCAACGGGGACAAGCAGTGCGGCGTAGAGCCAGAACGACGGCGCCACGCTGGCTATGAGCGTGAAGATGCCCAGTCCGAGGGCCCCGCCAAGCAGGTACCGCAGCCGGGGGCCGGCCCGGCGTGCCGCGAGCAGCGCGCCGGCGAGGGTGCCGACGGCCATGATGGAGCCCAGGAGGCCGAATTCGCTGGGTCCCATGTGGAACTCGGTGGTGGCCATCAGCGAGTTGGTCACGGGGAAGTTCATCCCGAAGGCGCCCAGTGCCCCCACCAGGACCATGATGAGCATGAGGTCCGGGCGGCGCCGGATGTAGGCGATGCCTTCGGCCACCTGGTGTTTGCTGCGCGCCGGCCGAACAGCCGGGGCGAGTTCGGACGCCCGGATCCGGAACAGCGAAACCAGGACGGCGGCGAAGCTGGCGGCATTGAGCAGGAACACGGGACCCGTTCCTACCCAGGCGATGAGCACGCCGGCGATCGCGGGGCCGGTCAGCCGTGCGGTATTGAACGACGCGGAGTTCAGGGCGACGGCGTTCGCGATGTTGTCCTGGCCCACAAGTTCGGAGACGAAGGCCTGCCGTGCGGGAGCGTCAACGGCGCTGGCCATGCCCAGGCAGAAGGCGGCCACGTACGCATGCCACAGCTGGGCTGTACCGGTGACCACCAGCAGCCCGATGGCCAGGCCGGTCAGGCCCATGGCCAGCTGGGTCCAGCGCAGGATGATGCTCTTGCGGTAGCGGTCCGCCAGCACCCCGCCGTAGGGGCCGAAGAGCAGCATGGGCAGGAACTGCAGGCCGGTGGTGATGCCGACGGCGGCTCCGGAGTGGTCGGTGAGGACGGTCAGCACCAGCCAGTCCTGCGCCACCCGCTGCATCCAGGTGCCGATGTTGGAGACGATCGCGCCACTGGCCCAGATGCGGTAGTTGGGGTTGTCCAGGGCCCGGAACATGGCGCTCATTTACCGCTCATTTCCTGCATGATGCGGGCGGCGCGGCTGAGGATGAGCCGGTCCTCCTCACTCAGGCCTGCCACCCGCTGGGCCAGCCATGCTGTCCGCTGGTTCCGCGCTTCTGCCAGGACAATGCGGCCGGCATCTGAGATGTCGACGCTCACCTGGCGGCCGTCGTCGGGGTGGGCGGAGCGGGACACGAAGCCCTGGTCGGCCAGGGCGTTGACGATCCTGGTCATCGACGGTGCCTGGACGTGCTCGCGCTCGGCGAGTTCGCGGAGGGTGCGGGGGCCGAACTCGTTCAGCTGGGCCAGCACCGTGTACTGGCCGGGAGTGATCACGTCGCCGGTGGCCTCAACACGAAGCCTGCGGGAGGTGCGCATGACGGCGGTGCGGAGGTCGATGGCGAGGGTGTCGGGCGTGGTTGGGTCTGCCGGAATTTTGGTGTGGGTTGGTGTCATGCGTGCGGGTGCGCCTCCTGGCGGGGTGACGGTCAGGCTACTGATGGTTAGCACTGCTAATTAGTTCTGCTAACTAGTATGCTCCGATTATTTGCCCGGGGCAACGGGTTTGGGTGTGCTTCTGGCCATACCCTTCAGTGCGGGTGGTCTCGGGGAGGCTTCGCTCTGGCCGCCCCGGCGCGACGGGCGTAGGCTCTGGAGCACCATGACCGAGCAGCAGCCCTATGAATTGGTCCGGCGCTACCCACACTTCGAACTGCGCCGCTATTCGGACTATGCCGTGGCCGAGGTCGCGGTCACGGCCGACTTCGACCGTGCCGGAAACGCCGCCTTCCGGCACCTGTTCAACTACATCAGCGGAAACAATGAGGGGCGGCGGAAGCTGGCCATGACCGCCCCCGTCATCCAGGAGTCTGCGGCCCGGGAGCCGGGACCGCCGCAGAAACTGGCGATGACCGCCCCCGTGCTTCAAGGCGGCCCGCTGCCCGGGGCTGGCGCCCCTGCCGACTTCGTCGTGGCCTTTGTGCTTCCGGCCGGCGTCACGGCAGAAAATGCCCCCGTGCCCACGGATCCGGAAGTCACCGTGCGTGCCGTGCGCGGATCGCTTGCCGCGGCGGTGCGGTTTTCCGGTTCGGGGTCGGCGGCCGGCTTCGAGCGGCATAACAACGGACTGCAGGCTGCGCTCGTTGTGGCCGGGCTGACCCCGGCCGGTGCGCCGAGGTTTGCCCGCTTCGACCCGCCCTTCAAGCCCTGGTTCCTGCGGCGCAACGAGGTGGTCCAGGATGTCCAGGAGTCGGCCGCCCCGGACCAGGCAAGCGGCGTAAGCGCCTAGCTGTCCCGATAGTTTCCGTGGCGGGGTTGAATTTCCCCGCATGGCCCACTCTGCAGAGTTTCCCTTCGCTGGACACTGCGTGCGCCGGTGACTGGCTGTTAGCGTGCGCATCCGTGACTCTGGGCGCCCGGCAACGCTTTCCTGCTTCGCCGAAACCTGTTGTTATTGCTGAAACTTTACGATAGTTTCTTTCTGTGATGCAGGTCGCAGTGGGGGTATCCGGCGGCCACATGCCTACCAAAGGACGATGATGACCAGCGAGCCCAGCGCCAGCACACCCGAACGCCGCCTCAAACGCCTGCATGAACGCGTTGGCGGCATCGCCTATGGCGGGGACTACAACCCCGAGCAATGGCCACGGGAAGTATGGCAGGACGATGTGCGCCTCATGAAGGAGGCCGGCGTCAACCTGGTCACCCTCGCGGTTTTCTCCTGGAGCCGGCTCGAAACCGCGGACGGGGTCTACGACTTCGGCTGGCTGGACGAGATCATGGACCTGCTGCATGACAATGGCATCGGCGTGGACCTGGCCACCCCCGACGCCGTCCCGCCGGCGTGGCTCATCGCGCAGCATCCGGATATCCTGCCGGTCCTCGCGGACGGGTCCACGTTCGGGTTCGGGTCCCGCCAGCACTTTGACGTATCCCACCCGGCTTACCGTGAAAAGTCCCTCGCCATGGCCGAACAGATGGGCGAACGCTATGCCGGCCACCCGGCCCTGTGCATGTGGCACGTCAACAACGAATACGGTCCGGTGTCCTACGGGCCGCACGCGGACCGGGCCTTCCGGGAATGGCTGCGGAACAAGTACGGCACCCTGGAACGGCTCAACGCCGCCTGGAGCACCGACGTCTGGGGCCAGGTCTACTCCGACTGGGACCAGGTCAACGCCCCCGCCCAGCCCCGGACCTGGTCCAACCCGTCGCGCCGGCTTGACTACCACCGCTTCACCTCGGACAGCATGCTGGCGCACTACACGGCCGAACGCGACATCCTGCGCCGGCACACCCCGGACCTGCCCATCGTCACCAACTTCATGCGCTTCTATAAGAACAACGACTACTGGGCGTGGGCCGCCGAAGAGGATGCCGCCGCCCTGGACATCTACCCGGACCCGCGCGAGGACGACGCCCACGTGGCCGCCGCCCTCAACTTCGACCTGATGCGCTCCCTGCGGAAAGGCCAGCCCTGGCTGGTGATGGAACAGGCAACCGGCGCCGTCAGCCAATGGTCCGTCAACGTCTCCAAGCTGCCCGGCAAGATGCGGCTGGGCTCGTACCAGGCCATCGCCCAGGGGGCGGACTCCATCCTGTTCTTCCAGTGGCGCCAGGCCAAAGGCGGCACCGAACGCTTCCACTCCGGGATGGTCAACCACGCCGGCCCCGACACCCGCATCTTCCGTGAGGTGTGCCAACTGGGCCAGGAACTTAAAAGCCTCCAAGGCCTGACCGGCGCCCGTTCCATCGCCAACGTGGCCCTGGTGTTCGACTGGGACTGCTGGTGGGCCCTGGAACTGGGCAACTCCCCCCGCTCGGACCTGAACTACGCGCAGGAAGTCCTCCGCCTCTACCGGCCCTTCTTCGACGCCAACATTCCCGTGGACTTCGTGGACACCACAAGCGACCTCAGCCAGTACAGCCTGGTGGTCCTGCCCGCCACCTACCTGCTCACCGACGCCGCCGCCCGGCGTTTCGAGGACTACGTCTCCGGGGGCGGCCGGCTGGTGGCCAGCTACCTCTCCGGCATCGTGGACCAGGACAACACCATACGCCTGGGCGGCTACCCCGGCGCGCTGCGCAACGTCCTGGGCGCCTGGAGCGAAGAAATGCACCCGCTCGCGGGCGAGGGGGAGGAGATCAAGCTTTCAACGGCCGACGGCGGCACGGCCTCGGCGGGTTACTGGACCGAGCACCTGCACACCACCACGGCCGACGTCCTCGCCAGTTACGCCTCGGGCAGGCTGGCCGGCGCCCCGGCCGTCACCCGCAACAGCTTCGGCGCGGGCACGGCCACCTACCTGTCCGCCAGGGTGGACGGCACCTTCCTGGCGGACCTGCTCGCCGCCGAACGGACGGCTGCGGGGATCCGCCCGGAACTGGACGCGCCGCTGGGAGTGCAGGTCCGCCGTCGTGCCGGCAACGGACGCAGCTTCCTGCTGGTCCTCAACCACAACGACGCCCCAACCCTGCTGGACGTCGGCGCCGGCGGCACGGACCTGCTGACCGGAACCGCGGTGGCGGGCGCGGTGGAACTTGCGGCGAACGCCGTCCTGGTCCTCGACGAGGCACCCGCAGCATCACCCGCAAAGACAGGCCGTTAGGAGGCAGTCATGGCCATGCGATTGGAAGTGCCTCCCCAGGCAGCCACAACGGAGCCCACCAAGGGGACCGGCAAGCCAAGGAACAAACCCGGCGGCTGGAAGCTTGCCATCAAACGCGATTGGCGGCTCTACACCCTTGTACTGCTGCCACTGGCGTATTTCGTGGTGTTCCGGTACCTGCCCATGGCCGGCAACGTGATCGCGTTCCGGCAGTTCCAGCCCGGGGGCAGCATCTTCGGCGAGAAGTGGGTGGGCCTGAAATACGTCACCCTGTTCATCAACGATCCAAGCTTCTGGCAGGCCTTCCAGAACACGATCGTCCTGGGTGTCCTCACCCTGCTGTTCTGCTTCCCCATGCCCATCATCTTCGCGCTGATGCTCAACGAACTGCGCTCGCAGAAGTTCAAGAAGTTCGTCCAGACCGTGGCGTACCTGCCGCACTTCATGTCCGTTGTGATCATCGCCGGCATGATCCTGCAGAACTTCTCCATGACCGGCACCGTGAACCAGATCGCCACAACGGTGTTCGGCAGCACCGTGAACTTCACCCAGGACGCCGCCTGGTTCCGGCCCATGTACATCAGCTCCGAGGTCTGGCAGACCATGGGCTGGGGCGCCATCCTCTACCTGGCGGCCCTGACCCGGGTGGACGAGTCGCTGTACGAGGCGGCCCGGATCGACGGCGCCAACCGCTGGCAGCAGACCTGGCACGTGACGCTGCCCGCCATCCGGCCCACCATCATCACCCTGCTGATCCTGAACATCGGCACCTTTATGGCCGTGGGCTTCGAGAAGATCCTGCTGATCTACAACCCGCTGAACTACGAGACCTCGGACGTCATCTCCACCTACCTGTACCGGGTGGGGCTGGAGTCGAGCAACTTCAGCTACGCCGCCGCGATCGGCATGTTTGAATCCGTGATCGGCCTGACGCTGATCCTCTCCGCGAACGCCCTTTCCAAGCGGCTCGCCGGAACGAGCCTGTGGTGAAAGGGGCAAGCATGGAAGGCACGGCACCGGCAAGGGCCGCGGCGAAAGGCACCGGCGTCCTGCTCAAGGACATGAAAGTTTCGCCCGGCATGCGGGTGTTCAGGGTGGTGAACCTGGCGTTCCTGCTGGTGGTGGTGTTCCTGACCCTCTACCCGTTCCTGAACATCATCGCCCAGAGCTTCTCCAGCGAAGGATTCATCAATGCCGGCCAGGTCAACCTCTTTCCCAAGGGCTTCAACACCGAGACCTACCAGCTGATCCTGGCGGACTCGTCCTTCTGGCGGAACTACGGCAACACGGTGCTGTACACGGTGGTGGCCACCGCCATTTCCATGGTCCTGACCACCAGCTTCGCGTACGCCATCGCCAAGAAGGACCTGAAGGGGCGCAGCGTCTTCATCGGCATCGCCGTGTTCACCATGTTCTTCAACGGCGGCCTGATCCCCAACTACGTGCTCATCACGTCACTGGGTATGCGGGACACGCTCTGGGCCGTGGTGCTGCCCAACGCCATCAGCGTCTTCAACCTGCTGATCATGAAGTCCTTCTTCGAGAACATGCCCCGGGAACTGGAAGAAGCGGCAGCCATTGACGGACTCACCCAGTACGGCGTCCTGTTCAAGGTGGTCCTGCCCCTGAGCAAGGCCATCGTGGCCACCATGGTGCTGTTCTACGCCGTGGCCAACTGGAACTCCTGGTTCCAGGCATTCCTCTACCTGGACAACCCGGACCTCTTCCCGGTCACCATCTACCTCCGGAACATGATCGCCGGCGTCACCACCGCCGGCTCGGCAGGCGGCACCGCGGAGAACGTGGGCCAAATCGCCGCGAACATCCAGTCGGTCACCATCGTCCTCACCGTCATCCCCATCCTGTGCGTCTACCCCTTCGTCCAGAAGTACTTCTTTTCGGGCGTCATGCTCGGCTCCGTCAAGGAATAACCCGTTATGAAAGGAATACCCATGATCCGCAGACGAGACTTCCTCGGCCTGTCCGCGCTGGCAGCCTTCGGCCTGGTGATGGCCGGGTGCGACTCCGATTCCGGCAGCAAGGTGGACACCTCCAAGGCACGCACCGGAGCGATGGACAGCTTCAAGGTGGGGGACACGTTCAAGGCGACGGCGCCGCTGAGCTTCACGTTCCTCTTCAGCGACCAGCCCACCTACCCCTACAAGAAGGACTGGCTGCTGTTCACCAGGATGGCCAGCGACAACAACGTCACGCTGCAGCCCACCATCGTCCCCAGCAGCGACTACGAGCAGAAACGCAGCCTGCTGATCAGCTCCGGGAGCGCCCCGGAAATCATCGCCAAGACCTACCCCGGCCAGGAAAGCGCCTACGTGTCCTCCGGCGCCGTCCTGCCCGTCAGCGACTACGTGGACCTGATGCCGCACTACCAGGACAAGATCAAGAAGTGGAAGCTCGAGCCGGAAATCGCAGGGCTTACCCAGGAGGACGGCAAGTACTACGTCCTGCCCGGGCTGCATGAGGAACTCTGGCCTGACTACACGCTGGCTTTCCGCACCGACATCCTGGAAAAGGAAGGCATCGCCGAGCCCAGGACCTGGGACGAGTTCCGCGAAGTGCTGCGCAAACTCAAAAAGTCCCACCCCGACGTCGTGCCTTTCTCCGACCGGTTCAACGGCAACAGTGTCCTGAACATTGCAGGCACTGCTTTCGGCACCGTAGCCGGCTGGGGGCTGGTGGACGGCCTGAGCTTCGACGAAGGCAAGAAGGAATTCACGTTCGGCGCCGGAGCCAGCCAGTTCAAGGACCTGGTGACGTACTTCAACTCGCTGGTGTCCGAGGGGCTCATGGACCCGGAAAGCTTCACGCAGACGGACGACTCCGCCATCCAGAAGTTCACGTCCGGCAAGTCGTTCGTGATCAGCGCCAACTCGCAGAACATCATCACGTACCGCACCTCCATGGAGCAGTCCCTGGGCAAGGGCAACTTCGCGGTCCGCAAGATCACCGTCCCCGGAGGCCCCGCCGGCGACATCATCGGCGGCTCACGCCTGGAAAACGGCATCATGCTGAACTCCTCCGTCAAGGACAAGGACAGCTTCGTGGCCCTCATGCAATACATCGACTGGCTGTTCTACAGCGACGCCGGCCAGGAGTTCGCCAAGTGGGGCGTCGAGGGCACCACCTACACCAAGGAAGGCGGCAAGCGCGTCCTGGCCAAGGACATCAACTTCCAGGGCCTGAACCCGGCGGGCACCAAGGACCTGCGCGTGGATTATGGCTTCTCCGGGGGCAATTTCGCCTACGGCGGCACCACGGACCTCCTGCAGTCCACCTTCAACGAGGAGGAACTGGCGTTCCAGAAGGCCATGAAGAGCAAGAAGCCGCGGCCGGTGTCCCCGCCGGTGCCGTTCAGCGACACGGACCGCGAGCAGGCCACGCTGGTGCTCACCCCGCTGAAGGACCACGTCAAGCAGAACACCCTGAAGTTCATCACCGGCCAGCGCCCCCTCTCCGAGTTCGACGCCTACGTCAAGGAGCTGGACAGCAAGGGAATGGGCAAATACGTGGACCTGGCCAACAAGGCCTACAAGGCCTACGCAGACAAGAAGTAGGGCGGACGACGGCGGCGGCGCGCCTGCCGCGGTGACCGAAAGGCTGTTGATGAGCCAGAAGAAGGCGGAGTACGGTGCCGGCCCCCTGTTCAGGGTGGCCGGCACGGTTGCGGGGGTCATGATGGGCTCGGCCCTGCTGGTCCTGGCGAACGTTCTGCTGGTGCCGGCGCTGATGCTGGCCCCGTCGGCGGGGAGCTGGCCGGTGCTGGCGGCCCTGGTTCCACTGGGGCCATCCCTGGTTGCCTGCAGCTACGCGTTCAACCGGCTCCTGGCCGGGCACGGGACCGGCGTGTTCCAGGACTTTATCCGCGGTTACCGGATGGACTTTGGCCAGGCTGTCCGCCTCTGGCTTCCCTGCCTGCTCGTCCTGGCCATGACCGCGGCCAACCTCAGCGCGCTGCCCGCCGCCGTCGGGCCGGGGAGCCCCGTTGAGCCCGCCCTCCGGCTGGCCTTGCTGGTGCTGGCGCTGCTGGTCTCCACCGCGGCCCTGCATGCCCTGCTGCTGCTTTCCCGGTTCTCGTTCCGGACCCGGGACCTGCTCCGCCTGTCGCTGTACAGCTTCGGTGCGCAGAAGCGGGTGGCCCTCGGAAATGCCGGAATCCTGTTCGTCACCGCAACGCTGCTGCTGGCCACCACCGCGTTCCTGCTGCCGGTTATTGCCGGCGCCGTGGTCTTCCTGGCCTGCCTGAACTCTCGGCCGCTGCTGCGCCTGGTGGAGGAGAAGTTCACCGCCGCTTAGGGTGCAGCGGCGGCCCGCCAGCCTGCAGGTGCGTCACCGTCACCGGGGTCAGCATCTCCCGTTCGAAGCCCACCACCCGGCGCTCGCCGTGGAGGATCACCTCGTGCGTGTGCACGTCGGCGGTGCTGGCGGTGGCCAGATGCAGTTTCACCAGTCCCGGGGTGACCACCCGCTTCAGGTCCACGCCGGTGAAGGAGGTGCGGTCGGCGTGCACCGTGAACTGGACCCGGGCCGAGGCGCCGGGGTCGAGCTCCACCCGCGCGTAGCCAATCAGTTCCCGCAGGGGCCGGACCACCTCGCCCACCGGATCCTCCAGGTACAGCTGCACCACCTCGGCACCGCCGGCGGACCCGGTGTTGGTGACCGTGCACTCCAGGGTGACGGCGCCCGATGTCGTCATGGTGGGCCCGCTTGCCGCGTGGCAGGAAAACCCGAACGACGTATAGGACAAGCCGTGCCCGAAGCCGAACAGCGGGGACGGATCCAGCGCGCTGACGCCGGACGGCCCGGCGAGGCGGCTGTGCAGGTACGTGCCCGGCTGGCCGCCGGAGGTGCGGGGGATTGAGACGGGCAGCTTGCCGGACGGATTGGTTTCCCCCGTCAGGACGTCCCACAACGCCTCCGCACCCTCCTCGCCCGGGAAGAATCCCTGGACGATGGCGCCGGACCGGTCCGCAAAGTCACCGAGGGCGTAGGGCCGTCCGCTGAGGACCACGACGACGGCGCGCGTCCCGGCTGCGGCGGCTGCGGACAGCACCCGGTCCAGCATGCGGTGCTGGTCACCGGGGAGCCGCAGGTCCGCGGCATCGTTGCCTTCGCCGGAGGTGCCGCGGCCGAAGAGTCCGGCGTTGTCGCCCACCACGATCACGCAGGTGTCCACGTCGGAGGCGATCCGGCAGGCGTCCAGGATCTGCTCGTCGCTGATGGCCTCGCAGGTTCCCGTGGCTGCGGTGCGGACGGAACCGAAGCGTGCGGCGGCCGCGCCGGCCACGGTGGGAACCCGGATGCCCATGGGCACGTCCGGATGGGAGGCCCCCACGTGGGCGTCGAAGGAGTAGCAGCCCAGCATCGCGAACGGGTCCTGGGCCAGCGGCCCCACGACGCCCAGCGCGTTGCCGGCAGGACCGGGCGCCGCCAACGCCGCGCCGGACAGCGGCAGGCAAGGCCCGCCGTCGTGCGTCCTGTTGGTGAGCAGCACCAGCGACTGGGCCGCGATCTGCCGGGCCAGTGCCCGGTTCGGCGCCGGGTCCAGGTCGATCGGTCCGGCGGCAAGAGCCGGCGGAGCGGGTCTGAAGTCGTGGGCGAGCAGTCCCGCTTCCTCCTTCTGCCGCAGAACCCGGCGCAGCGCGGTGTCCACCAGTGCCTCGGGGACGGCGCCGGAGCGCACACGCTCCAGCAGCGGGATGCCGTAGCAGTTGACGGTGGGCAGCTCCACGTCCACCCCGGCCGCCAGTGCAAGGGCGGCGGCTTCGCGGGAATCGGCGGCGACGCCGTGCGTGGCGTTCAGGAAGGCGATGCCGAAGTAGTCGGCCACCACCGTCCCGGCGAAGCCCCATTCGCCGCGCAACAGCCCGGTCAGGAGGGCCCGGTTCGCGGCCGCCGGGACACCGTCCGTGTCCGTGTAGGCGTGCATCACGGAGCGGGCCCCGCCATGCTTGATGGCCAGCTCGAACGGCGGGAGCATTACGTCCGCGAGCTCGCGGGGCCCCATGGAAACCGGCGCGTGGTTGCGCCCGGCGCGGGAGGCGGAATAGCCCACGAAGTGCTTGAGCGTGGCGACGATCCCGGACCCTTCGAGCCCCGAAACATAGGCGCTCGCCAGCGTGCCCACCAGGTACGGGTCTTCGCCGATGGTTTCCTCCACCCGGCCCCAGCGCAGGTCGCGCACCACGTCCAGCACGGGTGCCAGGCCCTGGTGGACGCCGAGCGACCGCATCTGGTCCCCGATCAGCCCGGCCATCCGGCGCACCAGGACCGGGTTGAACGTGGCGCCCCACGCCAGGGGTACCGGGAAGGCGGTGGCTTTCCAGGCTGCCAGCCCGGCGAGGCATTCCTCGTGCACCTGCGCCGGGATCCGGAAGCGTGAGGCAGCCATGATCTGTTCCTGCGCCGCGGCCAGCCGGCGCGCGCCTTCCAACGGCTCCAACGGCACGGTGCCGTACATCCGGGTGATCTGGCCAAGGCCGGAGGAGATCACGTCCTCCCATGACCGGGCGTCGCCGGCCATCTCGTTCTGCAGCGGGGCCACCGAGTCGCCGTCGGTGGATGCGTTCACCCATACGCCCACCAGCTGAGCCAGTTTCTCTTCGAGCGTCATCGCGCGTACGAGGTCTTCGACCGAGGAATGCTCGACGGCGGAGGACCCGGCGGCGGCGCGCGGGTGGCCGCCGGATGGCTGGACGGGTGGAGCATGCGTTTCCGCGGCACCGCTGGTCACGGGCGTCTCCTTGCGCTGGAAAGTTGTTTCTTAGAAAGTATCAGAAAATTTTGTTTAGTTTCTAGAGCTGTTTTCCTTGACTGAGTCAGCTTCGTGTTCCTACGGTTGAGTTCGGGCCTCGGAACGTGCACTGATTAATCGTCAGAAATTCTCTGAAAGTTTCTCTGCAGGTGCGCCTTGGGTCCGCTTAGACCAGCCATCACTGCAAAGACGGAGAGAACATGCGGACGTACAAAGTGGCCATCGTGGGGACCGGCGGCATCGCGGCCGTCCACGCGGACAACCTGGCCCGGACAGGCGGACGCGCCGAACTCGTGGCTGCCTGCGATGTGGACCAGGGCCGGCTGGACACGTTCGCGGACCTGCATCGCATCCCGGGCAGGTACGTGGACCTCGCGGATCTGCTGGCGAAGGAGTCGCCGGACATCGTCCATCTGTGTACCCCGCCCATGCTGCACATCGACCAGGCCATCGAATGCCTCGAGGCAGGGGCCCACGTGCTCTCGGAGAAGCCGCCGGCGCTGAGCCTGGCTGACTTTGACCGGCTGGAGAAGGCTCAGGCCGCGGGCGGTGCCCAGTTCTCCTGCGTGTTCCAGCACCGCTTCGGCGACGCTTCTGCCGTGGCGCGGCAGCTGATCGGCGGCCCTGAGTTCGGCCGTCCCCTGGTGGCCAGGTGCGACACACTCTGGTACCGGCCGGACAGCTACTGGGACCTGCCGTGGCGGGGCACCTGGAATGCCGAGGGCGGCGGACCCACCATGGGACACGGCATCCACCAGTTCGATCTGCTCCTGCACCTGCTGGGTCCGTGGGAGGAGGTCACGGCGATTGCCGGCCGCCAGGCCAGGGCCACGTCCACAGAGGACCTGTCTGCCGCGCTGGTCCGGTTCGGCAACGGGACCGTGGCCACGATCGTCAACTCGCTGCTTTCGCCCAGGGAAACGTCGGACATCCGGATCGACTGCGAGTTCGCCACCGTGGAACTGAGCCACCTCTACGGTTACAGCACGGACAACTGGACCGTCACCGCTGCGCCTGGCCACGAGGACCGGGTGGCCGGGGCCTGGACCGGCCGGCCGCTGGAGCGCGGCAGCGGCCACTGGGCCCAGTTCGTGGCGATGTATGACGCGCTCGACGCCGGGCGTCCCCTTCCTGCCGGGGCGGACTCCGCGCGGCAAACACTGGAACTGGCTGCCGCGATTTACGCGTCGGCGTTCACCGGCCAGGCAGTGCGGCGCGGCGCGATCGTCCCCGGGCACCCTTTCTACGGCGGCATGGACGGGGACGGCCTGGGCTCCAAGGTCCTGGATGCCACCGCCCTGGATGCCACCGCCCTGGACGGCAACGGCCTGAACAGCGCCGCCGTCGAATCCGCCGTTTAGTACCCACCCCGCAAAGGAGACCCCATGACCACCCCAGCCGCCGCCGTCGTTCCGGCAGCAAGCACAGCCAAACTCAGTTTTGGCGACGACGGAACAGCCCTCACGTTCACCGTTAACGGCCGGCCCATTGCCACCTACACCTACAAACCGCGGGATGCCCAGTACGAGAGCCCGCGGCCGTACTTCCACCCCCTCACCACCCTCGGCGGGGACGAAGTCACCATCTCACGCCCGTGGGACCACGTCTGGCACAAGGGCCTTTCCTGGGCACTGCCGAATGTAGGGCGGCACAACTTCTGGGGCGGCGCCACCTACACGCGCGCCACCGAATACGCCAACCTGGACAACAACGGCGCCATGACCCACGCGTCGTTTACGGGGATCGACCAGTCCGATGGGGGAATCACGGCCTCCGAGTCCCTCACCTGGACCTCCCAGGACGGGGCGCCCGTGATCGCCGAGAGCCGCCGATTCCGCATCCAACTGCTGGAGGAAGGAACCGGCGACGCACCCGACGGTGCGTACGCCATCCTCTTCGAAACCCGGATGAGCAACATCTCCGGCGGGGAAATCAGCATCGGCAGCCCCACCACGGAGGGCCGGCACAACGCCGGCTACGGGGGCCTGTTCTGGCGCGGGCCCCGGTCATTCACCGGCGGCACCTTCCGGAACCAGGACGGCACCGGGACCGATGAGTTCATGGGCACGCGGTCGCCGTGGATTGCCTTTACCGGCCAGCATGACGTCACCTGCCGGTCCTCCACGGTCGCGTTCGTCGAAGACGCCTTCAACCCGGGTGCCCCCAACCAGTGGTTCGCCAGGTCGTCCATGTTCGCTTGCCTGGGCTCGGCCCCGTTCTTCAGCGCGGAGGTACCGCTGCGGGAAGGCTCGCCGCTGGTGTACCGCTACGCCGTTGTCATTGCCGACGGCGGCGTGGACGCCGGACGTGCCCAGCGGTTGGCGGATGCCGCAAAGGCAGCGCTGGCCGGCTGGGCGTAGGCGTGGGCTCCACCTTTCCCGGTGCAACCGGCCTGTCAGAGATCAGCATCTACGACTGGCCGGGAGCCGATGGCGCTGCCGGCGGCTCCCCGCACGTGCACACCGCCTCCACCGAGGCCTATGTGGTCCTGGCAGGCTCCGGGCGGCTCGAAACCCTGGACTCACGTGGCTTCACCTCCACCCCGCTCGTTCCGGGCGGGGTCCTCTGGTTCACGCCCGGAACAGTGCACCGTGCCATCAACGATTCCGGGGACCTGAGGGTCCTGGTGGTCATGCAGAACGCGGGGCTGCCCGAGCACGGCGACGCCGTGATGACCTTCCCGCCGCAGTACCTTGCCGACGCCGAAACGTACCGCCGGGCCGCCGCGCTGGAGCACAAGGATGCCGACGCCGGACTGGCCGCCGGGGAGGACGCCGCTCGCCGCCGTCGTGATTTGGCGTTGGAAGGCTATTTTGCGCTCAAGGAGGCCGTCCGGGAAGCGGGCCCGGGAGCGCTGGCAGGCTTCCACTCGGCGGCGGCCCGACTGGTCAGCGACCGGACCGGGCGGTGGGCGGAATTGCTGGCCGGGGGAGCGGCGCAGCAGGCCGCCACCACCCGGCGGCAGCTGGCCGCTTTGGACACGGCGGAAAGTTTCTATCTCGCCGGTGCCAGAACTACCATGGGAAAACGGGAAAAGCGCAGGATTTACGGCATGTGCGGCCGGATCCAGACGTGGGAACTTTCCGATAACTAGCGCCGGGCGGGGAGCCCGGGGAAGAGGTGGCTTCCGTGGTGAGCAAGCAGGACACCAGGCGCGCGACGATCAGCGAGATCGCCCGCGAGGCCGGCGTGTCGGTCCCCACCGTGTCGAAGGTTTTGAACGGCCATGCCCATGTGGCGGCGGAAACCCGGGCCCGGGTGGAGGAGATCATCGCCCGGCGCGACTACGCACGCCGTCCCGCCAAGCGCCGGCAGAAGGCCGGCCTGGTGGACCTGGTGTTCCCGGGCCTTGGCTCGGAGTGGGCACTGGAAATCATCGAAGGCGTGGAGCGCGTGGCGCAGGACGCCGGATACGGCACCGTGGTGAGCAGCCTGAGCCTTGACGGCTCTCGGATCCGGCCGTGGCTGGCCAACCTTGCCGAGCGGAAATCCGACGGCCTCCTGATGGCGGTCTACCAGCTGGACGCCAAGCAGATCCAGCGGGTCAAGTCGCTGGGAATCCCCGTGGTGCTGATCGATCCCGTGGGCCAGCCCGGCCCGGACCTGATGACCGTGGGCGCGGCCAACTGGGAGGGCGGATACTCGGCCACAGACCACCTGCTCCAGCTGGGGCACAAGCGGATCGCGATGATCGGCGGCCGCGAGGACCTGCAGTGCAGCAGCGCCCGTGAGGACGGCTACATCTCGGCGCTCCGCCGGGCAGGCATCGCCGTGGACCCCGCCCTTATGGTGCCCGGCGATTTTTCGATCGAGGCCGGCGAATCCGCCACCCGCAAGCTGCTCGAGCTGCCAAACCGGCCGACGGCCATCTTCACCGGCAATGACGACCAGGCGCTGGGTGCCTACCGGGCTGCGCGTGCCGCCGGGCTGCGGATCCCGGAAGACCTGTCCATCATCGGCTTCGATGACATTCCGGCCGCCGAGTGGGTTGAGCCGGGCCTGACCACCATCCGGCAGCCCGTGGTGCAGATGGCGGAAACGGCCATGCGGGCGCTGCTCCGCCACCTCGACGGCGACGAGGAACTGCCGCAGCGGATTGAACTGGGCACCGAACTGGTGGTTCGGGGCTCGACGGCGCCACCTGCCACGAAGTAGCCCGTCCCGCCCGTTGCCTGGGACTGCCTAGGGGGTGTGGGCCTCGCGGACGGCTGGCGGGGTTTGCTCCTGCATGACCCACCGGTTGCCGTCGGGGTCGCTGAAGAAGGCGAACAGCACGCCGCCGAGGTCCTGGACCTCGCTGATGTCTGCTCCCCGCGCCAGGAGTTCGCTGCGGACCTGGTTGATGTCGGGGACGACCAGCTGCAGTCCCTCCAGGCTGCCAGGTGCCATGGCGGTCATCCCCGTGCCGATGACGATTGAGGCTGCCGAGCCCGGGGGCGTCAGCTGGACCACCCGCATGCCGGGGATGTGCTCCACGTCGTGGTCCAGGACGAAGCCGAGTTTCCCGGCATAGAACGCCTTTGACCTGTCGACGTCGGATACGGGGACCTGGACAACCTCGAGGCGCATCTGCATGCGGGTCACTCTATCTGTGGCCCGATCGGCTGGGAATGCGTTGCTTCCTTTGCGGTTGGAGGAACCCGGTGCAGCACCGATTTGTTAAGCGCCGAACGCAACATGCGTAGCGGTTTCCTCAAGGTCACATCAAGACTGGCTGAATGTTCGCCGAGGAATGACGGAGCGGGACGAAACGGCCCTGACCAGCGCATAGGCTCCCATCGACAAGTTTGTCGGGCTTAGCAGCAGGCCCGGCAAATGCAGGGCCCTATTTGTGGTCCGCATCAATGGGGAAACAATGTCCGACTACCGCACCCTTCCCGGGTCTGTTCCGCCTGCGCACCGGCCGAAGTCGCAGCGCAGGCCCCGCGCCTCCACCTTTGTCGTCGGTGGAATCACCGCCGTCTTCATGGTGCTGGGCGCAGTGAGCAGGGGCATCGGCCTCGCGCTCATTTTCCTGGCCATCACGGCCGGACTCACCGGTTTGTACGTTCTTGCAACGGGACGGCGCTCCTGGGCGTGGCTTCCCGCGCGACGCAAGGCCGGCGCCGTCGCGCTCGCCACGTCCCTTGCCCTCTTCGTCTGCGGGGGCATCGCCCTGCCGCACGTTTCCAGCGCGGACCTTGAAGCGGCGTCGTCGGAGAGCGCTGCCAAGGCGGCCGCCGCGAAGGCAAGTGCAACGGCCTCAACCACGGCGTCGCCGTCGTCCACTCCGACGCCGACCCCCACGCCGCAGGACACCGGGGAGCCGCTGGACCCGGACAATCCCTACGTCCTCGCCGCGGGCGTGACCGCCGCCGCGCCCAACACGCAGCCCGCGTACGCCACGAAGGCGCTGGACCTGCTGGCCACCCTTCCCATCAAGGGCCGGGCGCCGAAGACGGGATATGACCGGGCGCTGTTCGGCCAGGCGTGGGCGGACGTTGACCGCAACGGCTGCGACACCCGCAACGACATCCTCAAGCGGGACCTGACCGGCATCACGTACACCAACAGCGTGCCCTGCAAGGTTCAGTCGGGTACGTTGGCGGATCCCTACACAGGCAAGAGCATCAGCTTTGTCCGCGGTTCCACTACCAGCCTTGCCGTGCAGATCGACCACGTGGTGGCCCTGAGCGATGCCTGGCAGAAGGGTGCGCAGCAGTTGACGGTGGCGCAGCGGACGGCGTTCGCCAACGACCCGCTGAATTTGCAGGCCACCGACGGGCCCACCAACCAGCAGAAGGGCGACGGCGACGCAGCCACCTGGCTGCCCCCGGCCAAGGGCTTCCGGTGCGAGTACGTGGCCCGGCAGATTTCGGTCAAGGCGACCTACACGCTGTGGGTCACCCAGGCCGAACACGATGCCATGGCCCGCATCCTCGGCGATTGCTCCGGGCAGTTCGCGCCGACGAACCAGCCGGCACCTGTTGTTGAACCGGCTCCCGCACCTGCTGCTGCTCCGGTTGCGCCGGCCCCTGAACCTGCTGCTCCGGCTGCGCCGGCACCCGTGGCGCCGGCGCCTGCACCTGTTGCTCCGGCACCTGCTCCGGCGCCTCCGGCTCCTGCCGCTACCTACTACGCGAACTGCGCGGCGGCCCGGGCGGCCGGAGCTGCGCCGCTGTACGCCGGCCAGGCAGGCTACCGCTCCGCGCTTGACCGTGACTCTGACGGAATCGCCTGCGAGTAGCGGCGCCCACGTTTTCATCACCATCACAACCATTCCTAGGGGGAAACATGAAAGAAAGTTCCAAACCTGCCGTCGGCAGGCTGCAGAAGACGCTGGCGCTGGCCGTTTTGAGCGGGCTTCTGCTGACGGGGTGCGGTGGCAAGCAGGCGGCGACGCAACCAACAGCCACGGCAACCGCTGTTTCGCAGACAACGGAGAACGTGACAGTTCCGGGTGTGGTTGGCCTGACCTTGGACAAGGCAACGGACCAGCTGGAACAGCTCGGGCTCAAGGTCGAGGCCGTGGACACTGCCCATGGCAAGTCGGTCGTGGTCAAGAAGAACTGGCAGGTGATCTCACAGGACCCCGCAAATGGGGCTCAGGCGGCCAAGGGCTCTACGGTGCATCTTGGTGTCAAGAGCATTGACGATATCGCTGCGGAGAAGGCTGCTGCTGAAAAGGCTGCAGCAGATAAGGTCGCAGCCGAGCAGGCCGCTGCGGCGAAGGCTGCTGCTGAAAAGGCCGCTGCCGAACAGGCAGCTGCTGCAAAAGCTGCTGCGGACCAGGCCGCGCGGGATGCGGCTGCCAAGGCAGCCGCCCAGGCTCCGGCCCCCGCTCCTGCTGCCGCCGTTCCCGCGGCCCCTGCGCCGGCCCCGGCAGCAGTGGATGGAGTGACCCCCGGCGCGTTCTGCTCTCCAACGGGAGCAATGGGCATCAGTGCCAAGGGGACTACCTACATCTGCAAGCCGTCCGCTACAGATACACGTTCCCGCTGGCGCCAGTAAGAGACTCCTGAGTAGATGCCGTGGGCACCTCCTTCCCGGGGGTCCACGGCATCGCGCTTCTTGTGCTGCAGCACACAGAAATTGCCGACGACGCCGGATGGCCGCCGCGCTGCCCTGGCGGCCCGTTGCGCCGCGGGATTCCGGGGAAACGGAGGCGTTGGAGGGTGGATTTGCGGTGGGGTCGTGCGGCGTGTATTGTTTTCTGAGTCGCCGCCGCTGAAGCGGAAAAATAGCGGCGAAACCCCCTGATAAGGGCCTGGAAAATGGTTCGCTTTTGAGCGTGCTGTTTGGCGGGTGGGGGCTGGTTCCTGGAAGCTCGTTCCGCTGGTAAGCGGATTTGCGAAGCGGTGGGGGATTGGGTAAGTTTGGAAAGTTGCTCCGGAGCGATACTGAACGTTGGTTTGGGTGGTGCCGGGTGTGTCTGTTGTTTGAGAACTCAATAGTGTGCCATGTTTGTTGATACCGATTATG
>NZ_JBTZSU010000014.1:0-96584 GCF_054890965.1 Arthrobacter sp. C152
CCCCCCCCCCCCCCCCCTCCCCCCCCCCCCCCCCCCCCCCCCCCCCCCCCCCCCCGCCCCTCAGGTGTCTGCCGGCGTTATCAGGTGCCCAGCAGGGCGCGGTGCTCCTCGCGCCGCTTCGCCTGCTCCGCCGGATCCGGGACCGGGAGGGAGGCGATCAGGCGGCGCGTGTAGTCGTGCTGCGGGTTGCCCATGACCTGGCTGCCGATCCCCTGCTCCACCATCTTTCCCTTGTACAGCACCCCGACCCAGGAGGAGAGGATGTCCACCACGGCAAGGTCGTGGCTGATGAACAGGCAGCCGAAGCCGAACTCCTCCTGGATGTCCTTGAACAGCTCCAGGACCTTCGCCTGCACAGAAACGTCGAGGGCCGACGTCGGCTCATCCGCTATCAGCAGCCGGGGGTTCAGGCTGAGCGCCCGCGCCAAGGACGCCCGCTGGCGCTGGCCGCCGGACAGTTCATGCGGGTACCTTCCCGCGTACGACGCCGGCAGCTGCACTGATTCCAGCAGCTCACCGACGCGTTTGCGGGCCTGCGCCTCGCTTGGCCGGGTGTGGATCAGCATGGGTTCGGCGATGCATTCCCCGATGGTCAGCTGTGGGTTGAACGACGCGGCCGGGTCCTGGAACACGAAACCGATGTCCTTGCGCAGCGGCTTGAAGGTGCGTTCACGCAGGTTCAGCATCTCGTACCCGAGCACCTTGAGGCTGCCGCCGGTGGTGCGGTTCAGCCCGGCGATGGCCCGTCCGATGGTCGTCTTCCCGGATCCCGATTCACCCACGAGCCCGAAGACCTCGCCCCGGGACAGCGTGAAGCTGACCCCGTCCACGGCTTTGAAGGCCGGAGTCCCGAGCCTGCCCGGGTACTCGATGACCAGGTTGTCCGCCGCGACGAGGATTTCTTCCTCCTGGTGGGGCCGTGCGGTGAGGCCCTCGGAGGCCGAGTTGCGGCCCAGGTGCGGCACTGCGGCGAGCAGCCGGCGGGTGTAGTCCTGCCGGGGCTCGGCGAAGAGTTTCCGGGCGGGGGCCTCCTCCACGATGTCGCCCTGGTACATGACCACCACCCGGTCGGCGAGGTCTGCCACGACCCCCATGTTGTGGGTGATCAGCACGATCGAGGTGCCGTATTTGTCGCGGAGGTCACGGAGGAGTTCCAGGATTTCGGCCTGGACCGTTACGTCAAGGGCGGTGGTGGGTTCGTCGGCGACGATGAGCCCGGGGTTCAATGCCAGGGCCGCCGCGATCACCACGCGCTGCTTCTGTCCGCCGGAGAACTGGTGCGGATAGTAGTTGACGCGGTGTTCGGGGTCCGGGATGCCCACCTTTCCGAGGGCCTCGATGGCGCGCGCCTTGGCTTCCTTCGCACTGACGCGCCCGCCGCCGTCGCGGGCGGCATGGGCCCGGATGCCTTCGGCAATCTGCCAGCCCACGGTGAATACCGGGTTCAGCGCGGTGGACGGTTCCTGGAACACCATGGCGACGTCGCGTCCGCGGATCTGCCGCAGGCGTGCGGCGCTGAGGCTGATCACGTTGGTGCCGTTGATGAGGACCGCCCCCGAGCTGCTGGCAGTTTCCGGCAGCAGGCCCAGGATCGTTTTGGCCGTGACGGTCTTGCCGGAGCCGGACTCCCCCACGATGGCCAGCACTTCGCCGGCCCCGACCTCAAGGCTGACATCCTTCACGGCATGGACGTCACCGGTGTCGCTGGCGAAAGTGACCTGAAGGTGGTCGATGTCGAGAACCGGACGGCCGGCATCGGGTGTTGGGTCCGATGGCGGGTCGATGTGGACGGTCATGAAGTCCTCACTTCTGAAGTGCCGCCCGCGGTGCCGGCGGGCGCCGGGGAGCTGCCGCCGGCGGCGCGCTTGCGGCCGCGGAGGCGGGGATCGTTCAGGTCATTGATGCTCTCGCCCACCAGCGTCAGCCCGAGGACTGTCCAGACAATGGCGAGGCCGGGGAAAAGCCCGGTCCACCAGATGCCCGAGGTGGTGTCCGCGAGCGCCTTGTTGAGGTCGAAGCCCCATTCGGCCGCCGAGCTCGGTTCGATGCCGAACCCCAGGAAGCCAAGTGCGGCCAGGGTCAGGATGGCTTCCGAGGCGTTGAGCGTGAAAATGAGCGGCAGGGTGCGGGTGGCATTGCGGTAGATGTGCCGGGTCATGATGCGTACGTTTGAAGCGCCCACCACCTTGGCCGACTCGACGAAGGGTTCCGCCTTGAGCCGGATGGTCTCCGCCCGGATCACCCGGAAGTACTGCGGAATGAACACCACGGTAATGGAGATTGCCGCAGCCAGGATTCCGCCGAGCAGGCTGGACTGTCCGCCGCTGATGACGATGGCCATCACGATCGCGACCAGCAGTGACGGGAAGGCGTAGATCGCGTCCGCTATGACCACGAGGATGCGGTCCAGCCAGCCGCCGATGTAGCCGCTGACCAGGCCGAGGATGACGCCCGCGAAGATGGACAGGACGACGGCGACGATGATGACCAGCAGCGCCGTCTGGGTGCCCCAGATGACGCGGGACAGGACGTCGTACCCGCCGACCGTGGTGCCCAGGAGGTGCTTGCCGCCCGGTTCCTGCTGCGTGGGGAAGTTGCCGTCGGCGTCCGAGAGCTGCGCGAAGCCGTAAGGGGCGATCAGGGGTGCGGCCAGCGCTGTCAGCAGGAAGATGCCGGTGAGGACGAGTCCCAGTACCAGCATCAGCCGCTGCAGCCCGACGCTCTTGTTGAAATGGGAAACGACCGGCAGCCGCCGGAGGAAGGATGCCCGCGGGTTGGCGACGGGTTCCAGGGGTGTTTCGGCGGTCATGTCAGTACCTCACACGGGGGTCGATCAGCGCGGCAACGATGTCCACGATGAAGTTGGTGACGGCGACGATCACGGCCAGCAGCACCACGATGCCCTGGACAGCAACGAAGTCGCGCGCCGTGAGGTAGTTGGCCAGCTGGAATCCGAGGCCTTTCCACTCAAAGGTCTTTTCCGTCAGCACGGCCCCGCCGAGCATCACCGCGATCTGCAGGCCCATGACTGTGATGATCGGGATCAGCGCAGGCTTGTAGGCGTGCTTGGTGACCAGCCTGAACTCACTGACGCCGCGGGAGCGCCCGGCCTCGACGTAGTCCTTGCCGAGGGTGCCGATCACGTTGGTCCGGACCAGCCGGAGGAAAATGCCCGCCGTCAGCAGGCCCAGGGCCAGGGCTGGGAGGACTGCATGGGACATCACGTCGCTGAAGGCTGCCGTGTTGCCGCTGCGCAGGGCGTCCAGCCAGTAGATGCCGGTGGGCGCCTCCAGTGCGGTCAGGGACAGCTCGGTCCTGGTGCCGGCACGGCCGGCTACCGGGAGCCAGTGCAGCCACACCGAGAACACCAGCTTTAGCAGCATGCCGGCGAAAAATACCGGGGTGGCGTAAAACAGGATCGCCAGGATCCGGAGCACGGCGTCCGGCAGGTGGTCGCGGCGGTGGGCGGCGACCATGCCGAGCGGGATGCCCACCAGCAACGCGACGATCAGGGCGTTGATGGACAGCTCAAGCGTGGCCGCACCGTACGTGGTCAGCATTTCGGTGACCTGGCGGTTGTCGGAGAGCGTGGTGCCGAAGTTGCCCGTGGCCAGCTGGCCCAGGTATTCGAAGTACTGCACCATCAGCGGCCGGTCGTAGCCGGCGGCATGGATGCGCTCCTGGAGCTGGTCCGGGGGCAGGCGGCCGCCCATGGCTGCGGTGATGGGGTCACCGGTGATCCGCATGAGGAAGAACACCATGGTGACGAGGATGAGGATGGTTGGGAAGATCAGCAGGAAGCGGACCAGGATATATTGGCCCAGCCCTCCCCCCGCCGCTTTTTTCTTGGTGGGAAGGAGCGCGTCGGCGTCGCCGGGAGGCGCGTCAATCAAGGTTGTCATCGGTACCTGAATTCGTGGTGACCGGGAGCCAGCAGTCCCCTTGTTGCTGGCCGATGACCGGCAAAAGGCGGGACGCTTCTACGGCGTCCCGCCTCCGGCCGGTCAGAGCCCGATAGGGGTTTGCTGCTTACTTGGAAAGGACGCCGAGCCGGGTCTTGAACGAGGGGTCAAGGGTCTTCTCGACACCTTTGACATCCGATCCGGCCACCAGCAGCTGTGCGCCCTGGAGCAGCGGCAGCGTGGAAAGGTCCTTGGCGACCGCCGTCTGCACCTCGCCGAGCAGCTTGTTGCGCTCAGTCTTGTCCGGCGTCACGAGCTGCTTCTGGACCAGGTCCGTGACGGCCGGGTTCTCGTAGTGGTTCTTCAGGAAGTTGCCCGGGATGAAGAATGGCGTGAGGTAGTTGTCCGCATCCGAGTAGTCCGGGAACCAGCCCAGCTGGTACACGGGGTAGGCGTCGGCGGTGCGTGCCTTGGAGTACGTCACCCACTCGGTGGACTGCAGGTCGACGGTGAACAGTCCGGACTTCTCGAGCTGCTCCTTGACCATGGCGTACTCGTCACCGGAGGACTTGCCGTAGTGGTCCGGGTTGTACTGCAGCTTCACGTTGACCGGCCCGCTGATTCCGGCGTCGCTGAGGGCCTTCTTCGCCTTGTCCAGGCTCGGCTTGCCGCTGCCGTCGCCGTACATTTCCTTCATCGGCTGGGTTGCCCCGGGCAGCCCGTCCGCGACTACCGAGTAGGCCGGGACGTAGGTTCCCTTGTAGACCTGGTCGGAGATGGCCTGCCGGTCCACGATGTCGGCCATGGCCTGGCGGACGGCGAGGGCCTTGGCGGGATTGGCTTCCGGAGTCTTGGCGCCGAAGGGCATGGTGTCGAAGTTGAAGACGATGTACCGCAGTTCCCCGCCGGGGCCCTTGTAGACCTTGACCTTGGAGTCCTTTTCGAGGTCCGCGGCATCCGTGGCGGTGAGGCTCCGGCCGGCAACGTCGATGTTGCCGCCCTGGACGTCCAGCTTCAGGTTGTTGGAATCGGCGTAGTACTTGATGACGGCGCTGTCATTGGCCGGCTTGCCCAGCAGGCCGTTGTAAGCCGGGTTGCTCTTGAGGCTGACGAGTTCGTTCTTCTTGTAGGAATCGATCGTGTACGGACCGGCGAAGGGCTTCCCGGCGACGATGTCCTCGTCGCTCATCACCTTGTCGGCCGGGAAGACTTCCTCGTCAACGATGGGGCCCGTGTTGGTGCCCAGCACGCTGGGGAAGACCTGGTCATTGCCTGCCTTGAGGGTGAACACCACCGTGGTGTCGTCCTTCGCCTCAACCGATTTCAGGTTGGACAGCAGGGAGGCGGGGCCATTGGGGTCGTTGATCTTCATGACGCGGTCGTAGGAGAACTTCACGTCCGAGGCGGTCAGCGCATGGCCGTTGGCGAACTTCAGGTTGGGCTTGAGCTTCACCGTGAATTCGGTGGGGGTGGTGAAGGAGGCGGATTCCGCGATGTCGGGGCTGGCCTCTGCAGAGCCCGGCTTGGAGTTCATCAGGAAGGGGTAGACCTGGTTCATCACCAGGAAGGAGCCCGCGTCGTAGGAGCCGGCGGGGTCGAGGGTCACGACCTTGTCCGTCGTGCCGAAGGTGATGGCACCGCCACCGGCACTGCCGGTGGACGTTCCGCCGCCGCCCGAAGGCCCGGTGCAGGCCGTCAGGGCGAGGGCGGAGATTCCTGCGAGCGCGATGGCGCGGTGCAGGGTCGATGTGCTCTTGATCATCTGTGAGCCTTCTGTTCGATGAATACGCGCGTGCAGGTACCCGGGCGGGTTCGCGCGGGTGCCTGCACGCAATGCTGATGCCTAGATTCAATCAGAGAGTCAGCCCTCAGGACGGCCAATTCTGTGAGTTGAAACACAAAATTTATTTCCGGCCCGTCTCCTGCCGCTTTTCGGGGCCCGCAGAGGGCACAAAAAGCGCCGCCCCGGTGCATCCGGGGCGGCGCTGGCGGTATGTGCTTTAGAGGGCGGCGCGCTGAAGGGAGCGTGCGGCGTCGATGGTGGCCTGGCCAAGGACCCGGGTTCCCTGGTACAGGACCACGGTCTGGCCGGGGGCGACTCCGCGCAAAGGGGCCTCGAGCCGGACGACGAGCTGGCTGGCCGCACCTTCCGCTGACGCCTCCATGCGTGCCGTGGCCGGGACGGGGTCCCCGTGGGCGCGCACCTGGGCGTAGCAGTCGAACTCAGCACCCGTTTCCACCTCGGCGATGGGCAGGCCGGCCCAGGACACCTTGATGCCGCGGATCTCGTCGATCGCCAGGAGCGCCTCGGGCCCCACCACCACCTTGTTTTCCGTGGGCCGGATCTCCAGGACGAACCGCGGCTTGCCGTCGGCGGCAGGGGTGCCCAGCTTCAGGCCGCGTCGCTGGCCCACGGTGAACGCGTTGGCGCCGGGGTGTTCGCCGACCTTGGCGCCGGTTTCGTCCACGATGTCACCGGTAGTCATGTCGATCTTTTCGGCAAGCCAGCCGGCCGTGTCGCCGTCGGGAATGAAGCAGATGTCATGGCTGTCCGGCTTGTTGGCCACGGAAAGCCCACGCCGTTCTGCCTCCGCCCGGACCTCGGCCTTGGACGGGGTGTCGGCCAGCGGAAACATGGAGTGCTTGAGCTGCTCATGGGTCAGGACGCCGAGCACGTAGCTCTGGTCCTTGGCCCAGTCAGCGGCGCGGTGCAGTTCCCGGTTGCCCTCGGCGTCTTCGACCACTTTGGCGTAGTGCCCGGTGCAGACGGCGTCGAAGCCCAGGGCGATCGCCTTCTCCAGCAGGGCGGCAAACTTGATCCGCTCATTGCAGCGCATGCAGGGGTTGGGTGTGCGGCCGGCGGCGTATTCGTCGATGAAGTCCTGGACCACGTCCTCTTTGAAGCGCTCCGAGAAATCCCAGACGTAGTAGGGGATGCCCAGGACGTCGCAGGCGCGCCAGGCGTCGCGGGAGTCCTCAATGGTGCAGCAGCCACGGCTTCCGGTGCGCAGCGTGCCGGGCATCCTGGACAGCGCCAGGTGGACCCCGACGACGTCGTGGCCGGCTTCCACTGCGCGGGCGGCGGCGACGGCGGAGTCAACTCCGCCGCTCATGGCTGCTAGTACTCGCATGCTGGCTTTCTGTCGGGGATGTAGTGGGGGTACCTGCCCGGGCAGGGGAAACGATCTTCGCCTATCTATTCTACCGGGCGGCGCAAATCAATCCCGGCCCGGGGAACCTGCCCGGTCAGCTGCCGCGCACCGCCTGGCGCGCCACCGTTCCGGCGGTCTGGATGGACGACTCGTGCCCGGCCATGCCGGCCTGCCGGGCACGGGCGTAGGCGCCGGGGAGCGCCTCAAGCAGCGCATCGACGTCGGCTTCCGTGGACGCGTGCCCGAGGCTGAAGCGCTGGGCACCGCGCGCGGTCTCTTCATTAAGGCCCATCGCCAGCAGCACGTGTGAGGGCCGGGGCACGCCGGCCGTGCAGGCCGATCCCGTGGAGGATTCGATGCCCGCCAGGTCCAGCAGGAAGAGCAGGGAGTCCCCTTCGCAGCCGGGGAAGGTGAAGTGGGCGTTTCCGGGGAGCCGGCCGTCGCCCGGCGCGCCACGCAGGACCGCTTCGGGGACCTTGCCGCGGACGCCGTCGATCAGCCGGTCGCGCAGGGCGGCGATGCGTGCCGCTTCCGCAGGGAGTGAAGCCGCGACGGCCCCTGCGGCGGCGGCGAAGGCGGCGATGGACGCGGTGTCCAGCGTGCCGGAGCGGACGTCGCGTTCCTGGCCGCCGCCGTGCTGTACGGGCGTGAGCTTGACCGACCGGCCCAGCAGCAGCGCGCCGACACCGACGGGGCCGCCGATTTTGTGCCCAGAGATGGACATGGCATCCAGGCCGGAGTCCTTGAAGCCGACGGGGAGCGAGCCGAACGCCTGCACGGCGTCCGAGTGCACGGGTACCCCGGCGGCGTGGGCCAGCTCGACGATCCGCCTGATTGGCTGGATGGTCCCCACCTCGTTGTTGGCCCACATGACCGTAACCAGCGCCACGGTGCCGGGGTCGCGCGAGAGCTCGGCCTCAAGGACATCGAGGTCCAGCACACCCTCGCTGTCCACGGGAAGCCAGGTCACCTCGGCTCCCTCGTGGCGTTCCAGCCATTCCACGGTGTCCAGCACGGCATGGTGTTCGACGGCGGAGCAGAGGATGCGCCGCCGCGCCGGGTCCGCTGCCACGCGGGACCAGTAAAGGCCCTTCACCGCAAGGTTGTCCGATTCAGTCCCTCCGGAGGTGAAAATGACTTCCGAGGGGTGGGCGCCGACGGCTGCGGCAAGCGTCTCGCGCGCATCCTCCACGGCACGGCGGGCGCGGCGGCCGGACGCATGCAGCGAGGAGGGATTGCCGGTGCGGGCCAGTTCCCGCGTCAGGGCAGCCAGCGCTTCGGGCGAAAGCGCGGTGGTGGCGGCATGGTCGAGATAGACAGGCACCCTGTAATTCTAGGCCGTCCCGCCCGGGCCGGTGATCCTGGCGCAGCAATGCCCCGCCTCGCCGTCGCCTGCGACGCGGTCTTCGGAACTGCCGCAGCCGGCCGTGGCTCCCCGGAGGAACGCGCCATTCATGCCGCACACGACCGCCGGATGCTGCTGCGAGAGCCGGTGGAAGGGACAGTTGGGGAGCAGGAAGCCGCCGTCGCCATCGGGCCGGGGCTGGTAACCCGCCTGCACCAGGAAATCCTCCAGGGACCTGGCGGCCTGCGCCAGCTCGCTGCCTTTCCGGTAGGAGGCTGCCTCGAGCGCGTCGGCCACGGCTTCTCCGCCGGAGAGCGAGGTTTCGATCGCGTCCGCCATCAGCTCACCGGCGAGATCGTAATTCCGGTCCGGAACGGAAGCCCCCACTTCGCCCGCCACCGGCCGGTACATTTTCGCCGGCCGCCCCGAGCCGGGGCCCACCCTGCCGGGCGGTTTATGGAACTCGACCGCCAGCAGCCCGTCCTGGACCAGCCGGTCAAGGTGGAAAGACACGGTGCTCCTGGGAAGGCCCGCCGCCTCCGCCACGTCATCGCGGCCGAGGGGCCGCGGCGAGGCGGCGACCACCTCGAACAGCTGCAGCCGCTTGTCATCGGTCAGCGAGGCGACGGCGGCAATCCGGTCCGCCCACGGCCGTCGGTTCATGTCCCTCCAATCCAAAGTCAAGATCTCTTGATTATAGACCATGATGCTCTCTAAAATTGGCATACCTACTTTTAGAAGGAGCGAGCCATGAAAACAGCATCCGCAGTACGCGCCCACCACGTGCCCACGGCTGAACCGGCACGGCAGGCGTTCCTGCTGCTGCGCACTGTCTTTACCGTTGCGCCAATCCTCTTCGGGCTGGACAAGTTCACGAACCTCCTCACCGACTGGACCGTCTACCTGGCGCCGCAGGCAACGGCCATCGTGCCGCTGACACCGCAGGCATTCATGTACGTCGTCGGCGTGGTGGAGATCGTCGCAGGCATCGCGGTGGCAGTCAGGCCGAAGTTCGGCTCGCTGCTGGTGGCCGCGTGGCTGGCGGGCATCATCATCAATCTCCTGCTGCTCGGCAGCTTCTACGATGTCGCCCTGCGCGACTTCGGGCTGCTGGTGGGCGCCCTCGCCCTTAACCGGCTCTCGATCCGTTCGGTCCCGGCCACGGCCTGAGATCCCGGAACACCCGCCGCATGGAACCAGGAACGCCGGCAGCTGAGCCCTCCAGCGCCGGCGCTTCCTGCTGTGGAAGTCCCGGGCAGGTCAGGCCGACGGCGGCAGCACCGGCAGGAAGCGGTTCACGTCCGTACGCGCGGCACCGAGCGAGGCGGCATCCGGACAGGACACCGACACGTAGACGGACGACTGGGCGGCGGCGAAGACACGCGCGAGGACGGCGGTCGCGCGCCCCCCGGGCGCCGTCTGCTCAAGCGCCAGCACTTCCACGTTCCGGCCGGGTTCTTCCGCGGTCCCGCCCCAGTGAAGCGTCGCCGTCTTCAGGTAGCCGGGCTGGATGGTGGGGTCGAGATACTGGTAAAGGGCCACCGTGGATTCCCTGTCGTCACCGCGCAGCAGGGGAGCCTGCCCGGTGCTGGCCCTGGCCGCCACCAGGCAGCCGTCCGACTTCAGGTACTGGCTGAGGCCGGCCACGTCCTCCTTGACCGGTTTCCAGCCCGGCGCGCGCTTCAAGTCGTCCGAGATGCCGACAGGCACGCCCGGCGCCAGGACACCGCCGGCCGAAAAGGGAAGGTCCTGGACCGCGACGGCCGCGGCATCGTGCCCCGGTGTGATGGTGGGAGTGGAAAGAACCGGTATCTCCGTCGGGGCCTCGGTCACAGCGGGGTCCCGGACGTCCACGCTGCAACCACCCATCAGCACCGCTGCCAGGCCTGCGGCCATGAGCGGCACTCCCCTGCGCCATCCGCTGCCGGCCGGTCGCGCCGTCGTCGGCATGTCCTTCTCCATTCCGTCGCTTCCCCCGGCCGTTCTGCGGCCACGCCACCACGAGTCTAGACTCCGGCCCGGCGGGGAACCCGGAGGGCCCCGGCAGTCGTTGTCACTGCAGGCCGGCACACCGGGCGGACGGGGCATGCTCTGCTGGCTAGACTGGGCGGGCACGTGGATCCACCACTCCAGGTGCGCACAAGGATAAGGAAAATTGCTTGACTGAGAGCAGCAGCTCCCACTACCAGGTCCTGCGCGTGGCAGTCACGGCCACCGAGAAGGAGATCAAGGTGGCGTACCGGCGCGCTGCCAGGAGGGCGCACCCGGACCACGGCGGCGACGCCGCCACATTCCGCCGTGTCACTGCGGCGTACGAGACCCTGATCGATCCGCAGCGCCGGCGTGCTTATGACCGCTCCTACGCCGCCGGTACCGCCGGTGGCCCCGCGTCCGGCGGCGAACCGCATTTCGATGCTCCTGCCGCCGGAAGCCGCGCTTCCGCCACCGTCCACCGGCCCGGCACTGCCCGGAATACAGCAGGCGATCCTGCCATCTACGTCCCGCCATACGACGAAGGCACTTCGGCCGGTGTTCCCCTGATCCCCCTTGCCCAGGCCCGCCAACAGGTTCACGGGATACCGCGCAAACGCGGGATTTTCGGCGCGGAAGCCCGTATCCAGCGCGAGATGCGTACTGTCCAGCTGGTGTCGCGGCAGGTCCTGCCAGCCATCCCGGCCGCCCGCCTCATCAACGGCCTGCAGTCGCCCGCCGACAACAGCCACATCGACCATGCGGTGCTGTCAGGCTACCGGCTGGCCCTGGTGAACTCGATGCTCCTGCCCAAGGGTGCCTACGCCTGGGACGGCCGCACGCTCAACCACGGTGAACGGGCACTGGCACCTCCGCAGCTGGCCGGAGTGGTGCGCGCCATGCAGGACATCTTTCCCGAACTCAACATCACGGGCTGGACGGTGGTGCTCAGCCCCGACGGCAATCTCCACGAGCCCGTGATCGACCATCACCGGCGGACGGCCGGGGGCCTGGAGACCGTGCAGATCGTCAACGCCGCGGGCCTGGTGCGCGGCCTGAAGGAATTCCTGGCCGCGGGGCCGGCCCCCAACACCGTCAACGTTCCGGTGCTGGCCCGGCTGCTGCGCGGCATGCACTGACACGGTGGCTAGGATAGGGAGGTGTTCCGCATCCTGTTCCATGCCCCCGAAATCCCCGGCAACACCGGCAACGCCATCCGCCTCGCCGCCATCACCGGCGCCGAGCTGCACCTTGTGGAACCCCTGGGGTTCGACTTCTCCGACGCGAAACTGCGCCGGGCCGGGCTCGACTACCATGACCTCGCCGTCGTCACGGTGCACAAAAGCATGGAAGACGCCTGGGAGCACCTCAAGCCGGAGCGCGTCTACGCCTTCACCTCGGACGGAACCACCAGCTACACGGACGTCGCGTACCAGCCCGGCGACGTACTGATGTTCGGCCGCGAATCTGTCGGCCTGCCCGAGGAACTGAAGACCGACTCCCATGTCACGGCAACCGTGCGGCTGCCCATGCTGCCGGCGCTGCGCTCGCTGAACCTCGCCAACGCTGCCTCGATCGCGGTGTACGAAGCCTGGCGCCAGCAGGGGTTCGCCGGCGCCCGGCTGTAGCCGCAAAAAGAATTCCCGGCCGGACCCATCCCCGCGGCCTGCCGTTCCGAATGCCTTGTGGAACCATTCGGCGGGATCGAGGAGCGGCAGGTGACATTACTTGAGCGGGGTCCCGGCACCGGGTACCGTCCCCTGCCCGGCGCTGCCGACGATCCACCGCGGGGAGACTTATGCTTGGGAGTAATGGAAACTCCCAACGCGCCGAATGCCGAGTCCGCCGCGGCGGTGACCGAACCGCCGGTGGACCCCGGACAACACCTGTCGGACCTGCTGGGACGGATTGCCCGGGGGGACCAGGCAGCGTTTGCCGAGTTCTACCAGCTGACCTCGCGCCGGGTTTTCGGTATGGCCCGGCGGGTCCTGATAGATCCCGAGCTCAGCGAGGACACCACGCAGGAAGTCTTCCTGCAGGTCTGGCAGAACGCGGCGAAGTTCGACCCCCGGTCAGGGAGTGCGCTTTCGTGGCTGATGACCATCTCGCACCGGCGGGCGGTGGACCGGGTCCGGTCTTCGCAGTCCTCCACCGACCGGGAAGCGAAGTACGGGGCCAGCACCCAGGACGTTGACCACGACACCGTTTCCGAAGAGGTCGGCAGCCGGCTGGAGGCCGAAGCGGTGGTCCGCTGCCTGGAAACACTGACCGAGACGCAACAGGAGTCCGTACGCCTCGCCTACTACGGCGGCCTCACCTACCGGGAGGTCGCGGAGCGGCTGAATGCCGCAGTTCCCACCATCAAGTCCCGCATCCGCGATGGACTGATCCGATTGAAAACCTGTCTGGGGGTGAGTTGAGATGAGCGAAATGGACCATGGACGCAGCGGCCGCTCCAGTTCCTTCGGCGACACCGTCGCCATGGACCTGGCTTCCGGACGTGCCGTCGACCTCGCTGAACTCTATGCCCTCGACGCCGTCACCGAGCAGGAACGCAGCGCCATCGACGCCTACATGGCCGCCGCGCCGGACGCCGAGCGCCTCGCATTCCTCGAACGGGTCCGCCAGGCCCGGGAGACGCTGGCCCGCACCTTCCGCGCGGAGGAGGAGCCGCCGTCGGACCTGTTTGAGCGGATCATCTCCCAGTTGCCCGCCCAGTTGCCCCTGCAGGGTGAACGGCCGGGCGGCAGCGCCCCGGGGCCGGCCACCGGGCCCGCCGCTGCGGTGGACGGACGGCCGGGTGCGGCAGACGAACTCGCCGCGGCGCGCCAGCGCAGGGACGAACGACGCCGGCTGTCCGGGACACGCCGCTGGCTCGCGGGCGTGGCCGCCGCGGCGGTCATAGCCCTGGGCGGCGTGGGCGTCGGGGCCTACCTTGCGGACCAGAACGACCCCGTCAACCAGGTGGTCCGTGCCTCCGACCTGAGGGAAGCTTCAGTGGACGTGGCAGGCGGCGGCAAGGCCACAGTCTTGATTTCGTCCTCGCACGATGCCGCCGTGGTGAAGATGAGCGGGGTACCTGCACCGCCCTCGGGCAAGGTCTACCAGATGTGGCTGATCCCCAAGGATGGGTCCGCTCCCGTCTCCCAGGGGCTGATGGACGAACAGGCGTTGTCCAAGCCGGCCGTGGTGCAGGGGATCCACTCCGCCGCAGCACTCGGCATCACAGTGGAGCCGGTCGGCGGATCGGCCGCACCCACGCTGCCCACCGTCGCCGCCGCCCCCTTGGGCGCGTAGCGGACTGGTGCACGAAGAAATGCCCCGGCTCCTTCGAAGGAAGGCGCCGGGGCATTTCTTGTTGGTCAGAAACCCGCGATGGTGCCGGGACCGTTGACGGATACTACGTGGAAGGCTTCGGCGCTGCGGCCTTCGGGCAGCCCGGCCCGTGCGGCGTTGGCCTGCATGCCGCGCCGCACCGTCGCCTCCATCGCGTCCACGTCCGGATGCTGGCTGACGTGGACATGGATGGCTTCCAGCTTTGCCGCCACGTGGTCCGTGACATCCACGAAGTGGTTCTCGCGTTCCTCCGGCCCGGCGTACAGCCACAGCCACGACAGCTTGTAGGCAGCAAGCCCCGCTTCGGCCAGTTCAGGGTAGGCGAAGGGGTTCTCCAGGGCGGGGTACACGGCACGGGTCACGGCCTCCCCCACTGCGAGGTGGTCGGGATGGCTCTTCTGGATCCGTTCCCAGTTCCGTTCCGGGTGCATGGAAAGAACGACGTCGGGCCGGAGCCGGCGGATCAGCCGCACCACCTCCTTCATCACCTCGTGGGAGGGTTCCAGGTAACCGTCGCGCTGGTGCAGGTAGTGGATGTCCGTGACACCCACGAGCTCCGCGGCGCGGCGCTGCTCGGTCTCCCGCATGGCGATGATGTCCGGCCGGTGCGCCGGATCGAAACCGCCGGCGTCGCCATCGGTCATGATGCAGTAGCTCACCTCGACGCCGGCCGCCGTCCAGGCCGCGATGGTCCCCGCCGCCCCGAAGTCGATGTCGTCCGGGTGGGCCGCAAAACAGAGCACCCGCCCAACCCGGTGCGTGTCCGGATTGAACGGGCCCTGTGCCTTTGTGGTGGAGGCAGTCAAAGAGTCAGCCTTTTCGCTTCTTGATCTCGGCCGTGGCCTGCGGCAGGACGTCGAAGACATCCCCGACGATGCCGAAGTCGGCGATTTCGAAGACCGGGGACTCGGCGTCCTTGTTGATGGCCACAATGACCTTGGAGGTCTGCATGCCGGCCTTCTGCTGGATGGCACCGGAAATGCCGGCCGAGATGTACAGCTGCGGGGACACGGTCTTGCCGGTCTGGCCCACCTGGGCGTCGTGGCTGATCCAGCCGGCGTCCGTGGCTGCACGGGAGGCGCCCACGGCAGCACCCAGGGCATCGGCGAGCTCTTCCACGGGGCCGAAGTCGCCGTCCATGCCGCGTCCGCCGGCCACCACGATGCGGGCGTCCGTCAGGTCCGGCCGTCCGGTGGCAACCTTCTGCTCCCGCGCGGTAATGCGGGCCGCTGCGGTGCTGCTTCCGGCGGGAACCTCCACGGTTGCGGTTTCCGGGGTGGTGGGAGCGGCGGCTGGCTCCGGCGTGACGTTGTTGGCCTTCAGGGTCAGCACGGAGACCGCCGTGGTGGCCTTGCAGGCGGTGTTGTAGGAGCCGGCCAGGACCGACTTATGCGCGGTGCCGTCCGCGTCCACCGCGACGACGTCCGTGATGACGCCGGCGTTCAGGCGGATGCCCAGCCGCGCGGCGATCTCTTTGCCCTCGGGCGAGTTGTCCAGCAGGACGATGCCCGCGCCGGTGGATTCAGCGGCGGCGGCCAGGTAGGCGGCCTTGGGAGCCACCAGGAAGTCGTCCAGGTCATCGGTGGAGGGACGCAGGACCGTGCCCACGCCGTACTCGCCGAAAGTGGCTGCGACGCCGTCGGTAAGTTCTCCGTTGAGCGCCACGGCGCTTTCACCCAGGGAACGCGCCAAGGTCAGCAGCTCCAGGCTGCTCTTCTTCAGCGACGCGCCGGGGTTGTCAATGAATACAAGTACTTTTGCCATGTCGGGGTTCCTCTTAGAGCAGCTTCTGTGCGGCCAGGAAGTCAACCAGCTTGATGCCGGCGTCGCCTTCGTCGGTGATGATGGTGCCGGCAGTCCGCGGCGGCCGCTGCTCGGCGTTGGTCACGGTGGTCCAGGAGCCGGAAAGACCCACCTGCGCCGGGTCCACGCCGATGTCGGACAGGGACAGCGTGGTGATGCTCTTGCGCTTGGCGGCGATAATGCCCTTGAAGTTGGGGTACCGGGGTTCGTTGATCTGGTCCGTGACGGATACGACGGCGGGCAGGGCCGCCTCCACCGTTTCCGAGGACGTGTCGGCGTCGCGCCGGGCCGTCAGCCGGCCGCCGTCGACCGCCAGCGACGAGGCAAAGGTGACCTGGGGCAGGCCGAGCCGCTCTGCCAGCTGCGCCGGGACGAGCGAGGTTTCACCGTCGGTGGACGCCATGCCCGTGATGACCAGGTCGACGTTGCCCAGGTGCCGCACGGCGGCGGCGAGGGCAAGCGACGTTGCGGCGGCGTCCGAACCGGCCAGGGCGTCGTCCGTCAGGTGGACGCCCTCGGTGGCGCCGATCTGCAGCGACTTCTTGATGGCGTTGACGGCGCCGGACGGCCCCATGCTCAGCGCGATGACCTGGTTGCCGGCCTTGCTGCCGCCGCGGGCCTCCGCCAACTGCAGGGCCGCTTCCAGCGCGTACTCGTCAAGCTCGGACAGAATGCTTTCGTCGCGGTCGGTGGTGAAGCCCTCGCCGGTGAGGTGGCGGTCGAATTGGGCGTCCGGTACATGTTTGACCAGGACTACGATCTTCAATGTCTCTTCCACGGTATTTACAGCAGCCTTCCATGCTTGTGGACAGCCAGCCGGGTGGGTCATGGCCTCGTGAATGCCCGGCAAACGGGTAAACCCTAGCTAACCATATCGGCGCACCCCGGCGCCCTCTTCCGTTAACGCCTGTGTCAGGCACTCCCTTACGCCCAACATGCCAACGGCGGCGCCCCCGGGGTGGGGACGCCGCCGTCGTGCCGGCCAGGGCGGGTCAGCTCGCCGCTGCACCCAGCGTTACGTCGAACGTCTGTTCCTTGCCGCCCCGCAGGACGGTGATTTTCACCGTGGATCCCGCGGCCTGCTCCCGGACCGCCGCCGTCAGCTCGTTCGGCTCGCCGATGGTCAGGTCGTTGAACTTGGTGATGACATCGCCGACCTTGATCCCGGCTTTACCGGCTGCGGAGTTGGCGTCCACCGAGGCGACGTCGGCGCCGACCGAGAACTCGGAAGCCGCGCCGGAGGAGGTCTTCGGTTTCACGCTGACTCCGAGCTGGCCATGCGACACCTTGCCGTTGTCGATCAGTTCCTGTGCCACGCGCTTGGCATGGTCGATGGGGATGCTGAAGCCGACGCCGATGTTGCCGCTCTGTGACGACGTGGTGTTGGATCCGGCGGAGGCGATGGCCACGTTGACGCCGATGATCTCACCCTTGCTGTTGACCAGGGCGCCGCCGGAGTTGCCCGGGTTGATCGCGGCGTCGGTCTGGATGACGTTGATGGCGATCGAACCTTCGCTGCTGCTCTGCTGGCTCTGGCCGCCGTTCGGAGGTGCGAACTGGAAGCCCTGGTCGCCGCCCTGCGTGTCATCGCCGCCCTTTGGAGCGGCCGAGGAGGCCACGCTGATGGTGCGGTTCAGGGTGGAGACGATGCCGTCTGTCACCGTGCCGGTCAGTCCCAAGGGGGAGCCAATGGCGATGGCGGTGTCACCGACGTTGAGCTTGCCGGAGTCGCCCAGGGTGGCGGGGGTGAGGCCGGAGGCGTTGTCCACCTTGATGACGGCCAGGTCAGACAAGGGATCCGTGCCGACGAGCTTGGCCGCGAGGACCCTGCCGTCGCTGGTACGGATTTCGAGGCTGGCGTTGGCGGTCTGGCCGTCGAGGGTCACCACGTGAGTGTTGGTCAGGATATGACCCTGGTCGTCCAGGACGATGCCGGAGCCGGTGCCCCCGGAGGTGCCGCTCGTGGCGCTGATGGTGACCACGCTCGGAGAGGCCTTCACGGCAGCGGCCGTGATGGCGTTGACGTCATCCTTGTTGTTGACGATGACGGTGCCGGGCTGGCTGTTGCTGCCAATGGTCGATGCGCTGGAGCCTGCATTACCGAACAGTTCCCCCGAACCGACCGTTGCCACTCCCCCGCCGACGAGCCCGGCGGCGAGGATGCTGGCCACGAGGGTCCCGACGCCGAACGTCGCCTTCCGGCGCGGGGCGTCCTTGGGGTTATGGGCCAGTCCGGGGCTGCCGTGCGGTGCTTCATGGCCGGGCTGGGGGCCGTACGCGGTGGGGCCGGACAGGTGCGGACCGTTCGCCTGGTCAGGGCTGGAGGGCTGCCCGTAGTGCTGGCCCTGGCCGTAGGAACCCGACTGGCCGTAGAACGGCTGGCGCTGCGGATACACCGGGCGGGGCGCGCCGGGGCGATCCTGCGTGGCGCCGACGACGGCCTGCGGCTGGTCCAGCCGTTCGGTGGGGTGGCCCGCTTCAGCGGGGTGGTGGCCTGCGGGGTCGCCGCCGGCGGTACCGGGCCTGGCGTCCCCGTCCGCATGCTGAGTGGACCCCTGGCGGTCGCCGGGCTGCTGCGGATCGTGCTGCGGCCAGGGATTGCGGCTGCCCGGGCGGTCGCCCTCCGGGACCGGCCCCGGGGTGTGGTTCTCAGTCATGGGACTTCCTTTCATCCTTGTCTGCCATTAATCATGGACCGTGCCGCTGGAACAAGTTCGGATGTTTGCTGGGAGCTTCCTGAACGCCGCCGGGCCGCCCCGACCATGCGGATCTTGTTTCGCTGGGGGCATATTCGCCCGCATGGACTGGGTGTGGGGTGCACCATAGAATCAAGATGAATTGCCACAGCGACCTGCGGCTTCACACTAAGCGTGGGGGCGCTGCTGGATTCGACGACTGATTCGTCCCGAATCGGTGTCAGGCGTGCTGAAGGGTTGCACATGCGGTCAAAGTTCAAACGTATCCTCGCCGTGATCGGCCTGGCCGGACTGCTGGCGGTACCCGCCGGCACGGCCTGGGCCGAGGACCCGGTGACCATACCTTCGGGGACCAACATCGTTGATAACGCCAACGTGCTGGGCAGCCGCAAGGGTGAGGTCCAGGACGCCATCCAAAAACTCCTGAAGGACCACAAGTACAACCTGTACGTGGTCACGGTGAAGTCCTTCGAGAACCCCAGCGACCCTGCCCAGTGGGGCCAGGCCGTGGCCAAGACAAAGGGCATGGGCAACGCCGACGTCATCCTTGCCATCGCCACTGACCAGGGTAAGTACTACTTCTCTCCCAGCAGCGCCAGCAGCATCTATTCCAAGCGCACCAACATTACGCAGAACGCCATCGCCGCCAACCTCGGTGCCGGCAAGCGCGATTTTGCCCAGGCGGCCATCGACACCGCCTCCGCAGTTGGCGATGCTGCCGGTGGCGGCAGCGGCACGGTGTCCTCCGGAGACGGGGCCGGCGCGGCGGTGCTCGTGGGTGCCGGAGTTGTCGTAGCAGGCGGCGGCGCATACCTCTACTACCGCAACCGGCGGAAGAAGGCTGCCGCCGGCCAGGCATCCGGCGGCAGCTACGGCCCCCAGGGTGCCGAGCTGGACCCGCTGGCCTCCCTCAGCGTGGAGGAGCTGCGGCGCAAGAGCGGCTCGCTGCTGATCGAGGCGGACGACGCCATCAAGTCAAGCGAGCAGGAACTCGGCTTCGCCCAGGCACAGTACGGAGACTCCGCCGTCGGCAATTTCACCAAGGCGCTCGAAGAGGCCAAGGCCCACATGAGCGAATCCTTCAAGCTCCAGCAGCAGCTCGATGACCACATTCCGGACACCGAGGAGCAGCAGCGCACGTGGCTGGGCGAAATCATCCGCCGATCCGAAGCCGCCCTGGCCTCGCTGCAGGAGCAGAAGGCGGACTTCGACTCCCTGCGCGAGCTGGAGAAGAACGCCCCGCAGGCCCTGGCAGCCGTCAACGCCGGAGCGCAGCAGGCTGACGCGAAAATTGCCAGCGCTGAACAGTCCCTGGCGGACATGCGGTCAAAGTACGCGGACAGTGCCTTGGCGCAGGTGGCGGACAACATCGTGCAGGCCAAGGAACGCCTGGCCTTCGTGCAGAACGCGACAGCAACGGCGCAGCAGAAGCTGGGCGAAGGTGAAGCCAGCATGGCCGCAGTAGCCGTCCGCGCCGGCGAAGAGAGCCTGCACCAGACCAACGTCCTGCTCGACGCCATCTCCAAGGTCGCCGGCAACCTCGACGAGGCCCGCAACAGCCTCGAAGGTGCGGTGGTTGACACGTCGCAGGACCTGGCCCAGGCAAAGGCCATGATCCAGTCCGGCGCCCACCCCGAGCTGGCCGGGCCGGTGGCAGCCGTGGAGGCGGCACTCGCGCAGGTCAAGACCGAAATCCAGGGCGGAAAGATCGACCCCATCGCCACCCTCCAGCGGGTGGAAGGCGCCCACCAAACACTCGACCAGGCCCTCACCGGCATCCGTGACCAGCAGGAACAGGCCCGGCGTGCACAGGCTTCGCTGCAGCAGACCATCATGTCAGCCCAGGCCCAGATCAGCGCCACCTCCGACTACATCACCGCCCGGCGCGGCGGGGTGGGCACCGAGGCCAGGACACGGCTGGCTGAGTCGCAACGGAACCTCGACTACGCCCTGTCGATCGCACGCACCGATCCCGTCACGGCCCTCACCTACGCACAGCAGGCCCACGCACTGGCTGCACAGGCTGCACAGCTGGCCCAGGCAGACGTGGACCACTTCGATGGCTACGCCAACCAGGGCTACGGCCGGGGCGGCATGTTCGGCGGCGGCGGAGGCGGCGGCCTGGGCGGCGCCATCCTCGGCGGCATCCTGATCAACTCCATCCTCAACGGCGGCCACGGCGGCTGGGGCGGCGGAGGCGGCTGGGGTGACGGCGGCGACGGCGGCTGGGGCGGCGGCGGCGACGGCGGAGGATTTGGGGGCGGCGACTTCGGCGGCGGCGACTCCGGCAGTTTCTAGTAGATACTCCAATGCGCGCCGGAAGATCCCAGCGCGTGGAACGAAGCAGTACACCACTGTGCACCGGTTCCCAGTGGTCAACACAGAGCAGGACGAAAGGCAAACACCATGGTTAAGCAGTCCATTTTCGGCCGGATCGCGCAGCTGGCGAAGGCGAACATCAACTCCCTGCTGGACAACGCCGAGGATCCGCAGAAGATGCTGGACCAGATGGTCCGCGACTACACCAACAACATCGCTGAGGCCGAGTCCGCTGTGGCGCAGACCATCGGCAACCTCCGCATGCTCGAAGACGACTACAACGAGGACGTCAAGAACGCCCGCGACTGGGGAAACAAGGCCCTCGCCGCGTCCCGCAAGGCCGACGAGTTCCGTGCCGCCGGCGACAATGTCGACGCCGAGAAGTTCGACAACCTGGCCAAAGTGGCCTTGCAGCGCCAAATCGCGGCCGAGAACGAAGCCAAGGGCGCGGAGCCGAGCATCGCGTCGCAGCGCGAAGTGGTGGACAAGCTCAAGACCGGCCTTGAGCAGATGAAGAACAAGCTCAACCAGCTGACCAGCAAGCGCAACGAACTGGTGGCCCGCTCCAAGACGGCCGCGGCGCAGGCACAGGTCCACGACGCCATCAAGAGCATCGACATCATGGACCCCACCAGCGAGGTTGGCCGCTTCGAGGAAAAGATCCGCCGCGAAGAGGCAAAGGTCCGTGGGCAGCAGGAACTCGCCGCCTCCAGCCTGGACGCGCAGTTCAACCAGCTCGAAGACCTGGGCGAGCAGACGGAGATCGAAGCCCGCCTGGCCGCCCTCAAGTCCGGAGGCGCCAAGCCCGCCCTCGGCGCCGGCAGCCCCGCAGCCGCCGACTCCACGGTGGACGAAGCCGACTTCGACAAGCTCTGACGCAGCAGGAGCACGCCTCCCTGCAACACCCCTGGGGGCCGGGACCGGATGTCCCGGCCCCCACCCATGTCCTGGCTCCCACCCACGTCCCAGTCCCCACCTATGTCCCCGGCCTCTGCCGCACCACTGTGTACCGTGGTGGCATGGCTTCTTCCGATGGAACGTCCCTGGTCTGGCTGCGCGATGACCTGCGGCTGGACGACAATCCTGCCCTGGCGGAGGGGGCCCGGCTGGGCCGGCCCCTGACCGTGGTCTACATCCTGGATGAGGAGTCCGAGGGGATCCGGCCCCTGGGCGGAGCAGCCCGCTGGTGGCTGCATCATTCCCTCGACGCCCTGGCCGCCGGGCTGGAGGCCAAGGGTTCGCGCCTGGTGCTTCGCCGGGGCGCCGCCGCCGATGTCATCCCGAAACTCGCCACGCAGACAAAGGCCGAAAACCTCTTCTGGAACCGCAGGTACGGCCTCCCCGAGCGGAACATCGATGCCGGCCTCAAGGAATGGGCTGCGGAGAACGGCATCGAAGCCTCCAGCTTCCAGGCCAACCTCCTGTTCGAACCGTGGACGGTCCGCACGGGGGCCGGCAGCTACTACAAGGTCTATTCCCCGTTTTGGCGGGCCTGCCTGGCTTCGGAGGATATTCGAGACCCCCTGGACGCCCCAAAGTCACTGCCCGGACCGGCAGCCTCGGGGCGCGGCCTGCCCGCCAGCGACACACTTGCCAGCTGGAAACTGCTGCCCTCCTCCCCTGACTGGAGCAGGGGCCTGGCCGGCACCTGGGAGCCGGGCGAAGACGGCGCGCACAGCCGCCTGGCGGACTTCCTGGACGGTCCCATCGAAGAGTACGGGACCGGCCGGAACATACCGGGCACCGAAGGGACCAGCCGGCTCTCACCCCACCTGCGGTTTGGCGAGGTCAGCCCGTTCCGCGTGTGGCATGAGATCCGCCGCCGCCACCCGCGCAAGGTCCCCGCCGACGTCGGAATTTTCCGTTCCGAGCTGGGGTGGCGGGAATTCAACTGGCACCTGCTTTACCACAACCCGCACCTGGCCACGAAGAATTTGCGGCCGGCGTTCGACCAGTTCCAGTGGGAGTCGCCAAGCCGGCAGGAACTGGACGCCTGGCAGCAGGGAAAGACCGGCTACCCTCTGGTGGACGCCGGGATGCGGCAACTCTGGCAGACCGGATGGATGCACAACCGGGTACGCATGGCTGCTGCGTCCTTCCTCGTCAAGAACCTCCTGGTGGACTGGCGCATCGGCGAGGAATGGTTCTGGGACACCCTGGTGGACGCCGACGCCGCCAACAACCCCGCCAACTGGCAGTGGGTGGCAGGATCGGGCGCGGACGCCTCACCGTACTACCGCATCTTCAACCCCGTGACGCAGAGCAGGAAGTTCGACCCCGACGGCCGGTACCTGCGCCAGTTCATCCCGGAGCTCGCCGGCCTTGAGGGCAAGGCAGTTCACGAACCCTGGACGGCCGGGATTGAAGGCTACCCCCAGCCCCTCGTGGACCTGCCGGAATCCCGGGAGCGGGCCCTGGAGGCCTACCGGAAGCTCAAGGACGGCTGAGCGGGCGCGTCAGCGGCTGACTTTGCCCATGAGCGAGGCGATGGGCCGCAGGAAGATCGGCCGGGCGAGGAACCAGGCGGCAACCATGACCGCCACCGAGGCAAGGAACACCCAGAACCCTAACCAGCCGTCGTCGTCGCTCACGCCGTACATGTGGTTCAGGTTGCGCAGTGCACCCGTGGCGAGGACCAGGAAGACGTGGATCACGATGAAGGCCACGAAGTAGACCATGACCGGGAAGTGTACGGCCCGGGCCCATTCGATGGGGTACGCCTTGTTCAGGCCGGCGGCCTTCTTGGGCCAGGCGGAGGACATCCGCAGGCCCGTGACAAACGCCAGCGGCGCGGCAATGAAGACGGTGGCGAAGTATGCCAGGAGCTGCAGCGCGTTGTAATTGATCCAGCCGTCTTCCGTGGGCCAGTCCAGCGACGCGTACTGCAGCGCGGCCGACAGGGCGTTGGGGAAGATGTCCCAGCTGGTGGGAACGATGCGGGTCCATTGGCCGGTGGCGAACAGCAGGACCGCGAAAACCAGCCCGTTCAGGACCCACAGGGCGTCCAGGGTGAGGTGGAACCACAGCTCCAGGGTGATCTTGGTGGGGGCGTTCTTCGTGCGGAGGAAGCCCTTGTTGTTCCGGGTCCAGTGGCCGCTTGGCTTGGTGGTGGTGCGCACCTGCCACCCCGTGCGGATGATCAGGAGCAGGAAGAACGCGTTGAGGAAGTGCTGCCATGCCAGCCAGGCCGGGAACCCGACCGGAGCGTTGTCCGGCAGCTCGGAGTGGCCCGGGTAGGTGTCGAGGAAAGAGGCGACGGCGGGAAGCCCCACGAGGAGCCTCGCGACCAGCACCACGACAACCAGCGCCACGAGGACGGCGGGAACCGCCCAGTAAAGCCGGTTCCGCTTACCCGTCGCGGTGCCGGGCTTTTTCGTGGATGTGGCCATCGAACAACTTACCTCTCAGGAACGGCTGCAGGCTGCCCACAGATCGTGGAGCCCTGCGAAAGAGAATACTAGGAACTGCGTACATCCAAGGAAAAAGAAGACCCCGCCCGGCGTAACTGCCGGTCGGGGCCTTCATAAGTTGCGGGGACAGGATTTGAACCTGTGACCTCTGGGTTATGAGCCCAGCGAGCTACCGAACTGCTCCACCCCGCGTCGCTCGAATAACACTACCCTACTTTTCGGGCCGCTCTGACCACCGCCGTGCCGGCCGGGGCCGGGGACCGCCGCGGCGGCCCTCCATACGGCCGCTCCGGAGGAAAGCAAGGAGGCAAAGCAAAAGACCCGGACATTGTTGCCAATGTCCGGGTCTTTCTCCAGTTGCGGGGACAGGATTTGAACCTGTGACCTCTGGGTTATGAGCCCAGCGAGCTACCGAACTGCTCCACCCCGCGTCGCACCAACTACTTTACCGGCAGGTGAACGTGGGGCCAAATCGGGGCGGCGTGATGTCCGTTACGCCGCCCGGCACCCGCTCCCCCTGGGCGCGGATACCGGGCGGCCGCCGTCGTACTACTGGCTTGCTGACGGCGACGACGACGGCGACGGCGACGGCGACGCTGACGGGGCAGGCGTGGGCGACGGAGCCGTCGCCGGGATCTTGGCCTCGGCGTCCATGGCCTTCTGCAGGGCCGCCGCGACCTTCTTCTGCGCCTCCCCATACGCCGCAAAGTCTCCCGCGGCCAGCGCCGACTGCCCCGCCTGGATGGCGGAGTTCGCTTCATCGAGGGCCGCCTTCAGCTGGGCCTTCGCGTCCGCTTCCGCAGGCGTCGCCGGGGCCGCCGGACCGGCAGGAGTCTGTCCATTGTTGGCAGAGTCACCGGCCGAAGCACCCGAGTCGCCGCCGAAGAGCTGCTTCAGCGCGGCGTCGAGCGTCGGCGCAAAGCCCACCTTGTCGCCGAAGGCCACCAGGACCCGCTGGAGGGTCGGGTAGGAGGTCTCGCCGGTCGATTTCAGGTACACCGGCTGGACGTAGAGGATGCCGCCGCCGACGGGCAGGGTGAGCAGGTTGCCGTTCAGCACGTCCGACGCGCCTTGCCGCAGCAGGTTGAGGGCCTGCGACACGGTGGGATCGGAGTTGAACTTGTTCTGTGCCTGGCCGGGGCCGGGCACCTGCGTTTCCGGCGGGATCTGCAGCAGCCTCAGCTTGCCGTAGCCTTCAGCCTTGACGCCGGCCTGGTTGCCGGCGTCGGAGTCGGCGGCGAGGAAGCCGTAGAGGACGTTGCGGGCGTTGCCGTTGACGATCTGCGGGATGAACGACGAGGTCAGCTGGAATGCGGGCTTCTCCTGGTCCGGCATCTGCAGCGACATGTAGAACGGCGGCTGCTTGACGTCGGTGTTGGAGTTCACCGTCGGGTCGGCGGGTACGCTCCAGGCGTCGTTGTTCTTGTAGAAGCTGGTGGGGTCCGTCACGTGGTACTGGCCCAGCAGTTCACGCTGGACTTTGAACAGGTCCTCCGGGTACCGGACGTGGCTCATCACGGCGCCCGACATCTCGGTGTACGGCTTCACCGACGCCGGGAAGACCTTCTGCCAGGCCTTCAGCACGGGATCGGTGTCGTCCCAGGCGTACAGCGTGACGGAACCGTCGTAGGCGTCCACGGTGGCCTTGACCGAGTTGCGGATGTAGTTCACGGTGCTGTTGGGCAGCGCCACGGCCCGGCCGGATGTGGTCTGGGTGTCCGCGGTGGCTTCCGACAGCTGCTTCTGCTGCGAGTACGGGTAGTACTGGCTGGTGGTGTAACCGTCCACGATCCACTTCACCCGGCCATCGACCACGGCCGGGTAGGCGTTTCCGTCAACCGTGAGGTAGGGGGCCACCTTCTGGACGCGTTCGCGCGGGTTGCGGTCGTAGAGGATCTGCGAGTCAGGGTTGACGCCGTCCGAGAGCAGCAGGTCCGAGGACTGGAACTTGATGGCGTAGAGGACCTTGTTGAAGAAGGAACCCACGTTCGGCCCGCCGTTGCCCTGGAAGGTGTACTGGGTTTCACCCTCGCCCTCCCTGCCGGACGGCCGGTCCTGCTCACGCGGCGTGGCGCCCTCGGGCGCGCCGACGATGGAGTACTCCGGCGATGATTCGCCGAAGTAGATCCGGGGCTCGTAGGTGGAGTCGTTGCCGAGAACACCGGTGGACGGGATGCCGGACTGCAGGAAGTCGGGCTTGCCGTCCACGGTGAACTTGTTGCCCTTGGCGGCCACGACGCCGTATCCGTGCGTGTACACCACGTGCTGGTTGAGCCAGCCCTGCTGGTTGCTGGCAACGTTGGCCGGGTTCAATTCACGCACGGCGATCACCGTGTCCTGGATCTTGCCGTCCACCTCGTAGCGGTCCACGTTGAGGGCCTCGGGAAACTGGTAGTACGGGCGGTACTGTTCCAGCTGAGCGAAGGCGTCCGAGATCAGGTTGGGGTCAAGGAGCCGGATGTTGGCCGTGGTCTGGGCGTCCGGTGCCAGGGCGCCGGTGTTGGCCGTGTTCGTGGCCTGGTACCGGGTTTCCTGGATGCCGTCCAGGCCGTAGGCCCTGCGGGTGTTGTCGATGTTGCGCTGGATGTACTGGCTTTCCAGGGTTTGTTCCGATGGGCGGACCTGGAACTGCTGGATCACCCAGGGGTACACACCGCCGGCCAGGATCGAGGTAATGATCAGCATCGCGGTGCCGATGACCGGCAGGCGCCAGCGCCCGATCACCGCGGCAACGATGAACAGGACCGCGACCAGCACGGCGGCCACGGCGAGAATCGCCTTGGTGGGAATGACGGCGTTGACGTCCGTATAGAGGGCGCCGGCCCACCGGCCGCCGTTGTTCTGCACCGAGGAGAACCGGTCAAGCCAGAAGTTCACGCCCAGCAGCACCAGGAACGCGGCACCGGTCACGGCGATGTGGATCTGCGCGGCGCGGCTGGTGAACACGCCCCGCTCCATCAGCCGGATGCTGCCGTACAGGTAGTGCGTGAGGATGCCGGCGATGCCAGCGATGACCACCACGCTGATCAGGAAGCCTGTCACGAAGCCCAGGAACGGCAGGGTCATCAGGTAGAAGCTGATGTCCATGTTGAACTGCGGGTCCGCCTGGTTGAAGCCCACCTGGTTGAAGAAGAGCAGCACCTTCTGCCACTGGCTGGCGGCGGCGCTGCCGGCGAACAGGCCAAACAGGATGGGCAGGCCCACCATGACCACCCGGCGGACGGGCTCAAGCTGCGCCTGGTAGCGGTTCAGGTTGTCCCGGATCTCCGAGTCCGGCGCGTAGACCGGCCTGGCGTTGTAGGCGATGCGGATCGCGAAGAACACCGCGGCGAACATGACGGCGAAGCCCGCCACGAAGGTGGCGATCTTCGCCAGGTTCTCCGTGAGGAACACCTCGATGAAGCCCAGTTGCCGGTACCAGAGGACGTCGGTCCAGACATTGGCGAAGAAGATGAAGCCCACCACCACCAGGGCAACAACGATCAGGGTGGGGGTCAGCGCGCCGCGCCGGGAAGGGGGTCTGCCTGTGGACATTGTGCTGGCGGGACGGGACAAACTGGGTACCTCATAGCTGGTCGTCAGAATATTCGAAGCGTGCGTGCGAGCGACGTCCGGTACCGGTGAAACCGCTGGTCACGTCCGTCATCTTTGCCACGAGTGGCGGTAAAGCTTAGTTCCTGTCGAGTCTAGTTGGGCCCAGTCTAGTTCCGCGCCGGGCCTACTTGCCCGCGCAGGCAGGCAGCCCGGCTGTGTCCTGGCCGCTGCCGGCAACCTCGACGGCGTGGCGGGCTTCGGCCAGGTTTTCCACCCGGACCACCTGGAGTCCGTCGGGAACATGGCCTGCCACCTCATCGCAGTTGGCCGCGGGCGCGAGGAAGAGGGTGGCACCTGCCGACCGCGCGCCCCGCATCTTCTGGCCGATGCCCCCGATGGGTCCCACAGCGCCGTCCGGGGAAATGGTGCCCGTGCCGGCAATGTGTTTGTCGCCCGTGAGGTCCCCCGGCGTGACGGTATCGATGATGCCCAGCGAAAACATCAGCCCTGCGCTGGGGCCGCCCACCTTGTCCAGGGAGATCTGCACGTCGAACGGGAAACTGAACAGGTACTTCAACATGACGCCGAGGATGAAGCGGCCCTGGCCGTTGTCCTTGGGGCTGACCTCGACCGTGACAGGCTGCCCGCCGCGGTCCACCGTCACCGAGGCGGGGGCACCCTTGCCCGCGGCCAGTTCGTCCTGGATGACCGCCAGCGACGTGATGTCCTTGCCATTGATCGATCTAAGGACGTCGCCCTGTTCGATTTTGCCGGTGGAGGGCGAATCCTTGGACAGGCCCGCAGCCTGGAGTTGCTGGCCGAAGGGGATCTTCAGTTCATTCAAAGCGGAGGCCACGGCGTTTTCCTGGGAGGTGGTCATCGCCACCGCGCTCTGCTCCTGGGCCTCCTCCTTGGTGGTGCCCGTGGGGTAGATCAGCTCCACCGGGTACACCGCCTTGGAGCTGTCCAGCCAGGCGGAGAAAGCGCCGAGGATGCTGACCGGGCCGTTCGGACCGCCGTCGACGTACACGGTGGTGAGGTCGAGGCTTCCGGCTGCCGGATAGGTTTCGTGGCCGGTGACGTGGATGACCGGCCGCCCCTGGCTTTCGCCGAGGGTGTTGTAGGTGGGGCCCGGTGACTCAATGACATACGGCACCGGCAGCGTGCCCGCAGCAATGCCCAGCCCCAGCGCAGCCAGCCCGGCAACCATCATGGTGGAAACACGCCTGCCCCGGCCGCCGCCGTCGTCCGTTCCTGCCTGCACGGCCTGCGTCTCCCCGGGGTTGCCGGGGGTGAAGGGCGGTGGACCTGCGGGCGAAGAAACGTCGGGAACCTGGTCCTCGGAGGGGTGGCCGCCACGGGTTGTAGTCACCCATCAACAGTACGCGGTGGGCGGGGCGCCGGGGTGCTTTGCCTAGAGCGAACGACGGCGGCGGGCGGCAGACAGCCGACCGGCACCGGGGTACCGTGAAGGTTGATTAACAGTCACACCGACGATCGGCGGGATCATGACCTCCAACCCACTTAATCCGTCCAACGGCGACGACAACCCCAAGGATCCGCTGGCCGAGATGCTGCAGAACCTCATGGGGGGCAAGGGGATGGAGAACTTCGACCCCGCGGAACTCGCCAAGGCTGCCGGCCTGCCGAACGATCCCAACCTGCTGGCGCAGATGTTTTCCCAGGTCCAGGCCATGATGAGCGCACCGTCGGAGGGCCCCGTCAACTGGACCCTCGCCCACGACAATGCCCGCCGGGTGGCTGCCAGCAGCTCCGACCCATCGGTGACGGCGCAGCAGTCCCGGGAGGTGGACGAGGCCCTGCGGCTCGCGGAACTCTGGCTTGACCCCGTCACCGACCTGCCCGCCACCGGGCTGATCGGCCGTGCCTGGTCGCGCGCCGAATGGGTCGAGGCCACGCTGGGCACCTGGAAGCGGCTGACGGAGCCCGTGGCGAACAGCATTGCCAATGCCCTCTCCTCCGCCATGACCGAGCAGATGCCCGAGGAAATGAAGTCCATGATGGGCGGCGCCTCCTCGATGCTGCAGAACATGGGCGGCGCCATCTTCGGCATGCAGCTGGGCCAGGCCATCGGCGCGCTGTCCGCCGACGTCGTCAGCTCCACCGACATCGGCGTTCCGCTCGCCGACCTCGAAATGGCCCTGCTGCCCACGAACGTGGCCGCGTTCGGCGAGGGGTTGTCGCTGCCCGAGAACGACATCCGCCTTTTCCTTGCGGTCAGGGAAGCAGCCCATGCGCGCCTCTTCGTCCAGGTCCCGTGGCTGCGCGGCCATCTGCTCGGAGCCATCGAGGCTTATGCCCGCGGCATCCACATCGACACCTCCCGGATCGAGGAACTCGCCCGCGACCTTGACCCCAGCAACCCCGAGGGCATCCAGGAGGCCCTGTCGCAGGGCGTCTTCATGCCGCAGCGGACCCCGGCGCAGGACCAGGCACTCGAAAAGCTCGAGACCGCGCTCGCCCTGGTGGAGGGCTGGGTGGATGAACTCACCGCTGCCGCCACCGAAAAGGTGCTGCCGTCCGCGGGCGCACTGCGGGAAACGGTGCGCCGGCGCCGCGCGACGGGCGGCCCTGCCGAGCACGCCTTCGCCTCCCTGGTGGGCCTGGAACTGCGCCCGCGCAGGCTGCGCGATGCCGCCACCTTGTGGGCTGCGCTGAAGGAAGAGCGCGGCATCGAAGGGCGTGACGCCATCTGGCACCACCCCGACCTGCTGCCCACCGCCGAGGACCTGGACGATCCCAAGGGCTTCAGCTCCCGCCGGAAACTCGCCGAGGCGAGCGACAGCGAGGTGGACGACGCCCTGCAGAAGCTGCTCAGCGGCGGCTTCGACACCGCCCCCGGCGATGATGGGGCCGGCGGTTCAGATGACAAAGACCAGGACGACGACGGCGGGACGGACCAGCCCAAGGCCTGAAACTTTCGCTGGGGCCCAGCGTCCGCGGGGCCGGCGCCTTAATCGGCGTCGCCCCGCCAGGCGTCCCCGTCCCGCCCGTTCTCATCTTCCTGCCCCTGCCGGGCCGTTCCGGCAGGGGCAGTTTCATCCGCGTTAAGGCCCCGGGACGTGGCGAAGGCAACACCTTCCAGGAAGGCCTTGGCGCGCTGGGTCTCCGGGTAGGCCTCCAGCAGCTTCCAGAACGCCGCATTGTGGCCCGCCACGAGGAGGTGGGCAAGTTCGTGCAGCAGGACGTAGTCGATCACCCACTGCGGCATGGTGCGCAGTTTGTCCGACAGGCGGATGGTGCCCTCCGCCGGGGTGGCCGAACCCCACCGCGAGTTCTGGTTGCTGACCCAGCGGACCGTCGTCGGGACCGCCCGGCCGCCAAAGTACTTCGCGGAAAGGTGCGCTGCGTGGGCTGCCAGCGCTTCATCGCTGGCCGGGCGCCTGCGGCCCGGCGCAGCCCGCCGCTCCCCCTGCCGCTGGAGCTTCGCCAGCATCCGGTGGACCCATTCTTTCTCCTGGGCCGCAGTGAACCGGGCCGGGATGGCCACCACAGCTGTCCCGTTCTCCCAGAAGGCGGCCACCGTCCGCGTCCGCCGCGCCGAACGGCGCACCTCCACGGGAGCCCCGCCGGGTGTCGTCAGCCCGGCGGTCTGCTGCCGGGCACGCCGGGCCGCCCCGCTCACAGGACGGAGCTCTCGGTAAGGACCCGGAGAACGTCTTCGCCGTACCGTTCGAGCTTGGATGGGCCGACGCCGGCAAGGGCGGCGAGCTCCTCCAGTGACGCCGGCCTGGCCTCGGCAATGGCAGTCAGGGTGGCGTCCGTGAAGACGACGAACGCGGGCACATCCGCGGACAACGCCACCTCGCGGCGCCAGTTCCGCAGGGCGTCGAAGGTCTGTTCCTCATAGCTGGGCGGGCATGCGTTGCAGCGGCCCACCTTGCGTTCGGCGCCCGTGGCCAGCATGCTGCCGCAGACCCTGCACATGGCGGGGGCTGCTGCCTTGCGGCGGGGTGCGGGGCCTTTGCCGCGGGCGCTGGAGCTGGCGACCGAATCGGGGCGCAGCCCGTCCAGGAACCGGGAGGGCTTCCTGTTGGCCCGGCCGCCCGGGGTCCGCGCGGTGCTCCAGGAGAGGGAGAGGTGCTCGCGGGCCCGGGTGATGCCGACGTACAGGAGCCGGCGTTCCTCGTCGACGGACTCCGGTGCGTCGGCGAAGGAGATGGGCATCAGCCCCTCGCTGAGGCCCACGAGGAAAACTGCATCCCATTCCAGGCCCTTGGCTGCGTGCAGCGACGCGAGCGTCACGCCCTGCACCGTGGGGGCGTGCTGGGCGAGTGAACGTTCCTGAAGTTCGTTGACGAAGTCCGCGAGGCCGAACTGGGGTCCGCGGTTCTGCACCAATTCGTCGGCAAGGGCCACCAGTGCCGCCAGGGACTCCCACCGCTCCCGCAGGGCCCCGCCGCTATGGGGGGCGGAGTCCGTGTAACCCAGGGAAGAGACGATGTCGCGGACCAGCTGGCCCAGCGGCTCCGGTGCATCAGTTTCAGCCACGGCCCGGGTGGCGGCCCGCAGCTGCAGGATGGCGTCGCGGACCTCCTTGCGGGCGAAGAACCGTTCCCCGCCGCGCAGCTGGTAGCCGATTCCGGCAGCTGCCAGGGCCTGTTCGTAGGCTTCGGACTGGCCGTTGGTCCGGAACAGGACAGCGATCTCGCTGGCCGGCGTGCCGGCGTCGAGCAGGACTTTGACCTTCTGCGCCACCATGGCGGCCTCGGCCTCATCATCGGAGCACTCCGTGAACTGGGGTGCCGGGCCTGCGGGGCGCTGCGCCACGAGCTGCAGGGGCGTGGCCCAGGCGGCGTCGGCGGCAGGGCCTCCGCTGCGCCGTCCGGCCAGGAGCTCGTTGGCGAGTTTCACCACCTGCGGGGTGGAACGGTAGTCCCGGATGAGTTTGACCACGTTGGCCTGCGGGTAGCGGGCCTTGAAGTCGAGCAGGTGCCGGGGCGAGGCCCCGGTGAAGGAGTAGATGGTCTGGCTGGCATCGCCGACGACGCACAGTTCGTCCCGGCCCCCGAGCCAGAGCTCCAGGAGCCGCTGCTGCAGCGGGGAAACGTCCTGGTACTCATCGACCACGAAGTGCCGGTACTGTTCCCGGACGGTGGCCGCAACTTTCTCGTCCTCCTGCAGGATGCCCACGGTGATCAACAGGACGTCCTCGAAGTCGATCACGTTTCGGTCCGTCTTGACGTCCTCGTAGGACTGGAAGACGCGCGCGACGGCGGTCAGGTCGAAACCGCCCGGCGCTCCCCTGCCCTGGGCATTCTCCAGGTAATTGGCCGGAGTCAGCATGGACACCTTTGCCCATTCGATTTCCGATGCGAGGTCCCGGATGGACGCGCGGTCGGTGCTGAGCCGCAGCCGGCGGGCAGCCTCGGCAAGGGTCTGGGCCTTGTGGTCCAGGAGGTTGGGCAACGCGCCGCCCACGGCCTGCGGCCAAAAGAACTGCAGCTGGCGCAAAGCGGCGGCGTGGAACGTGCGTGCTTGCACGTTCCCGGCACCAAGGTCCCGCAGCCGGCTGCGCATCTCCGCCGCGGCGCGGGCCGTGAAGGTCACGGCGAGCAGTCGCTGCGGACTGTAGACGCCGGAGTGGACGCCGTACGCGATGCGGTGGGTGATGGCCCGGGTCTTGCCGGTCCCCGCTCCGGCCAGTACGCAGAGCGGCCCGTTGAGGGTGCTGGCCACCTCACGCTGCTCGGCGTCCAGCCCGCCGAGGATCCGGTCCTCCAGGGATGCTGCTCCGTCAAAATTCTCTGTAGTCACTTCTGCTGCTCTGTGTCTCGACTACCGCGTGCTGGAGTCTGGTGGATGGAATTGCTTAGGCGCCGGCCCGGTCCTGGATCCGCCCGCCGAACCAGTGCTCAATCAGGGAGCGGGCAATGGAGAGCCTGCTCGAAATGGTGATTTCGCCGCTAAGCACCGCTTCCTGCAGTTCCTCGCGGCTGAACCAGCGGGCCCTGGTGACCTCCACGCCGTCGGGCGTTGCCTGGGCGTCCTCGGTGACGGCGGTAAATCCAAGCATAAGGGAGGCCGGGAACGGCCACGACTGGGAGCCCAGGTACTGGCACGCGGAAACCCGGACACCCACCTCCTCCTGGATCTCCCGGACGACGGCCTCTTCCAGCGATTCGCCGGGCTCAACGAACCCTGCCAGGGTGGAATAGTTGCGGGCGTCCACGGGTCCGCCTCCGCCCAGCAGCAGCCGCCCGTCCGGGCCCACCACGGTGACGATGATGGCCGGGTCCGTGCGGGGATAGTGCTCGGTGTTGTCCGCGGGGCAGCGGCGCATCCAGCCGCCGGCTTCCACCACCGTTGGCGTGCCGCAGCGGGGGCAGTGCGTGTGCCCGGCGTGCCAGTTGGCGATGGCGCTTGATTCCACAAACAGCGCCGTGGACGTGGCAGTCAGGCCCGCCGCGACGTCACGGAACCCGGCCCACGAGGCCCCGCCGGGGATACCCGCTGTTCCGGGCTCGACAGGCTCAGGCAGGACAAAGAGCAGCAACTCCGTGCCGGCGGGAAGGTCCGCGGCGGGCAGCGCCGATCCGAGATACACCACCAGTTCCGGCCCCGTTCCCGCCTGCGCGAGCTCCGCCAGGAGGTCCTTCGCCCCGGCCAGGACCATCCGGCCGTCCTGCACCAGGCCCTGGCGGCCGGAGAGGATGAGCGCCCTGGCATCAGGATCGGCCAGCAGTTCATCCACCATGCCGGGCCTGGTGCGGGCCACTGATCCGCGGTCGACCAGCGCCGGACGGACCGGAAGCAAGGTATCCACCAGGTGGTTCGCCGGCGGCCCTGCCGGAATGCCTCGGTGGACGGGTATGACAGACTCCGCATGGCTCATGAGTCCACCGTACTGACTGGTGCCGACATTTCGCATTTCCTCCCTGCCTCCCCGCAGGAACCGCTTGAAGGAAATGCACCTATCTGGGGACTCGCCGCCTGCGGACCGCGCTGCGGGGCAGCGGGCAATCTACCGTGGAATGGTGAGAAGAAAACCGATTGAACTGGCGGCCATTGCAACCGCGGCAGTCCCCGGACTGACCCCGACGGCCGTTAGCTCTGCCCCGGATGATCCCGCGGACTTCGATGCGGCACTGCTGCTGGATTCCGAGGGCAAACGCTGGCGGGTAAGGTCGCCCCGCCATGCCGAAGCTAGTGCACGGCTCGAAACCGAATTCCTGGTCCTGCGCGCCTTCGCCCCGGCCGTCCGGGCCGAGCTGCCGTTCCTGATGCCCACAGTGGCTGGAAGCGTGCGGCTGGGTACGCTGAGCACCTTCGTCTACTCACACCTGTCCGGAAGCACCCGCAGCGTCGAGGAACTGACGTCCGGGCCGGAAAGCCTCGCCCGGGAAATCGGCTCTGCCCTTGCCGCGATCCACGACCTGCCCCGCGCCCTGGTCAGCAACGCCGACCTGCCCAGCTACACACCCAATGAATTCCGCCAGCGGAGGCTGAATGAACTGGACCAGGCGGCTACTACAGGGAAGATTCCTCCGGCACTGCTGCGGCGCTGGGAACATGCCATGGAGGACGTGTCACTGTGGCGGTTCAACCCCAGCGTGGTCCACGGCGACCTGCACGAGGACAACCTGCTGGTGGAGGCTGGCCGGGTGACGGCGGTGACCGGGTGGACGGACCTGCGCATCGGCGACCCCGCGGACGACTTCGCCTGGCTGGTGGCGTCCAATGAGCAGGACTTCGTGGACGCGGTCCTGAAGTCCTACACCGCCAGCCGGCGTGACGCCCCGGACCAGCACCTGCTGCGCCGGGCGGCCCTGTCCGCCGAGTTCGCGTTGGCGCAGTACCTGGTCAAGGGCCTCGCCGCCGCCGATGATGCCATGGTCTCCGAAGCAGAGGGCATGCTGGAGAGCCTGGCCGGCGACATCGCCGAATTCGGCGGCCAGCCCATCAGCGTTGAGCCCCTCCCGGCGGCAGGCAAGCAAAGCGCATCGGGGCCTGCGGCATCCGCCGGCACGGGCCTTGGCGGTCCTGGCGATGCCAGTACGGGCCATGCCGCCGCAAAAGTCCCGGGCGCAGGCGGCAGCAGCGCCGTGACGCCTGCGGTCACCGTGTCCGCCGTGCCCGCCGATCCTGCGGTCACCGTGGTTCCCGTACCCGCCCAGCCTGCGGTCACCGTGGTTCCCGTGCCCACCCAGCCTGCGGTGCACGTCGCGCCGATTCCGGCGGACCCGGCACCTTCCGCCTCCGCGTCCGAGTCCGGAGCCGCGTCCGTATCTGGAACCGGCAGCGCCGGTAGCGCCGCCGGCGCCCCGGAGGCCGAGGCCAAGGGCCCGGATGACACATCCACTGCGGCGATCTCGGTCGTCAACGTGCAGCAACGCTGACCACATCCCGCGTCGGCGGGAACCCGGCCCGCGTGCCGGCACCGGGCTGGCGCCTGCACCGTACTGGTGGCGGCTCATGCCCGGGACAGCGCTGCCGCCACAACTGCCTCCAGTTCGGCGGCGGTGCCGAGGTCATGCGGACGCACCACGGCGTTGTCGGCAACATAGAAGAACGCAGCCCGGACCTCCTCCAGCGGAACATCCTTGAGGCGCGCCCAGGCCAGGCGGTATGCGGCAAGCTGGATTGACCGCGTCTTCAACTGGGCGGCGGAAGGACGGCGTCCCGTCTTCCAGTCCACGAGGTCCCAACGGCCGTCGGCATCGCGGAAGACGGCATCGATCCGCCCGCGGACCACCACCTCCCCCACGCGCGTCTCCACCGGGACCTCGACGAACGCAGGCGACCTGTCGGCCCACGGCGAGGCACGGAAGGTGGCAACCATGGCATCCAGGTCATAGGCGGCGTCGATATGGTCGTCGGACCCGGGGGCTTCGCCAAGGTCCAGCATTCCTGCGGTCCCGAAGTACTCCTCCACCCAGGCGTGGAACGCCGTTCCCTTCCGCGCCGACATGCCGGGCTCCCGCGGCACGGGGCGGCGCAGCCGTCCGAGCACCGCTGCCGGGTCCTCCCCCAGGTCCACCAGGGTGGACGCCGAGATATGGCTTGGAAGGTGGACATCCTGACCGCGGGACCTGCGCGCCCTGCGCTCGAGCAGGAGGGCAGCTTCCCTGGCCCATCCGGCTGCCGGGCCGGTCAGCAGAGGCGCCGATCCGTCGTCCGGCTGCAGTTCCGTGGCACCCGAATCCAGTGCCCTGAGCACACGCTGGGCCGCTTCTTCCATGGCTTGCCGGCGGCCACGGGTGAGGCGCAGGCGGTGACCGGTGCGGGGGTCCACGGGCCCCTCGAGGGGATCGTAGGGCCACCCGGCCATTTCCGTTTCAAGCGTCAGCGGGCTGTCCTCGGGCAGCGCGGCTTCTTCCTGTGACAGCGGATGGACCACGGCGTTGGCAACTGACGGCCCCCCGGCACCCTGGACCAGCACCTCAAGCCCGGCAAGGAAGGGCGACATGTCGGTGCGCCCCGCCCGGGAGCCCGCCCAGGCGCAACTGGACGCCCAGAGGACGTGCTTGGCCCTGGTGTAGGCGACGTAGGCGAGCCGCCGCTCTTCCGATTCTCCATGCGCCTGCACGGCCGCCTTGTAGTCCTTTTCGGCGTCCAGCCAGCCCTTCTGGTCCGGCTGGTCCAGGTCCCACTGCGGCAGGTCCGCGCGGTCGCCGCGCAATGGCCAGGGCAGCGCGGCAGCGCCGCTGCTCCAACGGGAATCCCTGTCGCTGGGAAAGGCGCCCGCATTCAGGCCCGGGACGAAGACGACGTCCCATTCAAGCCCCTTCGACGCATGGACCGTCAAAAGCTGCACGGCGTCCCTGTTCACGTCGCTGGCAGGTGCTTCAAGCCCGTTTTCCTCGGCGGAAGCAGCCTCCAGCCAGGACAGGAAGGCAAGAACGTCCACCCGCTGGGAGGTGCGCAGGAATCCGGCGGCGGCGTCCTGGAAAGCGTCAAGGTTACGCCTTGCCTGGTGGATGCTGACTCCCGGCCGGGCCGCAACTTCGATGTCCAGCAACATCGCCCTCTCCACTTCGCCAAGCAGGGTGGTGAGGTCGTCGCCGAGGTAGCCGCGCAGTTGCCTCAGTTCTGCCGAAAGGCGCGCCAAGCGGCCGCGGGCCTGGGGGCTGAGCGTCCTGCCGTTGGCCGATACCCACCCCTCCCGCGGCAGGAAGTCCAGGGCCTCGACCAGGCTGGCGGCGTCAGTCATGTCACTTTCCAGGACGGTGCCTTCTGCGTCATCGCCGCCCTCGGCCCCGGCGTCACCCTCTTGCCCTGGCCCTGGGGGCGCCGCGCCGCGGCGGCGCGCAAGCTGGCCCGACCAGTCACGCAGGGCCATGAGGTCGGCCGGGCCTATCCGCCACCGGGCCCCGGCAAGCAGCCGCATGAGGGCATCGGACCGGCCAGGGTCGGCAAGGACCCGCAGCGTGGCCACAAGGTCGACGATTTCGGGGGTGTCCAGGAGTCCGCCGAGACCGACGATTTCGTAGGGGATGCCCCGGGCTTCAAACTGCCGGCGGATTGTTTCCATCTGGGCCCGCCGGCGGCACAGCACCGCAAGGGCCGGGGGCACTGCCGAGCCGTCCGGGTTTCTCTCGAAGTCGGTGACCCGGTACTTCAGGACATCGTCGGCGAGCGCGGCGGCCTCGTCCACGTCGCTGGCAAATCGTCCCAGCACCACCGTCCCGTCCACGGCGTAAGGGCTTGGCTGCAGGGGCGGCACGTCGGCAGCAGCGCCCCCGCTGCCGGGGGCCCCCTGCCGTGCCGCTTCCTTGCCGAGCGCCTGCGACATGACGTTGGCGGCCGCAAGGATGGAGCGGCCATTCCGCCAGGCGGTGGTGAGGTATGACGTGGGCGCCGGAGCCCAGCCCCGTTCGTCACCGGGTTGGCCTGTACGGACAGGGAACTCGCGGACGAAGTGGAACAACTGGCCGGCGGAGGCGCCGCGGAATCCGTAGATGGACTGGTTGGGGTCGCCGACGGCCGTCACTGCGTGGCCGCCGCCAAAGAGCCGCGAAAACAGGACCAGCTGCGCGTACGACGTGTCCTGGAACTCGTCGAGCAGGACCACTTTGTACCGTTGACGTTCCATCGTGGCGGCTAGCGGAACCTCCCGGGCCACACGCGCCGCAAGTGCCACCAGGTCGCCGAAGTCGAGGGCACCGCGGGCACGCTTGGCGGCAGCGTAGCGGCCAACCATGTCAGCAACGCTGGCCCGGGTCCGCAGCATTCCGGTGAGGTCGGCGGCGGCCTGGGACGGGTTCTTCTTCTTGTCCGCCAGGTATGGGAGTGCTTCGAACTCGGCGAGCCTTGCCATCAGCCATGCCTCGACGTCTTCCGGCTCCTGGAGGTGCTCGGCGCACTCGCCTGCGAGTTGGATAACGGCCTTGACGAGCGTGGACTTGGCTGCCCGGAAGTGGGCGTATTCGCCGTCGTAGGCCTCTACCACCTCGCTGGCGAGCTGCCAGGCCTGGGCACCCCCGAGCAGGACGACATCGCGTTCGACCCCAAGCCGCAGGCCATAGTCGGAGACGATGCCGCTGGCGAAGGAGTGGTACGTGGAGACCTTGGGTTCAAGGGCGTCGCTGCTGAGCAGGCCCTCGGGGAAGACCCGGTGTGCGGTGTCCTTCGCGCCAAGCCGCTGCAGGGCCAGCAGCTTGGCCCTGATGCGGGTGGCCAGCTCACCGGCGGCTTTCCGGGTGAACGTAACTCCCAGGACCTCCTCCGGACGGACCCAGCCGTTGGCCACGAGCCACACCACCCGGTCCGCCATGGTGGCCGTCTTGCCGGAGCCGGCCCCGGCGATAACCAGCCGCGGTGCCAGTGGAGAGGAGATAATGGCGGACTGCTCGGCCGTCGGCGTATTCTTCTCGCCAAGCAGTACCGAAAGCTCTTCGGGACTGAATCGGGGCGCAGGGGGCGCCACCGGGCTGATGGTTGCTTCCACGGCCCCGCTCACTCCGTTACCTGCCTTCCGCGCACGCACAGCGGGCAAACTTCGGGAAGCCTGCAGCCGTGGCCGCCATGGCCGCCCTTGGCGGGATCGTGCCGTGCCATGAATTCACTGCCACCCATGACGCCTGCCGCTTCCTTGACCATGTCAAGCGCCCAGTTCTCCCCGGGGTCGATCGGTTCCTGCTGCTGGATGGCCGGGCTCTTCGCTCCGGTCCCCAGCTGGGCCAGCACCGCCCCGCCGGGCAGGCCCGGCCCGTCCCCGGGGGCGGCAGCGAAGCCGCCGCCGAGGACGGCCGCCTGGTACGCGCCAAGCTGGGGGTGCCGGGACAGCTCGGCCTTGCCGGGCTGCCGTTTCCCGGTTTTGATGTCAACGATGACCAGCCGGCCCTCGCGGTCGATCTCCAGCCGGTCCACCTGGCCCCGGAGGATGGCCGGGCGTGTGGATTCGTCCCCGACGTCCACGCCGCCCAGGCCCATTTCAAAGTCCTGTTCGACTCCCAGCAGGCTGCGGCCCTCGCTCCTCATCACCAGCACGTACTGGGCGAGCTTGCGTACCATCGCTTCGGCCCGCTGGAAGTCCAGCCGTCCCTCCCAGTTGTCCTTCATGCCGAGGGCCGGCCAGCGGCGGACAAGCTCGCCGACGTACTCGGAGCCGGAGGCATCGGGCATGTCCTGGGCGATGGCGTGCACCAGCGTTCCCAGGCTCCTGGCAAAATCGGTGGCCGCTTCCCCGCCCGCCGCCTGGACGAACCAGTCCAACGGGGACTTCTGCACCGTCTCGACTTTGGAGGGAGACACGAAGACCGTGCCCCCGGGAGGAACCACCGCCTCCCGGGACGTCAGCGGCGCCAGCCCCCACCAGCTGTCGGGGTGGGCCCCGGCGGCGGCCGGCTCGGCGGCGGCCAGGTGGGCGAGGACCCTGGCCGCCTCTTCCGCCTCGGGCACCCGGGCCGGATCCAGCTGGGCGCACTGCCGCAGCTCCGCGACAAGGGCCCGCAGGGTCATGGGGCGCTCCACCCGGGTGAAGCCCCTGGCCTCCTCCCCCGGTGCAAGGGGTGCAACGAAGTCCAGGAAGGACGACGGCTGGTCGTCCTCGGATGAGACAGCGGTACAGATGAGCAGTTCGCCCGCCCTGGAGACGGCGGTGGAGAAGCTGCGGAGCTCGTCGTAGCGGATGTCACGCAGGCGGCTGAGCGGGTCACGCTGCAGGGCGTACTCGGGCCCGTGCTCCACGGCGTCCGTGTACAACGTGCTGCCCAGCAGTTCACCGCGGAGCCTCGTGTTGGGCCATACCCCTTCCTGCAGGCCCGCGATGATCACCACCGGCCATTGCCGCCCGGCAGCACTGGCCGGCGTCATCAGTTCGACGGCGTCGTCCAGCTGCGCCCGGGCGGCGAGGGTGTCCATGGGAAGCTCCTGGTTCAGGAGGTACTCCAGGAACTGTTCCGGCCCGGCCCCCGGCATCTGGTCCACATAGCGTTCCGCGGTATGGAACAGTGCCATCATCGCGTCGAGGTCCCGGTCCGCGCGGGAGCCGTGCGGACCCCCGGCGAGCGCCGTTTCAGTCCAGGCCGCAGCCAGCCCGGTCGAGTTCCACAGCGCCCACAGCACCGACTCCGCGTTCGCGCCGGGCAGGGCGGCTGCCTGCCGTCCGGCGTGGATCATCCGCGCCGTGCGGCGGGCGGCCCGGCCCTCGATCCCGAGTGCCCCCAGCGCGCCCGGCTCCAGCAGCGCTTCGACGAGGAGGGCGTCGCTGCTGCGTCCTCCGCCGCCCAGCAGTTCCTCGCGCCGCAGTGACTGCCGGAGCCTGCGCAGCTCGATGGAGCTCGCGCCGCCGATCCTTGACGTCAGGAGCGATACTGCTGTTTCCGGGGTGAGCAATGCCGGGTCCAGCGCAATGGCGAACGCATCCAGGAGGGGACGTACTGCCACCTCGTCCCGGACCGCGGACTCTGCCACCGGTACCCGCGCGGGGATCCCCTGGCCGGACAGGTAGCGCTGCAGCTCACTGACCTGGCCGCCGTTGCGCACGATCACCGCCATGTCCGCCAGGTCCCGCCCGTGGTTGATGTGCTGGTCCAGGATGCGCTGCGCGACGTAGCGCAGTTCATGGACCGGGGTGGGCACCAGGTGGGCTTCAACGGCGCCCCGTGGCCGGGCGGTTACGGGCTGGTCCAGCTGCCGGGCCGACTGCCCGCCGGCGCGCTGCGAGATCCGCCCGGCAACAGTGAGCCAGGCGTCAGCGACGGCGGGCGCCGGACCGTGGGCGTACCGAAGGGGACGGTCGACGGCGGGCTGCCGGGTTGAGAGCAGCCGTGGCAGCTCAGCCACCAGGTCAGGGCGCGCGCCACGGAACCCCTGGACGACGGTGTCCGGGGAGAACGTCACGTAGCAGTCCCTGCCCGCGGCGATATCCGCGAGCAGTTCAAAGATGGCCGGGTTCGCCTCCTGGATGTCGTCCACCAGGACGAGCTGGAGCCGGGCGCGTTCGGCCGCGAGGAAATCCGGAGCGTCCTGGAAGATATGCCGGGCGGCCGTGATGATGCCTGCGGGGTCAAAGGCTTCAGGCATGCGAAGGTCCAGGACGTCGCGGTACTCCGCGTAGAGGGCAGCTGCCGCTTTCCAGTCGGGCCGGCCGCACTCGCGGCCCAGCTGTTCGAGGTCTGCCGCGGTCCGGCCTGACTCGATGATGCGGTCGAACAACTGCCGTACCTCGTGGCGGAATCCGCGCGTCTCCAAGGCCCCGTCAAGGTCCGGGGGCCAGGGCAGTTCCAGTCCCGGCAGCCGGTGGCCGTCGAGGAGTTCCCTGATGATGAGGTCCTGCTCCGGCCCTGAGAGCAGGCGGGGCGGTTTGGGCAACGGGATAACGCCTTCGGCCCTGGCACGCCGGATCAGGTCAAACGCGTAGGAGGCCCAGGTCCGGGCCGGGGTGGTGCTCAGGCTCCTGTCCAACCGGGCGGTGAAACGGTCCCGCAGGAAATCCGCCGCGAGCCGGGTCGGCGCCAGGATCAGCATCCGTTCGGGATCCACGCCGTCGCGGAACACACGCTGGACGGCTGCCTCGATCAGGACGGTTGTCTTGCCGGTGCCCGGCGCCCCTGGAACCAGAACCGGCCCGGATCCCTGGGGGACGTCCACGGCGGCCTGCTGGTCCGGCGTCATGATGATGTCCTGCGCGTGCATGCGCCGGGGCGGCAGCAACCGCAGCGCTGTTCCCGCCGCGGCACTGTGCGCTGCGGCGCCGAAGGACGCGTCCGGGGGATGCGGGTCCTGGCGGTATTCGTCCTGGCGATATTCGTCCTGGGGACCGGTCAAAGGCAGTGTTACCGTCACAACGCCATTCCATCATCCGGCACCGACAATTGATGGACGTGGCGCTCCAGCCGCCCGGCGATCGCATCGATGCCGTCAAAGTCGTCGTCGGTGGGCGCCCAGCGTGCCGCTGCCAGGTCAACCCGCCACCGCCCCTCCCCGGTCCGAAGGAAGGCCTCGTACGCACCCATGAGCGGCGTACCCTCCTCGACGTAGCGGAGCAGGGCCCCGGCCTCATGGCCTTCGGGGGCGTGCCCGCTGGCCTTCAGGACCCGCCACCATGGCACCCCGCTGCCGTAGTGGCTCATCACGGAACCCACCTGCCGCGGCCCTCCTGAGCCGAGCAGCTCGGCGACATCCCCGTACGAGACTGCGGATCCTGCCGGCACCAGCTCTACGATGGCCAGGACCGCCTCCACGTACTCAATCCGCATTGATCCAATGTAGCCGCAGTGGCGTTCCCCGGAATTGTCGGACGGTCCCCGTAGCGTGGAACCATGAGCACCTGGAACACCCTCCCCCGCGCAGCATTCGACCTCGAAACCACGGGCCGCAACTCGCGTGCGGCAAGGATCGTCACCGCGTCAATCACGGTGGTGGACCACCGGGGCGAAGTCATCAGGGAGCACGAGTGGCTGGCCGATCCGGGCGTTGAGATCCCCACCGAGGCAAGCGACGTCCACGGCATCACCACCGAACAGGCACGGCGGGAGGGCCGGCCGGCGCACGAGGTGACAGGCGAGGTTGCCGCGGTCCTTCAGGAGCTCTTCGACTCAGGCATTCCGGTCATCGCCTTCAACGCCAGCTACGACTTCACGGTCCTTGCCGCTGAATCCGCCCGGTACGGCATTCCCCAGCTCAGCCGGTTCCCGGTACTGGACCCCTACATCATGAACAAGCAGGTGGACCGGTACCGGAAGGGCAAGCGGACGCTTACAGCGCTCTGCGAGGAATATGGTGTAGTCCTCGACAACGCCCACACCTCCGCGGCGGATGCCCTGGCCACGCTGCGGGTCCTTGATGCCATGGCGGGCAAGTTCCCCAAGCTGATGATGCCGGCCAGCCAGCTGCACCAGCTGCAGGTGGAATGGGCGGTCAGCCAGGCCGCGGATTTCCAGGGCTACCTCCGGAAGACCAAGCCGACGGCGGTCATCGAGGGAGACTGGCCGGTGCTGCCCCCGCAGGATGCCACCACCGGCGGCTTCTAGGCCGGTTCCAGGCCTCCCGCCAGCTATTGGGACGCATGTCACAGTCGCACCGCTTCACAAACAGCACGCCGGCGGCGCCGCCCCGTTCGCCCTGATGCCGCGAGACCCCTCTCGGCTGCGCCCGGAACGCCAATCCACTAAAGGTTCTTCGGCTATGTCCCCCACGCGCCGCCTGTTCTTCACCGGCGACCCTAAATTCACACAAGTGAGACAATAAAGTTTTGCGGTCGCCCCCTGCCCCGGCCTGCTGGACCAGCACCGGGCAGGGCCAGGTGCCACAGCGCAGCCTTGCGGCCCGGTCGACTTATGACTCAATGAAAGTGACAACCTGATGAAAATCAAAGCGTTGAAGTGGCTCACGACCGCTCCCGTTGCCCTGGCCCTCGCGGCGTCGCTGGCAGCCTGCGGAGGCGGCTCCTCCCAGCCCAGCGGCACTCCCACGGACGCCCTCAAGGGCAGCGACCAGCAGACGCTGGACAAGTACACCACCGCCGAGGTCACCCCGATCGACAAGATCGACAAGACCAAGCTCGGCCTGATCACCGAGGGCACCCTGCGCGTCGGCACGCTGTCCGATGCGCCGCCGAACATTTTCATCGACCCCTCCGGCAAGTTCACCGGCTACGACAACGAACTGCTGCGCGCCATCGGTGACAAGCTGGGCCTGAAGGTCGAGTTCGCCTCCACCGATTTCTCCGCCCTGCTGTCCCAGGTGGCCAACAAGCAGTTCGACGTCGGGTCCTCCTCAATCTCCACCACCGACGCACGCCGCAAGACCGTTGGCTTCACCAACGGCTACGACTTCGGCTACATGGCTGTTGTCACCAAGAACGATGCCAAGGTCACCGGCTTCGCCGACCTCAAGGAAGGCGTCCGCATCGGCGTCGTCCAGGGCACCGTCCAGGACGACTACGTCACCAACACCCTGGGCCTGGAGCCTGTCCGCTTCCCGGACTACAACACGGTCTACGGCAACGTGAAGAACGGCCAGATCGACGCGTGGGTTGCCCCGTCGCAGCAGGCCACCGGCCAGGTCAAGGAAGGCGACAACACGAAGATCGCCGAAAAGGTCGTCAACACCCAGAACTTCACCGCCTACGCCGTGAACAAGGACAACCAGGCCCTGATCGATGCCCTGAACTCAGGCCTCGACGCAGTGATCGCTGACGGCACGTGGACCAAGCTGACCGCCGAGTGGTACAAGGACCGTCCCACCGCCGCCGAGCAGACCCCGCAGGGCTGGAAGCCGGGCAGCAAGGCCGTCCAGATCCCGGCCGCCAAGTAACCAGGGCGTTCCATGGATATCCTCAAGCAACTCGCTGATACCTTCCTTGACTGGAAGGCGATGGGCGAAGTCATCCCCAAGATGTTCGCCGTCGGTTTGCCGAACACCCTCGTGCTCGCCATCATCTCAGGCATCATCGGGACAGCCCTCGGGATGCTGCTCGCCCTGATGGGGATCTCCCGGAACGCAGCAGCGCGCTGGATCGCACGGGTCTACACCGACATCCTGCGCGGCCTGCCGCCGGTCCTGACCATCCTGGTCATCGGATTCGGATTCGGACCGATCGTGCGTGAGTTCACTGGTTCCACGAGCCCCTACCCGATGGCCATCGCCGCCCTGTCCCTGATGTCCGGCGCCTACATCGGCGAGATCTTCCGTTCCGGCATCCAGAGCGTGGACAAGGGACAGCTCGAGGCATCGCGGGCCCTGGGGTTCGGCTACGGGGCGTCGATGCGCCTCGTCGTCGTCCCCCAGGGCATCCGCCGGGTCCTCCCGGCCCTGGTCAACCAGTTCATTGCGCTGATCAAGGAATCCTCCCTGGTGTTCCTCCTTGGCCTGCTGGCCAGCGAACGCGAGATCTTCCAGATCGGCAAGGACGCGGCCGCCACTACGGGCAACCTGTCGCCGTACGTGGCGGCGGCGGTCTTCTACCTGGTGCTCACCATCCCGCTGACGCACTTCGTCAACTGGATCGACGCCCGCCTGCGCACCGGCCGGCCTGAAAAGAAGGAACCGGACGAGGCCGCCGCCGTCGTCGGGAAGGGAGCACAGGCATGAGCGAGTTTGCGTCAGGAACGCTGAGCGCCAAGAACATCCATCTTTCCTTCGGCAGCAACCATGTCCTGCGGGGCATCGACCTGCACGTCCCCCAGGGCACGACGGCGTCGGTCATCGGCCCGTCCGGCTCGGGCAAGTCCACGCTGCTGCGGGTCATGAACCGGCTGATCGAGCCGGACCAGGGCGACATCCTGCTGGACGGCCGTTCCGTCCTGAAGGACAACCCGGATGAACTCCGGCGCCGGATCGGCATGGTGTTCCAGCAGTTCAACCTGTTCCCGCACAAGACCGTGGAGGAGAACATCTCGCTGGCGCTGCGGAAACTGCGCAAGCTTTCCAAGGAGCAGGCGCGCAGCGAAGCGCTGGAGCAACTGGACCTGGTGGGCCTGAAGCACAAGGCCGAATCCCGCCCGGCCAACCTCTCCGGTGGCCAGCAGCAGCGCGTGGCCATTGCCCGGGCGCTGGCCATGAAACCCGAAGTGATGTTCTTCGACGAGGCCACGTCCGCCCTGGACCCGGAGCTGGTCAAGGGGGTCCTGGCACTCATGACCGACCTCGCCAAGGGCGGCATGACCATGGTGGTGGTGACCCACGAAATGGGCTTCTCCCGCAACGTTTCCGATTCCGTGACGTTCATGGACGCCGGTGTGGTGGTGGAGTCCGGCGCGCCGGAACAGATCTTCACCGAACCCCGGACAGACCGGCTGAAGGGCTTCCTCGCGGACGTCCTCTAGCCACCGCCAGATACAGGAAACCCCGGTTGCATCTGCAACCGGGGTTTCCTGCGTTCAGGCCCCGCGAAGTGGCACTTAAGGGCAGTGCGGCGCGGCAACATCGCCCTTGGGTGCCATCTCGCGGAGGGAGAACGACGGCGGCGCTAGCCCTGGGCGGCAGCGGCAGCCTTGGCGGCGGCGGGCAGGGCGTCGTAGATGCGGTTCATGGCATCGTCGTCGTGCGCGGCGGAGAGGAACCAGGCCTCGAAGACGGACGGCGGCAGGTACACGCCCGACTCCAGCATCGAGTGGAAGAACGGTGCGTACCGGAACGCCTCCTGGGCCTGGGCGTCGGCGTAGTTGTGGACGCCGTGCGCCGAGGTGCCGAACGCCACCGAGAAGAGGTTCCCGGCGAACTGGATGGAGTGGTCCACACCTGCTGCATCCAGCGCGGTGGAGACGGCGGAGGACAGCTCCAGCGACCGGACGTCGATGAACGAGTAGACGTCGCGGGTGGCGTGGGTCAGCGTGGCGACGCCGGCCGCCATCGCCACCGGGTTCCCGGACAGGGTGCCGGCCTGGTACACCGGCCCGGTGGGCGCGAGGTGGTCCATGACGTCGGCACGCCCGCCCAGGGCCGCCGTCGGCATGCCGCCGCCGATGACCTTCCCGAAGGTGAGCAGGTCCGGGGTCCAGGGATCTTCGGCGTCCGGCGCGCCGCCGGTGAGGCCCCAGTAGCCTGAGTAGCCGGTACGGAACCCGGTGAGGACTTCGTCGACGATGAGCAGGGCGCCGTGCTCACGGGTGATGCGGGAGAGGCCGGCGTTGAAGCCCTCGGCCGGAGTGACAACGCCCATGTTGGCGGGAGCGGCCTCGGTGATGACGGCAGCGATGTTGGGTCCGTGCGAGGCGAAGGCCTCCTTGACGGCCTGCAAATCGTTGTACGGCAGCACCAGGGTTTCAGCGGCGGTGGCCTCGGTGACGCCGGCGGACCCGGGCAGTGCGAGGGTGGCCACGCCCGAGCCGGCGGCGGCCAGGAGCCCGTCGAGGTGGCCGTGGTAGCAGCCGGCGAACTTGATGATGAGGTTGCGGCCGGTGAAGCCGCGGGCCAGCCGGACGGCGGTCATGGTGGCCTCGGTGCCGGTGGAAACCATCCGCAGGCGTTCGACGGCGGGGACGCGTTCCTGGACGATGGCGGCCAGGTTGGCCTCGTCCGGGGTGGAGGCGCCGAAGGACAGGCCACGGTCAACGGCGGCGTGCACGGCGTCGAGAACGGCCGGGTGGGCGTGTCCCAGCAGGGCCGGCCCCCACGAGCAGACGAGGTCCACGTATTCCTTGCCGTCGGCATCCGTCAGGTAGGGGCCTTTTGCCGAGACCATGAAGCGCGGCGTTCCGCCGACGGACCCGAAGGCGCGTACCGGCGAGTTGACCCCGCCCGGCATCAGCTGGCGGGCGCGGTCGAAGAGTGCCTCGTTGCGAGGATTACTGGAAGTCATGGTTCCTATTCTCTCAGGTAGCCGGACAGCAGGGTTAGCCGGCCAGCAGTTCCGCCACGCGCGGGGCCACGGCGGTGCCCATCAGTTCAATCGAGCGCATCATGGCGGAGTGTGGCAGCGGCCCGTTGCTGTATTTGAGGTCGAAGCGGTCCACGCCGAGGTCCCGCTTCAGCCGGACGATCTTTTGCGCCACCGTCTCCGGGGATCCGACGTACAGGGCGCCTTCCGGGGCGCACAAGGCATCGAATTCGCCCCGCCCCGCCGGGCCCCACCCGCGCTCGGCCCCGAGCTTGTTCCGCAGCTTCAGCCAATGCGGGAACAGTTCCTCCCGGGCCTGTTCGTCGGTTTCGGCGACGTGGCCCGGCGAGTGGGTGGCGACCTGCTGCATGGGGTGGCCGTACTTGGCCATCGCTTCCCGGTAAAGGTCGGCCAGCGGGCGGAACCCGCGCGGTTGGCCGCCGATGATGGCGAAGATGATGGGATAGCCGTACTGGGCGCACCGCAGCACCGATTCCGGGGTTCCGCCCACCCCGATCCAGGTGGGCAGCAGGTGGTGTTCCAGCGGCGGGTAGACACTCAAGCCGTGCAGGGCGGGGCGGGTGCGGCCCTCCCAGTGCACCGGCTTTTGCGCCCGCACCCTGTCGAACAGTTCCAGCTTCTCTTCGAAGAGGACCTCGTAGTCGGCGAGGTCCAGGCCGAACAGGGGGAAGGATTCGATGAACGATCCGCGGCCGAGCATGACTTCCGCCCGGCCGTTGGACAGGGCGTCCACGGTGGAGAAGCGCTGGAACACCCTGATGGGATCGTCCGAGCTGAGGACCGTGACTGCCGAGCCCAGCCGGATCCGGGTGGTGCGCGCCGCGGCGGCGGCCAGGAAAACCTCCGGCGCGGACACGGCGTAGTCCTTGCGGTGGTGCTCCCCCACGCCAAAGGCGTGGAGTCCGACGGCGTCGGCCAGTTGGGCCTGTTCCAGCAGCTGGCGCAGGACTTCGGCGGCCTCCTGCGGACTTCCGTCCGCGTGTTCGCCGACGTCGCCGAAGGTGTTGAGGCCGAGCAGGATGCGCCCGTCCCCCACCGGGGCGGTGGGGGACGCCGGCACGGTGGTCACCGGGCTTCCTTCAGCCAGCCGGCAAGCTCGGCGGCCCAGTAGGTCAACACGGTGTGGGCGCCCGCCCGGCGGATGCCCAGGACCGATTCGGTGATGGCGGCGCGCCGGTCGATCCAGCCGTTGGCGGCCGCGGCCTCGATCATCGCGTACTCGCCGGAGATCTGGTACGCGGACACGGGCACGGGGCTCATGGCGGCGACGTCGGCGACGATGTCCAGGTAGCTCATGGCTGGCTTGACCATGACGATGTCGGCGCCCTCCGCCAGGTCGAGTTCCACCTCGCGCAGTGCTTCAGTGCGGTTGCCGGCGTCCATTTGGTAGGTCCGCCGGTCACCCTTGAGCTGTGAATCCACCGCTTCACGGAACGGGCCGTAGAACGCTGACGCGTACTTCGCGGCATAGGCGATGATGGAGGTGTTGACGTGGCCGGCCTGGTCCAGCGCGGACCTGACGGCGGCGATCTGGCCGTCCATCATCCCGGAGGGACCCAGCATGTGGGCGCCGGCGTCGGCCTGTGCAACGGCCATCCGGGCGTAGATTTCCACCGTGCGGTCGTTGTCCACGTAGCCGTCGGCGTCGAGCACGCCGCAGTGGCCGTGGTCGGTGAATTCGTCGAGGCAGACGTCGCTCATCACCACCAGGTCGTCCCCCACCTCCGCCCGTACGTCGCGGATGGCTTTGTTCAGGACGCCGTCCGGGTCGAGCGAAGCGGTGCCTTCGGCGTCGCGGGTTTCGGGGATGCCGAAGAGCATGATGCCGCCCAGTCCCAGTTCCACGGCCTGGGCGGCGGCCCGCTTCAGGGTGTCCGTGGTGTGCTGGACCACGCCGGGCATCGACGTGATCGGGTTGGGTTCGGTGAGCCCCTCGCGGATGAAGGCCGGCAGGATCAGTTCGGCCGGGGACAGCCGGGTTTCGGCGGTCATCCGGCGCATGGCGGGTGTGGTGCGCAGGCGGCGGGGGCGTTGGCTGGGGAAAGTCATGGGTCCTGTCCTTCGCGGGGTTCGGGGGATGTGGGTGGTTCAGGACGGCGGGGCGTCAGGGCGGGTTCAGGGCCTTGGCGACGGCGGCCACCAGACCTTCCGGGGTGGGCTCAGCCGCGACGGCGGCCACCGGAAGGCCGAGCGCGGTGGCCTGGTCCGCCGTCGAACGCCCTATGGCCACCAGCTTGCAGGCGGTCAGCGGGGCGAGGCGGGAGATGCCGCGCACTGCACTTGGCGAGGCGGCGATGACGGCGTTGATCCGGCCCGAGGCGACGTCCGCCGCCGCCGTGTCCGGCGTCAGGAGCGGGTACGACGCCGGCTGCCGGGCGTCGTCGGCAGCCACTACGGGCACGGCGAGCCTGCGCTCCGCTGCCGCCGGGTAATCCACGGTCCGGTAGGCCGTCACCGCGGTCACGGCGCTGCCGGCGGCCGAGAGGCCTTCGGCCAGGCCGGGGGCGGCGATGTCGGCCTGGGGCAGGAGCACCCTTCCCCCGCCGGGCCAGACCGCGAGGAGCCCGGCGGCGGACTGTTCGCCGGCAGGGGCCAGCGCCACCGCCAGCCCGGATGCCTCCAGCAACTTCCGCGTGGCCGGCCCAATGGCGGCGACGCGCGTGGCGGCGGGGACGAGCTGGCCCAGGCCGAGGCCGCGTTCCTTCGCCTTGCCGGCGAGGACGTGGATGGTGGTGGCGCTGCTGGCCACCAGCCAGTCGAAAGCGCCCGCTGCGAGGGCGTCGCAGGCAACGTCCAGCGCGTGCTGGTCGGGGGCCCGTTCAAAGTCGATGAGCGGCAGCAGCACCGGTTCGGCGCCTGCCGCGGACAGCGCCTCCAGCAGCGCGGCCGAACGCTCCGGGCTGCGCGTGACCAGGATCCGGGCCCCGCTGAGCGGGGCGCCGGATCCGGACCTGCTGGAAGGCTCTGCCATTGCCAGGTCAGGACGCCTGGAGGTCCGCGATGTCGGCGGCCCCGGCAGCCAGGAGCACTTCGGCCAGTTCGATGCCCAGGAGCGTGGCGCCCACGTCCGTCAGGCCGTCCGTGGCGCGCTTGTCCCGGACCGTGGCGGTACCGTCGACGGCGCACACCACGGCTTCGAGGTGGAGCATGCTGCCTTTGCGGTAGGCGTAGGCACCCACGGGGGCGGCGCAGCCGGCTTCGAGCCGTGCGAGCAGGGCCCGCTCCGCGGTGACGGCCAGGCGGGTGTCGGGGTCATCCAATGCGGCCAGGGCCTGGGCGAGGACGCCGCGGGACCCCTCGCCGGAACCCGGCCTGGGCGGCGCATCTGCAGTGCGGCACTCGATGGCCAGCGACCCCTGTCCGGCAGCCGGCAGCATCACGTCGGTTTCCAGGTATTCGCTCACGGCATCCAGCCGGCCGATCCGCTCAAGGCCGGCGGCGGCCAGCACCACGGCGTCCAGGTCGCACGACTTGCCGGGCACCACGTCGTCCGTGGCGTTGCCGGGCAGCCCGGGAACACGGCCGAGGCGGGTGTCGACGTTGCCGCGGATGTCCACGATGTCCAGGTCCGCGCGGGCTGCGCGCAGCTGGGCTGCACGCCGCGGGGAGCCCGTTCCCACTTTGGCGCCGGCGGGCAGGTCGGCAAGCTTAAGGCCGTCCCGCGCGCAGAGGACGTCGCGGACATCCACGCGGCGCGGCGTCGCGGCCAGGCTAAGGCCAACGGCGGCACCCGTGGGCAGGTCTTTCAGGGAGTGGACGGCGACGTCGCACTCGTCACGCAGCAGTGCGTCGCGCAGGGCGGCGACGAAAACGCCGGTGCCGCCCATCTGCGACAGCGATCCGGTGAGGACATCGCCGTCGGTCCTGATGTGCACCAGCTCAACCGGGAAGCCACCCACGGCGGCCAGCTGGTCGGCGGTCTGCTGGGTCTGGGTCAGCGCCAGCTTGCTGGCGCGGGTCCCGATCCGGACGGTCACGGCTGGACCGCGTCCCCGGTGGTGCCCGCCGCGTCCCCGGAGTTGCCCGGGTACGGGTCGTGGCCGGTTCCGACGGTGGTGTCGGCGCCCGCGATGGTGGGCTTTTCGCCACGGAAGTTGGCACAGCATCCGGGGCGGCACACGTCGTACCAGGGGCCCAGGTCCGTGACGGCGGGCCGGTCGCTGATGTTGTTGGACACCGTGCGTTCGCAGATCAGGTCCACCAGCCCGGCCACGAACGTGCGGTGCGTTCCGGGCGTGGGCACACGCGTGGCTGCCAGGCCGAGCTTGGCACAGGTTTCCAGGGCTTCGGTGTCCAGGTCCCAGACAACTTCCATGTGGTCGCTGACGAAGCCGAGGGGAACGATGACGATGCCCTTGACGCCCTGGCCGGCGAGTTCTTCGATGGCGTCGTTGATGTCCGGTTCCAGCCACGGCACGTGCGGGGCGCCCGAGCGGGACTGGTACACCAGGGACCACGGTGCGGTCAGCCCGGATTCCTGCTCCACCCGGTCGATCACTGCGGCCGCGTTGGCGAGGTGCTGCGCCACGTAGGCCGAGCCTTCATCGAACTCGCGCGGCTCTCCCTCGGACCGGCCGGCCGCCTCTGCATCCCGGGTGGGGATGGAGTGGGTGGCGAACAGGATGTGAACGGGGGCGTCGGGTGTTCCGGCTTCGGCGAGCTTGGCACGGACGCCGGCGAGCCCGGCGGCCGTTCCCTCGACGAACGGCTCCACGAATCCGGGGTGGTCGAAGTACTGGCGGACTTTGTCCACCTCGAGCTTGCCGTCCAGTCCGGTTTCCGTCAGTGCCATGCCGATGTCCTCGCGGTACTGGCGGCAGCTGGAGTAGCAGGAGTAGGCGCTGGTGGTGAGCATCAGCACCCGGCGGTGGCCGGCGTCGTACGCATCCTGCAGGGTCTGCGGGATGTAGGGGGCCCAGTTGCGGTTGCCCCACAGCACCGGCAGCTCGATGCCGCGGGCTGCAAGCTCGCCTTCCAGCGCCGCCTTGAGCTCACGGTTCTGCTGGTTGATGGGGCTGATGCCGCCGTTGGCGCGGTAGTGGTGTGAGACTTCCTCAAGCCGCTCGTCCGGGATGCCGCGGCCGCGGGTGACGTTGCGGAGGAACGGGATGACGTCGTCCTGTCCCTCGGGGCCGCCGAAGGAGGCGAGCAGGACGGCGTCGTAGTCCTTCGGTGCCATGCGGCCGGCCTCGGTGACGGGGTTGATGGCCGGCGCCTGCGGATCGAGCGGGCTCATGCGAGGACCTCGGCAACCTCGTCGGCGGTGATCCGGCGGCCGGTGTAGAAGGGAATCTCCTCGCGGACGTGGTTGCGGGCTTCTGTGGCGCGCAGGTGGCGCATCAGGTCCACCAGGTCAACGAGTTCGGGAGCCTCGAGGCCAAGGATCCATTCCCAGTCGCCCAGCGCGAACGACGAAACGGTGTTGGAGATGACCTGCGGGAAGTCGCGGCCCAGCAGGCCGTGGTCGCGGAGCATCTTGCCGCGCTCCGCTTCGGGCAGGATGTACCACTCGTAGGAGCGGACGAAGGGGTAGACACAAAGCCATTCGGCCGGTGCCACGCCGCGGGAATACGCGGGGGTGTGGTTCTTGGCGAACTCTGCCTCGCGGTGGACGCCCATGGCGGACCACACGATTTCGGTGCCGGCAAAGAGGGGGCTGCGGCGGATGTCACGGATGGCCTGCTGCAGGGCCTCGGGCTTGGGTCCGTGGAGCCACACCATGACGTCGGCGTCGGCGCGCATGGCGGAAACGTCGTAGCTGCCGCGGTGGGTCACGCCGCCCTCGGCGAGCCGCGCCAGCAGCGCTTCGAAGTCGGCGGCGGCGTCGGCGCTGCGCACCACCGGCTGCGACCGCTTGAAGACCGTCCAGAGGGTAAAGAACTGCTCGGCTGATTCTTCGGTTTTAGTGACAGATTCGGCAGAAGTGTGGCTCATGGTTACAAGTTTGCCCCTTCGTTACCCCCAAGTCGAAACCGAGAACTTCTACAACGCGTAGAAGTGATTAAAGTCACCGTGCGCCGGGACCGCGCCGCCGGCGCACGGCGTTCTGTCAGGGCCTGCGGAGGCGGAAGAAAACCAGGCCCGCAGCCGTTCCCACACCCACCAGGCCAACTCCCAGCCAGACCATCGCGCCCGGCAGTGCCGGCAGCGGGCCGATGGACGATACCGCGCTGTGCGCATCCGCCGGCACTCCGGCGGCCTGCGGTGTTCCGGCGGGATGCGGCTGGCGCGCGAACGCCGTCGGCAGGGCGCTGCCCGTGGTGCCCGGGACCGCAGGGGAGGCTTCCCCGGGGGCGGCCGTTGGGCCGGCCTCAGTGCTTTCGGTCGGCGCGGATCCCGCCTGCGGGTCGGTCCCGGCGGCTGTTGGAACGGTCGCTGCCGCGGCGGCCGGCGGCGCGGCCGCCGCGTCGGGTGCCGCCGGGGCGCCGGGGCCCGCCGTGGTGGGGGCAGGCGCTGCGGGCGGGGCCGGGGCTGCCGGGCCGGCGGACGCCGGCGACGACACGGGTGCGGCCGTCGGGGCGGCGGGCGCCAGCGGAGTGCCCGACGGCGTGGGCAGGGGAAGGTCCGGGAGGGGCAGCGCGGTGGCCAGTGACGTCTCAGGCGCCGCTGCGGTGGTCTGTCCCGCCGTCGTTCCCGCTGCGAGGGAGGCCTTGACCGCCGGAAGCAGCGGCACCGGCACGGACAGGGTGGCCCGCGGGGCCGGCTGCGGCCGGTCGGAAGCCTGCGCCGCAGGGTCGCGGGGCGGAGAACCAGGATCGTCGGCGAAAGACGCCGGGACGCCGGTGGAAAGAACCAGTACCGCTCCGACGGCCGCAGCTGCGGTCCCGCGTCGGAGCCCCCCATGGATACCGGTCCGGGACATGGAAAGCTCGGACCTGTGTTGAACCATAGTCATCGACACTATCCAGTCCACGGGTCCGATTGGAAACCGGCCAGCCCGCCCGAGGCGCCCCGCAGCGCTGCCCGCAACCATGGTTTGGGCGGCTGGCCTGCGGCGATGTTCAGGCTGCCAGCAGGGCGCGGATTTGTTCCCGTGTGTCCGCCACCACGGCGGCCAGGCCGTTCCCGGCCACCCAGCCGCCGACGACGGCAAGGCTGCCGGCAGCGGTGCACGCCCGCCGGATGTCAGCCACCCGGGCACGGTGCCCGACTGCGGCAAAAGGCAACGACCCGCGCCACCGCACCACATCCCAGCCCAGCACGTCCCCGCCGCTGAGGCGGACGTCCAGGAGCGTGGCGGCGTCCCGCATGGCGGCCGCCAGCAGCTCGTCGTCTGTTTCCGGTCCACCGGTCCGGGCCGCGGCACCGTCAACCCTGCCGTAGGAGAGCCGCACCACATGCCGTCCCGGCCCCGCGGCGGCTGCCAGCCAGTCCCATTTGCCAGTGGCGTGCGTCAGCGCCTTCGCTTCGATGCCGGGCGTCTGCGGTGCCACCAGGATTCCCGTACCCCGCGGCCGCCGGTCAAGCTCCGGCTTGTCCAGCACCAGGGTCACCAGCTTCACGTCCGGCCCGGGTGAGGGCTTCTTCCCGGCGATGGCGGGGACCGCACCCTCCAGCAGCCCGACGGCGGCCGGGCCGTCGACGGCGACCACCAGCAGGCCGGCGTCGAACGTCTTCCCGGGGGCGGTGACCCGCCAGCCTGACGGGGTGCGCGCGGCGGACGTGGCGGGAGTGCCGGGCAGCAGCGTGACGCCCCGGCCGCGGAGGTCGGCCACCAGGGCGGCCACCAGGGTGTGCATGCCGCCGGAAAGGCCTGCGACGGCGGAGCCCGCCTTCGCGGGCTGTCCTGCCTGGGGTGCTGCCCCCGGGACCGCGGCGGAGCGGCGGCGTTGGGCCGACACGGCACCGGCGAGGGAGCCATGTTCCTTCAAACCGGCGCGCAGGCCCGGTGCCACCATGTCGACGTCGAGCAGGCCGGGGTCTGCGGAATGGACGCCGCCGACAACAGGGGAAACGAGCCGTTCCAGCACGCGGGCGCCCATCCGCGCCCTGACCAGGGCGGAGACGCTGGTGACGCCGTCGCCTGCCCCCACGGAGGCGGGCAGGATCCGGTCCATCGAGGCGCGCAGGGCACCGAGCACGCCGAGCGACCGGCGGACCTCAGGGTCCCAGGGGTTCGCGGGGATGCCCAGGACTCCGGTCTTGGGCAGTTCGCGGGGGCCGCCGGGCAGCTGGACCCAGGCACCGCCCGGGCGCGGAGCGACGATCCTGTCGGCAAGGCCCAGTTCGGCGGCGAGGCCGGAGACGGCGTCGGAGCGGGTGGCGAAGGATTCGGCACCGCTGTCCAGGGTCAGGCCGGCCACCTCGTGGCTCCCCACGCACCCGCCCCACTCCGTGGCCGCGTCAAGCACCGTGACCGGGTGGCCGGACGCGGCCAGTTCCCGGGCCGACAGCAGCCCGGAGATCCCGCCGCCGACAACGATTGCGGGGCCGGGCGTGGCCGCAGACGTGCCCATGGGACTATTCCGGCGCGATCGAGTGGATCAGTTCCACCACGCGGGTGAGCACGGCGGGGTCCGTTTCCGGCGGCACGCCGTGCCCCAGGTTCAGCACATGGCCCGGGGCTCCGGAACCGGCGGCGATCACGTCGCGGACGTGGGCCTCCAAAATGTCCCACGGCGCGGCCAGCAGTGCGGGGTCGATGTTGCCCTGCAGCGGAACGGTCCCGCCCAGGCGGCGGTTGGCCTCATCCAGCGGCAGCCGGTAGTCGACGCCGACGACATCCACGCCGACGTCACGCATGGCAACGAGCAGTTCGGAGGTTCCGGTGCCGAAGTGGATCAACGGGGCGCCGAGGTGCCGGACGTGGTCCAGGGCGCGGGTCGACGCCGGCGCGACATATTTGGTGTAGTCGGCCAGTCCCAGCGAGCCCGCCCAGGAGTCAAAGAGCTGGCCGGCGGAGGCACCGGCCTCAAGCTGGGCCTGCAGGAACATGCCGGACGCATCCGCGGCCCAGTTGGCCAGGGCGGCCCAGGTCTGCGGGTCCGCGTGCATCATGGTGCGCGGGCCGAGGTGGTCGCGTGACGGCTTGCCTTCAACCATGTAGGCAGCGAGCGTGAAGGGCGCACCGGCGAAACCGATCAGCGGGGTCCTGCCCAGCTCGGCCACCGTGAGGCGGACCGCTTCGCGGATGGGTTCCAGGGCCTCCCACGTCAGACGGGGCAGGGCGGCGACATCCGCCGCGGTCCGCACGGGCTTGTCCAGGACGGGACCAACGCCGGGGACGATGTCCACACCCACGCCGGCCAGCTTCAGCGGAATGACGATGTCGGAGAAGAAGATGCCGGCGTCGACATCATGGCGGCGCACGGGCTGCAGCGTGATCTCGGACGCCAGTTCCGGCCGCAGGCAGGAGTCCAGCATGGCGATCCCCTCACGGACCTTCAGGTATTCCGGAAGGGACCGCCCGGCCTGCCGCATGAACCAGACGGGACGGCGGGAGGGCTTGCCCCCGCGGTAGGCCGTGATCAGCGGGGAGTCCGCGGTGCGGCCGTCCAGCAGCGGGTGGTCGGCGGCGAGGGTGCCGGCAGCGGAGACGGCAGGGCTAGGAGTCATGCTTTTGATTGTGCCGAAAAAGAACTGCAAAAGATAACGACAACCTGTCCGCCCGGGCCTGCCGAAGCCATCCGTGGCAGGAATCACAGCCCCTAACGGGCCGCCTGTGCAGCCGGGGGTTGTTCTACCGAGGTGCGAAAAAGCTATGATTGGTCTGCTGTGGTTCTTTTCTCATTGGTGGCTACACACGCCGACATCGACCTTGAAACCGTCGCTCAGTTGAGCAACGGTTCCTCCGGCATTGCCGCATCCGCGCTCACCGAGTCCCCGGCAGTAGCGGGCGCCGTGGTCCTTGCCACCTGCAACCGGTACGAAATCTACGGGGAAGCCCGCAACCCCGACGACGTCGAAGCTGCCCGTGCAGCCCTCGTGGCCCGCATCAGCGACGCCAGCGGCCTGGCCGAGCCCCTCGTTTCGCGTTCGTTCAGTACGCGCACCGGCCCCGAAGTGACCCAGCACCTGTTCGCCGTGAGCGCGGGACTGGACTCCGCCGTCGTAGGTGAACGCGAAATCGCCGGCCAGGTGCGGCGGGCCCTGATCACCGCCCAGCATGAAGGCACCGCCAGCGCCGGGCTGGTCCGGCTGTTCCAGGCGGCTTCCAAGACCGCGAAGGACGTCGGCGCCCAGACCGCCCTTGGTTCCCGCGGCCTGTCGATCGTTTCGGTGGCGCTGGATCTTGCCACCGATCTTTCCGAGAATCCTGACTGGACCACCAAGAAGGTGGTGGTCTTCGGGACCGGCGCCTACGCAGGCGCCACCATGGCACTGCTGCGCGAACGTGGCTGCACGGACATCTCCGTGTTCTCCTCCTCCGGCCGGGCCGAAGGCTTCGTGGCAACCCGGGGCGGCACGGCCCTGGACACCGATTCCCTGCGGCCCGCCGTCGCCGCCGCCGACGTCATGATCGGCTGCAGCGGTTCCGACACCCGGGTGGAGGCCGACGAACTGGCCCAGGTCCGCGCGGATTCCCCGCAGCCCCTGATCGCGATCGACCTTGCCCTCACCCACGACTTCGACCCCGCGGTGGGCGAGCTCGACGGCGTCGAACTCCTCACCCTGGAATCCGTGCGCCTGGCGGCCCCCCAGGAACAGGCGGAGTCGCTCGCCCAGGCCAGCGGCATCGTCAAGGGAGCGGCGAAGGCCTTCGAGCAGGAACGCGAAGCCCGGTCCATGGATTCCGCCATCGTTGCCCTCCGCCGGCACACCATGAACGTGCTGGACGCGGAGATGGAAAAGGTGCGTGCCCGGCACGGCTGCACCGCCGCCGCCGAGGAAGTCGAGTTCGCCCTCCGCCGGATGGTCAAGCAGCTGCTGCACGTTCCCACGGTCCGCGCCCGCGAGCTCGCCGCCAACGGCCAGCAGGACGACTACGTGGCCGCCCTCGAGGCGCTGTACGGCATCACGGTGGAGCAGCCCGCAGCCTCCCCGGCCGCACCCGCGGCCGAGTGCCCGGTGGACCACAGCGCTGTGGACCACCGAGGCCTCGAAACCGCCTGACTCCCCAACACTTGCTCCATCAGTTATGGCCCCTAAACCGCCGGTTTAGGGGCCATAACTGATGGAGCACCCGGTCAGTAGACGGGCTTCTGCGGCTCCACCTCGCGCACCCACGCCAGGATGCCGCCGTCGAGGTGGCTGACCCGCTCGTAGCCGGCCTTCCGCGCCGCCGCCAGCACGTTGGCCGACCGCGTTCCGGCCTTGCAGTGGAACACAATGTCGCGGTCCTGCGGGAGCTCATTCCACGCCTCCCCGGCCAGGATCCGGCCCTGCGGGATGAGCTTTGCACCGTCAATCCGGACAATGTCGTATTCGCCGGCCTCCCGGACATCCACCAGTTCAAAGTCCTTCAGGCCGGCCTTGCGGGACGCCAGCATGGTGGCGAGCTGCGTGGCGGTCACCGTGTGCTCCTTGTCCGCCCCGGCGTCCGGGACAATTCCGCAGAACGCTTCGTAATCGGTCAGTTCCGTGATGGGTTCCGCGGCGGGGTCCTTGGACACTCGGATCTCCCGCCAGCTGCCGCCGAGCGCGTCGAACAGGGCCACGCGGCCCAGCAGGGAACGCCCGACGCCGGTGATCAGCTTCACCGCTTCGGTCACCATGAGCGAACCCACCGCAGCGCACAGCATGCCGAACACGCCGCCCTCGCCGCACGAGGGCACGGAGCCGGCCGGTGGCGCTTCCGGGTAGAGGTCCCGGTAGGTGGGGCCGTGCTTCTCCCAGAAGACGCTGACCTGCCCGTCAAACCGGAAGATGGAACCCCACACGTAGGGTTTGCCCAGTATGGCCGCGGCGTCGTTCACCAGGTACCTGGTGGCGAAGTTGTCGGCGCCGTCGAGGACCAGGTCGTAGCCGGCGAAAAGGTCCAGGGCGTTGGAGGCGTCCAGCCGGACGTTGTGCAGCCGGACGTCCACCAGCGGGTTCAGCGCGGCGATCGCGTCGCGGGCGGATTCGATTTTGGGCCGGCCGACGTCGCTGACGCCATGGATGACCTGGCGCTGGAGGTTGCTCAGGTCAACGGCGTCGTCGTCGATGATCCCCAGCGTCCCCACGCCGGCTGCGGCAAGGTACAACAGCGCAGGCGAACCCAGCCCGCCGGCACCGATGACCAGCACTTTGGCGTTCTTAAGCCGCCGCTGCCCGAGCGCACCGATCTCGGGGATGATCAGGTGCCGCGAATACCGTTCAACCTCTTCGGGACTGAGCTCCCCGGCGGGTTCCACCAACGGATCCAGGGACAGAGTTGAAACATTTGCGGTGAGAGACGAAGCCATACTTCAATGTATGCCCCGGGATACCGCCGGGTCATATTACCCCGCAGTAGAGTAAAGGTAACTGCAATGGAAAGAAGGAAAACTGTGGTCCCTGAAGCACGGGCGGAGCGCCCGCCGGCAGCCGAACCGCAAGCTCCCTCCCGTCCCGCAGGCCAACGGTCCGCCCGGCTCCCCCGGGATGAACGGCGGGCGCAGCTTCTGTCCGCCGCCCAGGAGGTCTTCGTGGCCAACGGTTACCATGGGGCCGCGATGGACGAGATCGCGGAGACCGCGCACGTCAGCAAGCCGGTGCTGTACCAGCACTTCCCTTCCAAGCGCGAGCTGTACCTTGCGCTGCTCGAAAGCCACCTCGCATCCCTGACCGAGCTGATGTTGGGCGCACTGAACTCCACCACGGACAATGATGAGCGCGTCCAGGCCGTCATGCGCGCCTATTTCCGTTTCATCGCCAGCGACGACCAGGCACACCGCCTGGTGTTCGAATCCGACCTGATCAACGATCCAGACGTCAGCGCCCGCCTGGAAACGTTCAACCGGACCTTCGCCGAAGCCATCGCCCGCGTCATCGCCGAGGACACGAAGCTTCCCCGGATCGAAGCGGAGCTCCTGGGCCGCGGCCTGGCCGGGATGGCGCAGGTCAGCGCCCGGTACTGGCTTGAAACCGACGGCAACCTGGACCTCGATGTGGCCAGCGACCTCATCTACCGTTTAGCTTGGCGCGGAATCTCTCGCTTCCCTAAAGAGTCCTAGACTACAAATAAGACATCAACCGAATTTGACTGGCTGGGAGGCCCCCTTTGGAAATTAAGATCGGCGTTCAGAACGTGGGCCGCGAAATCGTGCTGGAATCGGCGCAGGATGCGGAGACGGTAGCCAAGGTTGTCGGCGAGGCAATCAGCGAAGGAAACGAACTGCGGCTGAAGGACGACAAAGGACGCCTGATCATTGTTCCGGGAAGCGCCCTGGCCTACGTGGAGATCGGCGCTGAAGAGGTCCGCCGGGTAGGCTTCGGCCAGTTCTAGGCAGGTTTTCGGCACATCCCATCGAGGAGATCCCATGCTTTCGCTGACCATCGTGGTCCTGGCAACCGTGGCCGCGGGGTTCATTGTCTGGGCCAATGATAAACGGCACGCCAAATACGGCGCCGGCCTTGCTGCGGGCGTCGCCGCGGGTGTTGCGGCGTTGACGTGGATCATTCTCATGGCCGCCGGCTTTGGGTACCTGCCGGGGCTGACCTGGCTCCCGTGGGCGCTGCCCATAGTGCTCGGCACCGCCGCTTCCATCGGTGCCGTCGCCTACCTGGGCCGCACGCGGGCGCGCCGCGACATGGAGCAGCTGACTGCGATCCTCCGGCGCTGACGGCCGAGGCTGCGTAAAAGGCTGTGGCCACCACCCGCACGGGTGGTGGCCACAGCCTTTTAAGGGCGCCGGTTTACAGGAACTCGGCCCTGCCTTCCATCGCAGACGATGCCAAAGCGTGCTCGCGGCGCGGAATGCGGCCGGCCGCTTTCGCCATCCGGCCGGCGATCACCGCGTGCTTAAACGCTTCCCCCATCAACGCCGGATTCTGCGCCCGCGTCACGGCGGTGGCCAGCAGCACGGCGTCGCAGCCCAGCTCCATGGCCAGGGCCGCATCGGAGGCGGTGCCGATCCCGGCGTCCAGGACCACCGGAACGGAGGCTCTGGAAACGATGAGCTCGATGTTGTGCGGGTTGAGGATGCCCAGGCCGGTGCCGATCGGGGCGCCCAGCGGCATCACCGCGGTGGCGCCCAGGTTTTCCAGCCGCAGCGCCAGTACGGGATCGTCGTTGGTGTAGGCGAAGACCTTGAAGCCGCGGTTTACGAGCTGCTCCGTGGCTTCCACGAGTTCCACGGCGTCCGGCAGGAGGGTCTGTTCGTCGGCGATGACCTCCAGCTTCACCCAGTCGGTCTCCAGGGCCTCCCTGGCCAGTTCCGCCGTGAGGACCGCGTCCCGGGCCGTGAAGCAGCCGGCGGTATTGGGCAGCACCCGGATGCCGTGGTCCACCAGCAGCTGGAACAGCGTGCCGGTCTCGGCGGTGGAGTAGCGCCGCATCGCCACCGTGGTCAGCGCCGTGCCGGATGCCAGGAGGGCGGCGCCGAGGCCGTCCAGGCTGGGCGCGCCACCGGTGCCCATGATCAGCCGGGATCCCAGTTCGACGCCGTCGATCACCAGGGCGTCGCCGTTGCCGGCCTGGCCGGCGGGATTGATGGTGCTGGTTTCGGTCATGGTGTCAGCCTCCCTGTACTGCCGTGACTAGTTCGATCTCGTCACCGTCGGCGAGCGCCGTGGCGAACCATTGGCTGCGCGGCACCACCTGGGCGTTGTGCGCGACGGCGACGCCGAGCTTCCTGCCGTCCGTCGCCTGGCCGTTGGCGGCGAGTGGGCGGCCGGTGACCTGGCTGACGAGCATGGTGATGGACGCGCCATCAGCCACCGTGTGGGGGTTTCCGTTGAGGGTGATGTTCATGCAGTCTCCTTGGTGTGCGTGCCGGCGGCTGTCAGGGGCCGGGAGAACCGGTCCGGGACGAAGGGCTCCCAGCGGGGATCGGCCGTGCCGTCCATCAGGTCCCTGCAGATGGCTGCCGCCGCGGGGGTGAGCAGGACGCCGTGGCGGAAGAATCCGGTGGCGATGACAAGGCCCGGAACATGGCCCGGGCCGGCGCCGGCGGGCTGCGGAACCCGGCCCAGCAGCGGGGCGTTGTCGGGGGTGCCGGGACGCGCGCGGGCGGTGCATTCCAGCAGCTCCAGTTCGGCGACGGCCGGCACCAGGGCCTGGGCGTCCCGCAGAAGCTGGTAGACGCCGCCGGCGCTTAGGCCGCCGGAGAGCGCGTCCTCCCGCTGGGTGGCACCGATGACCACGGTTCCGTCCTGGCGGGGGACGATGTACACCGGAATTCCGTGGACCAGCCCCCGGACGGTGGCGGTCACCAGCGGCCGGAGGTGCCGCGGCACGGCAAGGCGGAGGATGTCGCCGTGCACGGGACGCAGGGGCAGCTCAAGCCCCGCGGGCAGGCTCTCCAGTGCCCCTGCCTGCAGCCCGTTGGCCACCACGGTTTCCGCCGCCCGGATGCTGCCACCCCCGGCGAGGTGGACTCCGGCGACGGCACCGCCTTCCCACCGGAGCCCGGTTGCCCGGTCCGGCACGGCAAACCCGTCCACGGCCCCGGCCGCGGCCACGTCCGGTGTTGCCAGGGCAGCGGCGGCGAGCGCCCGGCGCAGGGACGCGACCAGCCGCCGCGGATCCACCTGGTGGTCGGCGGGGGTGTCCAGCGCGCAGGCGATCCCGGGGCTCAGCAGGGGCTCGCGGCGGCGGGCCTCCCGGACCGTGAGGGGCTCCACCGCCAGCCCGTTGGCCTGCTGCACGGCGCGGAGGTCCATGAAGGCCGCGCGGTCGGCGGCGTCGGCACCCACGGCGAGGGTCGGCGTCGTCTGGTATCCGGAATCGGAACCCGAAGCCGCGGCGACGCCGGCGGCAAAGCCGGGCCACAGCGATGACGATTCGAGCATGAGTTCCAGGAGGTCTTCCTCCTGGTAATGCAGTTCGCTGACCGGGGCCAGCATGCCTGCCGCGGCCCAGCTGGCACCGGTTCCCGGGGCGTCATCGACCAGCACGACCGAACGTCCGGAACGCTGTACCTCCCAGGCGATGCCGTGCCCCACCACTCCCCCGCCGATGACGGCGACGTCGGCCTGGATGGGGGGATCCGCGGGCCCGGGCGAAATGTTGAGGGGGCTGCTCACATGTTTCCTTCCCTACGCCGGCATTAACCGGATCAGGTCAAGCGGTCGGCTCTGACGCCCTCTCAGCCCGGCGCTTTGTGACAGCTGCCGCGGGCTCCCGCAGTACCTGCCCAGTTTAGAGGAACTAGGCTTGCAGGCATGAATCAGTCCCCCTCATTAATTCCCGCCCTGGACGCCGCCCGCCTGTACCTCTGCACGGACGCGCGCCGGGACCGCGGCGACTTCGCGGAATTCGTCGATGCCGCCTTCGCGGGCGGCGTTGACATCATCCAGCTGCGCGACAAGGGCATCGAGGCGGCGGAGGAACTGGACCTCCTGGCGGTGCTGAAGGAGGCAGCGGTGCGCCATGGCCGGCTGTGGGCCGTCAACGACCGGGCGGACATCGCGGTCTTGTCCGGGGCTCCGGTGTTCCACATCGGCCAAAAGGACCTGCCGCTGGCGGCGGCGCGCACCCTGGTCAACGGCAATGCGGCCATCGGCCTCTCCAGCCACACCCCCGCCCAGGTGGACGCCGCGCTCGACGCCGCAGCGGGTCCCTCCGGCCTGGATTACTTCTGCGTAGGCCCCGTCTGGGCCACGCCCACCAAACCCGGCAGGACCGCCGTCGGCCCTGAACTCGTGAAGTACGCGGCCGAAGCATCCCGGCAGGCCGGGGACGCCGTGCCCTGGTTTGCCATCGGCGGCGTCGACCACGGCAACGTGCACGAGGTGGCTGAAGCGGGTGCGCGCAGGATCGTGGTGGTGCGCGCCATCACGGAGGCCGCAGATCCCGCCGCGGCCGCCTCCTCCCTGCTCGACGCGTTGGACGCCGCCGGGTCCTGAGCCTGCGCTATCGGCGCACTTGGGGATACGCTGAGTTTTGTGTCACACCATCGGCTGGCCCCCAACGTCCACGACCACAAGAATGCCCTTGAGGCGGCGTTGGGTGCGCTGCGGACGGAACTGGAGCTGCCCGGCCCCTACCCCGCGGAAGCCGTAGAGGACGCCGAAGCGGCCGTCGCCTCGCTCGAGCTGCCGGCCTACGACCTGACCGGCGTAGGGTTCGTCACCATCGACCCCGCCTCCTCCACGGACTTGGACCAGGCGGTCTTCATCGAGCAGGAGGGCGCGGGCTACCGCGTGTTGTACGCGATAGCCGACGTGCCGGCCTTTGTGGCCCCGGGAGGTCCGCTGGATGCCGAGACGCGGCGCCGCGGCCAGACCTTCTACGCGCCGGACGGCCGCATCCCGCTCCATCCGGAGGTCATCAGTGAGGGCGCCGGCAGCCTGCTGCCGGGCCAGGACTGCTCTGCTTTCGTGTGGCATTTCGTGCTCGACGGCGACGCCGAAGTTTCCTCGGTCGGCGTCCGGCGTGCCCGGGTCCGCAGCCGTGACAAGCTCAGTTACAAGGGTGCCCAGGCGGCCCTGGACGCCGGCAGCGCCCACCCCGTGCTGGAGTTGCTCCGCGAGGTGGGCCTGAAGCGGGTGCAGCTGGAGCGGGCACGCAACGGCGCCAGCCTGAACATGCCGGAGCAGGAGATTGTCCAGCTGCCCGACGGCGGCTTCCGGATCGACGCCGTCCCGCAGCTTCCCATCGAGGACTGGAATGCGCAGATTTCGCTGATGACGGGCATGGCGGCCGCGCAGATGATGCTCGCCGGCAAGGTGGGCATCCTGCGCACCATGCCCGCGCCGGACGAACGCTCCCTGCGGCATTTCCGGCTGCAGACCGAGGTGCTGGGCAGGCCGTGGGACGGGGAAATGAGCTACGGCGAATATCTGCGGTCCCTGGACCCCAGGGACCCGCGCCAGCTGGCCATCATGCATTCGGCCGGCATGCTGTTCCGGGGCGCCTCCTACACGGCCTTTGACGGGGACGTGCCCGAAGACGCCGTCCAGTCAGCCATCGGTGCCGCGTACGCCCACACCACCGCTCCCCTGCGCCGCCTGGTGGACCGCTTCGTGCTGGTGATCTGCGAGGCGTTGAGTAACGGCGGGGACGTGCCCTCCTGGGCCCGCGAAGCCCTTCCGCTGCTGCCGGGGATCATGGCCGGGTCGGACCAGCTGGCGTCCCGGATGGAGCGCATGGCCCTGGACACGGTGGAGGCTGCGCTCCTGGTGAACCACATCGGGCAGGAGTTCGACGCGATCGTGATCTCCGGTTCCAAGCCGCAGAACGGAAACGGCAACGGCAAGAACGGGAACGGCAACTCGGGCATCATCCAGGTGGCCGAGCCCGCAGTGACCGCCCGTTGCGCGGGTGAACTCGAATCCGGCACCAAGGTCAGGGTCCGGCTGCTTGCCTCGGACATCGCTGCCCGGCAGGTCCATTTCGAACTCGTTCCCTAGGGTCTCAGCGCACGCCGTGGTGGTCGGTGCGGCGCATGCGCACCGCAACGACCACGCCGGAAGCGGCGGTGAGGACAGCGACGGCGGCGGTGGCGGCAGGGATGCCGAAGGCGTCCGCGATCACTCCCGACAGCAGGGCACCCACGGCGAATCCGGAGTCGCGCCACAGCCTGTAAATGCCCACGGACCGGGCCCGCCACTCGGGATGGGCCACATCCCCGATGGCGGCGAGCAGGGTGGGATAGACCATCGCGGTACCTGCGCCGAGCATGACGACGGCGGCGAGCCAGGTGCCAAAGTCCGTGCCCAGCGCCACCATGGCCAGGGCCGCGGCCTGGACCAGCATGCCCGCGGTAATCAGGGGTTTGCGCCCGTATTTGTCGGAGAGTGCGCCGGTGACCAGCTGCCCGGCGCCCCACACGGCCGGATACGCCGCTGCGAGGATGCCGATCTGGCCCAGGCCCAGGCCGGAGGCGGCGAACAGGACGGGGAAGAGGCCCCAGGCGAGCCCGTCATTGAGGTTGTTGACGAGTCCGGCCTGGCTGGCTGCGGAGAGGGAACGGTCTTTGAAGCTGGTGAGGGTGAACACCTGGCGCGTGGTGAGCCCGGCACCGGCGTTGCGGTGTGGGCCCGCGTGCCCTAAGGCTTCGGCCCGGGCATGGTGGTGGGTCTCCCGTACGGCCAGGACCGTCAGTCCCAGCCCGAGCGCAACGTACGCGGCGCCGAGCAGGAAGGGAGCGGGACGGAGCCCGTACGTGGAGGCGAGGTAACCGGTGGCCAGCGCCGTGCCCGCGACGCCCAGGTAGCCGGCTGCCTCGTTGAAGCCCATGGCGAGCCCGCGCTGCCTGGGCCCGACGAGGTCCATCTTCATGATGACGGCGGTGGACCAGGTGAGCCCCTGGCTGATGCCCAGGAGCACGTTGGCTGCGATGATCCAGCCCCAGGACGAGGCGGCGATCAGCATCAGCGGGACGGGGATCGCTGCAAGCCACCCGGCCACGAGGACCGGTTTGCGGCCGTACCGGTCGGACAGCGTGCCCGCAAAGTAATTTGTTCCGGCCTTTGCGAGGCCGAAGGCAAGGATGTAGGTCAGTGCGCCCGTATAGAGGTCAAGGTGGAACACTTCGGTGGCGAGCAGGGGCAGGACGGTCCGTTCCTGGCCGAGGGCGCCTCCGACGAGCGCGTTGACTGCCACCAGCAGCAGGAACTGGGCCAGGTTCTGCCGCAGGCCCAGGACCATTCCAGGGCCGTCAGGGCTGGAGTCGGGGGTTCTCCTACCGGTCATCCGTTGCTTTCCCTTCGTTGCGCCATCATAAAGGTGGCCCGGGCGCGGGGGGTACGCGCCCGGGCCGGAAGCCCGGGCAGGAGGGGGGTCCTGCCCGGGCGGTCTGGGAAAGTCAGGTCGCGGGCACGCTGTTCTGCCACGCCGTCCAGGCGGCGTAGCTGCCGTCAAGTTCGACGACGTCGTACCCGGCACGGCGCAGGGCGCTGGCGGCCACGGAGTTCCGCACGCCTGACTGGCAGTAGGACACGATGGTGCCGCCGGCAGGCAGCTCGTCCAGGTGCCACATGACGCGGCCGCCACTGAGCTGGTGTGATCCCGGAACGTGCCCGGCCCGGTGCTCGGTCTTGTTGCGGACGTCCAGGACCATGGCGGCGTCGAAGCCGTCGAGTTCCTCCGGTTGGATCAGCTTCGGAGTGACGGTGGGCAGTCCCTCGATGCTGGTGAGGTAGCCGGCCACGTTGTCGATGCCCACGCGGACCAGGTGGTCCCACATGTCCGTGGCCTGCTCCTGGTCCTGGGCCAGCAGAACCAGCGGGTTCTTGTCCGTCTCCGGGTTGACCACCCAGGCGCCGTAGCTGGCAACGGACTTGCCGGCCGGAACGTTCAGGGACCGGGGCACGGTGCCCTCGTGGACTTCGCTGTTGGAGCGGGTGTCGATGAAGGTCAGGGTGTCCGCTGCCAGGGCTTGTGCGACATCGGCGGTGTCCAGTTCCTTCAGCGCGGGGCGTTCGCCCATCACATCAGGGCCGACCCGGTTTTCGCGTTTCATGCGGCCGAAGTAGGCGTGCGCGTCAGGCTGCCCATCGAGGAGTTCGTTGATGAAGCCCTGCTCATCGTTGGCGGCGAGGTAGGGCCCCCACCAGGCGTAGAGGCGTTCGTAGCCCACCGTGGAGGACGGGATGGCGCCGAGGGCCTTGCCGCAGGCACTGCCGGCGCCGTGCGCGGGGTGGACCTGGACGTAGTCCGGCAGGGTAAGGAACTTGTCGCGGAGGCTGGCGAAGAGCTGCTTGGCGCCCTCGAACCGCGTGTCGATGCCGCCGGCGGCTTCGTCCAGCAGGTCGGGCCGGCCCAGGTCGCCTGAGAAGACGAAGTCACCGGAAAGCAGGTAGCCGGGCTGGTCGCTGAAGGCGCCGTCCGTCACCAGGAAGGACAGGTGCTCGGGGGTGTGCCCCGGAGTGTGGAGGGCCTTGAGGCTGATGTTGCCCAGTGTGATGGCGTCGCCGTCGTGGAGCCGTTCGCCCTCGAATTCGTACTGCCAGTCCGGGCCGCCCTCGCCGGAGACGTAGATTTTGGCGCCGGTGGCCGCGGCCAGTTCGCGGGTGCCGGAGAGGTAGTCGGCGTGGATGTGGGTCTCGGTGACGGCCACGATCTTCATGCCGTTCCTGGCAGCCAGGTCCTGGTACACGGAGATGTCGCGGCGGCCGTCCACCACAATGGCTTCGCCCTTTGCCTGGCAGCCGATCAGGTAGCTGGCCTGGGCGAGGTCTTCGTCGTAAATGCGCTCGATGAGCATGTGGTGCACTCCTTCGGTTGAAAGGGGATGGGAAGTTGTTCTGAATCCAGTATAGATACCCCCGGGGGTATTCTGCAACGACAGCTACGCCACCGTTTGGGCCTGCGTGTCAGGCGTGCTGACTTCCGGATTCGGCGTGGAGCTGGTCCGCGTCAAGGTTCTTGACGGCCTGGATCACTTCCTCGAGCCCGGTGGCATTCAGTGCGCCGGGCTGGGAGAAGACCAGGGTCTTGTTCCTGAATGCCATCAGCGTGGGAATGGCTGTGATGTTCGCAGCTGCGGCGAGTGCCTGCTCGGCCTCCGTGTCCACCTTCGCGAAGGTGATGTCCGGATGGCGTTCGGCCGCGGCGCCGAAGATTGGGGCGAACATGCGGCAGGGGCCGCACCAGGCTGCCCAGAAGTCGACGAAGACAATATCGTTCTCTTCCAGGGTCTGGGCGAAGGATTGCTGGGTGATGTCGATGGTTGCCATGGTCTGTCGGGTCCTTTCGGGCGAAGTTGGTTGGTTGCCCTGTGGCACGAGGGCGGGAGGGGCTTAGGTGGTGGGGAGTCCGGCGCGGGTCCAGGCGGTCATGCCGCCGGCCATGGTGTCCGCGTTGTAGCCAACACCGTTCAGGGCGTCGGCGACGGCGGCGCTGCGGTTGCCACTGCGGCAAACAGCGATCACGGGAACGGCCGGGTCCAGCTCGCCCAGGCGGGCCTGAAGCTGGCCCATGGGAATGTGCAGGGCGCCGGGGATCATGCCCTCCGCGACCTCGAAGTCCTCGCGGACGTCCAGGATGCGCGCAGCGTCGCGGCGCTGGTCGGTTTCGGCGATGGTGATTTCAGCCATGGTGTTTTCTCCTTCGAAGTGGTTGGCGGCTGGTGGTGATGGGTCTAGCGGACGGGTTCGCCGGCCTGGCGCCAGGCGGCCATGCCGCCCCGCACCGAGTAGGCGTCGTACCCTTTGGCGGCCAGCAGCCTGGCTGCCGAGGCGGAGCGGACGCCCGAGGCGCAGACGGCGATCACCGGGCGGCTCTTCTGGATGCCCGCAGTACTGGACTGCAGCCGGTCCAGCGGAACGTGCTTGGCCTGCGGCGCGCGGCCGGTCCGCCATTCCTGGGCGGACCTGACGTCGATCAGCGTGGCGCCGGAACCCAGGAGTTCCTTGGCCCGTGCCACGGAGATGGTCTTGTAAGGCTTGCTGAAGGCCGTCTTGAAGGCATCGAACAGTCCCATGAGGTTCTCCTGCTGGGTGGTCAGGCGGTGACCGTGCCGGCGGTGACCCACGCCGCGACGGCGAAGATGAGCACCGCGAACGAAATACGGATGTGCTTGTCGTGCAGCCGCCTGGCCAGCCGGGCGGCAGCGAGGGAACCCAGGATGGCCGGTACCGCGAACGCCAGGGTGGTGGCCCAGTCGATGGTGTAACCGGCGGCATGGGCGCTGAACCCGGCGGCGGAGTTGACCACGATGATCGCCAGGGACGTTCCCACGGCCTGCTTCATGCGCAGGCCCAGGAAGATGGTCAGTGCCGGGGTGATGAGGAAGCCGCCGCCGACGCCGAGCAGGCCGGTGAGAAACCCGACCAGCAGGCCCACCCCAGCCGCCTTTGGGGCGCAGGACCGGAAAGTCCGGTGGGGGCCCGTACTGCAGGACCCCTCGGTTTCCCGGGGCTTCATCAGCATCCGGATACCGGCCGCCACCATGATTACGGCGAATGCCAGCATCAGGATATTGGGGTCCAGCAGCCGGCCGACGGCGGCGCCGGCCCAGGCGGCCGGGATGCCGGCGCCACCCACGAGTGCGATCACCGGCCAGTTAAGGCCCTCCCGGACCCGGGGCAGCAGCGCGGCAAGCGAGGATACGCCGACCACCAGCAGCGACGTGGGAATCGCCTGGGCCGGGCTCATGCCCACACCGTAGACGAGGGCAGGAACGGCGATGATCGACCCGCCGCCGCCGACAACGCCCAGGACGATCCCGACGACAAGCCCCAGGGCCAGGGCCGGGATCACGCGGCGGCGTCCTCGCCTGCCGCCTGCACGGGAAGCTGCAGGATGGCACTTTCGCGGGTGGGTTCCTTCGCGGCCTTGTTCCACGGCATGGCGGACAGCGCCTTGCCCATGGCGCAGGTGTTGGTCGCGGCCGAGAACGTCAGCCCGGTACCGATGGCCCCGGCGAGCATGCGGACCTTGGGCGAGACGAACTTGCCCCCGGCCAGGCCCAGCATCACCAGGGAGCCGGCGGCCAGGCGGACCTGGCGCTCCAGGTCCCAGCGGTCCTTGCCCTTGACCACGTCGCCGCCGGCGGCCGCGAAGCCAGGGACCCCGCCGGTGAGCACGTAGGCAGTGTCCAGGCCAACGGTGGCCATCCGCTGGCGGGCCTGCTCGGCGCGGACGCCGGACTGGCAGACCAGGACGACACGTGAGCCCAGACGGGCGGCAAGCTCATCGGTGTGCTCGGCCAGCAGCGGCAGCGGCACGTTGTAGGAGCCGCGGATGTGCAGCGATTCAAATTCGGCGGCCGAACGGACGTCGATCACCACGAGGTCCCTGTGCTCCTTGATCCAGGACTGCAGGTTTTCGGGGGCGAGTGCGGTAACGGCGGTTGCCTTGGAGGGGTTGGTCATGTGCGGCCTCTCGGAGCGGTCGGGTGGATACCCCACCGAGTATTACCGATACCCCCCGGGGTAGTCAAAACACCCATGGGGGTATATAGTTGGACGCAGAACCGCCGTCGATGGAGTACTGCACCATGGAATTGAACCCAACCGAACTCACGCCCGTGATCAACCGCCTCAAGCGCGCCCAGGGCCAGCTCGCCGCCGTCACCCGGATGCTCGAGGAAGGCAGGGACTGCAAGGACGTCGTCACCCAGCTGGCGGCCGTTTCCAAGGCCCTTGACCGGGCCGGTTTCGCCATCATTGCCACCGGCCTGGAGCAGTGCATCGTCCAGAAGGACGAAACCATGGACCGGAAGGACCTGGAAAAGCTCTTCCTCTCCCTCGCCTGAACAGCACACAGCCGGCGGCCACCGGACCGGAATCCCCACCTAGGAGCCTGGCATGGGTTACACGAACAGCGTCACCGTCCCGCTCGCCTGGGATGAGGCCGTGCAACGCACCCGCGACGCCCTGGCGGCGCAAGGGTTCGGCATCCTGACGGAAATCGATGTCCGCAGCACCTTCGCAGCCAAGCTTGGCGCCGAAGCCGCGGACGCCGTCGGGGACTACGTCATCCTCGGCGCCTGCAACCCGGCACTCGCCAGCCGCGTCCTGGCGGCGGAGCCGGAAATGGGCGCGCTGCTGCCCTGCAACGTGGTGGTTCGAAGGGCCCGGGGCGCGGACGGAACAACCATCGAGGCCATCGATCCACAGGCCATGGTCCAGCTCAGCAGCGCCCCGTCCGTCAAGGAAGTGGCCGACGACGCCGGCGCCCGCCTGGGCAGGGCACTGGCCAGCATCGCGGCGTAGGCCGGGCACTGGTTGGAGCCCGGCCGGCGGCGTGGCGGGCAACCCGCTGCGCCCGCGGAGCGGCCGAAACCGTGTTTCAGGCACCTTGCGGCTAGACTGGGGACGTAGAAACGGATGCCCGGTCGTTGATTTCCATGTTTTGAAACCAACAAGCCCGCCCCTACGCGATCTTGAGATTCACCCGCTGGTCACCAGTGCCAGCATTTAGATAGCCCGCGATCGGCTTCCACTGGAATTGCGTGCGCGCCCGAGCGTGCTCCGGAACGGCCAGCCCCGGCCGGCCCGTCGAGCAGGCAGCGCCATTGCCCAAATGAATAAGGAAACTCCCTGTGAGTGAATTGCATACCCACCAGCTTCTGACCGACGCGTCCGGCACGGAGACCATCGAGCCGGAAGAGACCATCATCTCGGACGAGACCCCGCATGAGATCGCGGAGAAGTCCTTCGCCGACTACAACGTCCGGGCAGACATCGTCGAGTCCCTGGCCGACGCCGGCATCACGCATCCCTTCCCTATCCAGGCGATGACCCTTCCCGTGGCGCTCTCCGGGCACGACATCATCGGCCAGGCAAAGACCGGCACCGGCAAGACCCTCGGCTTTGGCATCCCGGCGCTGCAGCGCGTCATCGGCCAGGATGACCCCGGCTACGCGAAACTGGCTGTTCCCGGCGCCCCGCAGGCGCTGGTCGTGGTGCCCACCCGTGAGCTGGCCGTACAGGTGGCGAACGACCTGCAGACGGCATCGCGCAAGCGCAACGCGAGGATCGCCACCATCTACGGCGGACGCGCCTACGAGCCCCAGGTGGAGGCCCTGAAGCAGGGCGTCGAAGTGGTGGTGGGAACCCCCGGCCGCCTCATCGACCTGTACAAGCAGAAGCACCTGAGCCTCAAGAACGTCAAGATCGTCGTGCTGGACGAAGCCGACGAAATGCTGGACCTCGGCTTCCTGCCCGACGTGGAGACCCTCATCGCGGCGACCCCCGCCGTCCGCCAGACCCTCCTGTTCTCCGCCACCATGCCCGGCCCGGTCATCGCCATGGCGCGGCGCTACATGACCCAGCCGACGCACATCCGCGCCGCTGATCCCGAGGACGAGGGCCTGACCAAACGGGACATCCGCCAGCTGATCTACCGTGCGCACAGCATGGACAAGACCGAGGTGGTGGCCCGCATCCTGCAGGCACGTGGCCGCGGCCGCACCATCATCTTCACCAAGACCAAGCGCACCGCCGCGAAGGTGGCCGAGGAACTGGTCGACCGCGGATTCGCCGCCGCCGCCATCCACGGCGACCTGGGCCAGGGTGCCCGCGAACAGGCCCTGCGGGCATTCCGCAACAACAAGGTGGACGTCCTGGTGGCCACCGATGTCGCGGCGCGCGGCATCGACGTCGAGGACGTCACCCACGTCATCAACTACCAGTGCGTTGAGGACGAAAAGATCTACCTGCACCGCGTGGGCCGCACCGGCCGCGCCGGCAACAAGGGCACCGCCGTCACGTTCGTGGACTGGGACGATGTTCCCCGCTGGGCCCTGATCAACAAGGCACTGGGCCTCAACGTGCCCGAACCGGTGGAAACCTACTCTTCCTCGCCGCACCTCTACACGGACCTCGACATCCCCGAGGGGACCAAGGGCCGGTTGCCGCGCGACAAGCGGACGCTCGCCGGTGTCGACGCCGAAGTCCTCGAGGACCTGGGCGAGACCGGCAAGAAGAACAGCCGCGGCAGCAGGGACGGCCGTGGCCGCACCGGCGGTGGCGGCAGCCGCGAAGGCGGCCGCAGCAGTGACTCGGCCCCCCGCTCGGGCCAGCGCCGCCGTCGTTCTTCCGACTCCGCCGCCGCAGCCCCTGCCGGCGAGGCCGCCGCCCCCGCTGCCGAGGGCGAAAAGCCCTCACGCGCCCGGCGCACCCGCACCCGCACGCGCCGCCGCAACGGTGAAGTGGTTGCCGGCGCTGACAAGGGCACGCAGCCTGGCACCTCCGAGGGCTAACTGCCCCCATGACTGACACTGTTTGGGCGCCGGACGGCGGCAGCCTGGTGGTGCACGCGGACAACGCGGCGTACCTCCCGACGCTGCCGGACGGCGCCTTCACACTGATTTACGTGGATCCGCCCTTCAACACGGGCAGGCCGCAGCAGCGCCAGGAAACCAGGATGGTGGCCAACGCGGACGGCACCGGGGACCGCGTGGGCTTCAAGGGCCGCTCCTACGACACCGTCAAAGGAGCCCTGCACCGCTACGATGACGCGTTCAGCGACTACTGGTCCTTCCTGGAACCACGGCTGGTGGAGGCATGGCGCCTCCTCGCCGACGACGGCACCCTGTACCTGCACCTCGATTACCGCGAGGTGCATTACGCCAAGGTGATGCTGGACGCCATCTTCGGCCGGGAATGCTTCCTGAACGAGATTATCTGGGCCTACGACTACGGCGCGCGCGCCAAGAACCGGTGGCCCACGAAGCACGACAACATCCTGGTGTACGTGAAGAATCCGGCGAAGTACCATTTCGACAGCGCCGAAGTGGACCGGGAACCGTACATGGCCCCCGGCCTGGTCACGCCCGCCAAGCGGGAGCTGGGCAAGCTGCCTACGGACGTCTGGTGGCACACGATCGTCTCCCCCACCGGCAAGGAAAAAACGGGCTACCCCACCCAGAAGCCGGAAGGCCTGGTCCGCCGGGTGGTTGCGGCCTCGAGCCGGCCCGGGGACTGGTGCCTGGACTTCTTCGCCGGCTCCGGCACGCTGGGGGCGGTCGCCGCGAAGCTGGGCAGGAAATTTGTCTGCGTGGACCAGAACCAGCCGGCCATCGACATCATGGCCAGGCGCCTGGGTGCGCACGCGACAGTCACGTCGTTCCCGGCCGCCTGACCGGCAGGAAGGTCAGGGGCGCACCACGGCTGATCCGGTGCCCAGTTCCTCGATCCGTGCCAGCACCTCGGGGGACGTGAGGTTTTCGCCGAGCAGGTTGGGCTTGCCGGTCCCGTGGTAGTCGGAGGAACCGGTCACCAGCAGGTCGTGCCGGGCAGCGAGCCGGCGCAGGAACGCGCGCCCCTCTTCCGGGTTGTCGCGGTGGTCGATCTCCAGGCCCGCCAGTCCGGCGTCGATCATCTCCCGGTAGGTGCGCTCCCCCACGATCCTGCCCCGGGCCGACGCCACGGGGTGGGCGAACACCGGCACTCCGCCGGCCGCACGGACAAGTTCGACGGCGGTGGCGGGGTCGGGTGCGTAGTGCGGGATGAAGTACCGCGAGCGTGAGGTCAGGATTGAGGCGAAGGCTTCCGAGCGGTCCTCCACCACACCTGCCGCGACGAGGGCGTCGGCTATGTGCGGCCGGCCCAGGGTGGCGCCCGGCGCAACGTGGTGGATCACGTCGTCCCACGTCAGCGGGTAGTCCTCCGCCAGCAGCGTCACCATCCGCTCGGCGCGCGTGAGCCGGGAATCCTTGGCCTTGGTGATCTCTTCGAGGAGGCCGGGGTGCGTGGGGTCGTGCAGGTAGCTGAGCAGGTGGACACTGATGCCCTCCCCGGTCCGGCACGAGACCTCCATCCCGGGCACCAGGGCCACACCGCGTGCCACCGCGGCCTCCGCGGCCTCAGCCCAGCCCGCCGTCGAGTCATGGTCCGTCAGCGCCACCGCATCCAGCCCCGCGTGGGCAGCGGAGGCCATGACGCCGGCCGGTGTCTCTGTGCCGTCGGAGACGTTGGAGTGGGCATGCAGGTCAATCCTCACTTGTCCAGCCTAGTGGACCGGGAATCGTGGACGGCGCTGCGCTGTTCGCCTCGCCGCGGCGCTGGTGAGACGATGGTCCCGTGAACGATGCCGAAAACACCCACAATTCTGCTTCCCAGCCGCTGGAGGAGCGCGTCAACAACCGCTCGCAGCGGCCCAGCTCCGAGGCCTTCAAGGCCTTCATGGCCAGCAACTGGGCCCCGTCGAGCCAGGAGACCCCGGAGCGCGACGCCGTTGCCGCGTACGCCGCCAGGCGGCGCAAGGCCATCTCCGCGCAGTTCAAGGGCGAACGCCTGGTCATCCCTGCCGGGCCGCTCAAGGTCCGCTCTAACGACTGCGACTACCGGTTCCGCCCGCATTCCGGGTTTGCGCACCTGACCGGCCTGGGCCTGGACCACGAGCCTGACGCTGTCCTGATCCTGGAGCCGGTTGGGGAAGGAACGGGCGACGACGGCTCGAACCACCGTGCCACGCTCTACTTCCGGCCGCTGGCCGGCAGGGACACGGAACAGTTCTACGCCGACGCACGGTCAGGCGAATTCTGGATCGGCGCCCGGCCTACGCTGGCGGAATTCGAGGCCCGTCTTGGCCTGGCAACGGCCCACATCGACCTGCTGGAAACGGCCATCACCAAGGACGTGGGTGCCCCGGAAATCGGCGGCATCTCGATCCGCCTGGTCCGCAAGGTGGACGAGAACATTGACGCCTTGGTGGACACCGCACGCTATAACACCGCCAGGGACCCGGAAAACCTGGACCTCGGCATCCTGGACGCGCTCGATGAGAAGCTCAGCGAAGCGCTCTCCGAGCTGCGCCTGCTCAAGGACGAGTGGGAAATCGAGCAGATGAAGCTCGCCGTGGCAGCCACCGTCGAGGGTTTCGAGGAAGTGGTCAAGGCCCTGCCGCGGGCCCTCACCCACGCCCGCGGCGAGCGGGTGGTGGAGGGCGCCTTCTTCGCCCGCGCCCGCGAGGTGGGCAACGAACTGGGGTACGACACCATCGCCGCCTCGGGCAACAACGCCACGGTGCTGCACTGGACCCGCAACACGGGCCGGATCCACTCCGGCGAACTGCTGCTGCTGGATGCCGGTGTGGAGGTGGACTCCCTCTACACCGCCGACGTCACCCGTACCCTGCCGGCCGGCGGCACGTTCAGCGATGTGCAGCGCAAGGTCTACGAGGCCGTCCTGGACGCGGCCGATGCCGGCTTTGCCGCCGCCCAGCCCGGCACCAAGTTCCGCGACATCCACACGGCAGCGACGACCGTGCTGGCCGAGCGCCTTGCCGAGTGGGGCCTGCTGCCGGTCAGCGTGGAGGAAGCCATCAGCACCGAGGGCCAGCAGCACCGGCGCTGGATGCCGCACGGCACCAGCCACCACCTGGGGCTGGACGTCCATGACTGCGCCCAGGCAAAGCGGGAGCTCTACCTCGACGGCGTCCTCACCGAGGGCATGGTGTTCACCATCGAACCTGGGCTGTACTTCAAGAAGGAGGACCTCGCGATCCCGGAGGAGTTCCGCGGCATCGGCGTCCGCATCGAGGACGATGTGCTCATGACGGCCGACGGGCCGGTCAACCTCAGCGCCGCGCTTCCGCGTAAGGCGTCCGAGGTTGAGGACTGGATGGCCGGAATCTACCGGACCGAAGAGGCCTGAGGCCCAACGGCAAAAGCGGGGCCGCCGGACAGTGACATGGTCATTGTTCCGGCGGCCCCGCTGTGCGTCTGCCCCTGGTCAGCTCCCGTTTCCGGGACGTCCTACTGCCGGGGTTCGCCCCGGTGCCGGTCGTCCCCGCCGCCGAACTGCCCACCATTGTCGCCGGATGCGGCCTCGTGCGAAGCTGCATCGTGCGGCGCGGACCCGTGGCCGGCGTCCTGGCTGGGGGTTGCTGCCGCGTCCTGGCCCGGCTGCTGTGCGCCGGCGGCAGGCCCCTGCGGCAGGCGGACACCGTACTGCGGCCGGCCATCGGGCAGGTCCGGGTACCGGACTGAGCGGACCGGGTGGGACGGCTGCTGGTGCTGGCCGCCGTCGTGCTGGCCGTACTGCTGGTCACCATAGTGCTGGGAACCCTGCTGCGGGGCACCCTGCTCCTGGGCCCCATGCTGTTGGTCCGGGTAGCCGCCGTCCTGTGCCTGGGGCCCGGCGGAGCGCTGGCCGTAGGGGTCGTTCCAGCCGGCGGGCCGGGCAGGACCCTGGCCCTGCTGCTGGTGGTGCTGGTTCTGGTACGGCTGGTTGTAATAGTCGTGCTGGGTGTACGGGCCGTGGCCGGCGGCGGCGTCGGACCGGGTCATGGGCAGCTGCTGCAGGAGGCGGCGGGCCTCGTGGGCTGCCTCGGGTGCGACGATGACGTCATAGTTGGTGGCGACCACCTGGCTGGTGGACGTAAAGTCGCGCTTGCCCCGCTGCATCGCGTAGGTGACGATGCCGAACAGCATGAAGAAGGCCGCACCCATGAGCACCGAGGTAAGGATGGAGAAGTACCCCGGCGACGGCGCGAAGAAGGACAGCATGACGCCTACGAAGAGGCCGAACCACATGCCGCTCAATGCCCCCGAAAGGGCCACCCGGGGGTAGCTCAGCCGCCCGGTGACCCGCTCCACCATCTTCAATTCATTGCCCACGATCGAGACCATCTGGACGGGGAACTGCTGGTCCGCCAGGTAGTCGACGGCCTTCTGGGCGTCGAGGTAGGAGTTGTAGGAGCCAACGGTGTCACCGGTGGGGACCGCCCGGGCGTCGTCGGGCCCGTTCGGGGCGCCGGCCTTGGGTGCACCAAATATGTTCGACATAAACCCATTCTTGCCCATCAACGTGGGTGCTGCCTGTAAATTCAGCTAAAAGTGAGCAGACTCGGTAGCCTGTAGGAGTGAGCACAACACCTACCCGCGTCTTCGTGGCGCGCCTTTTGGGACTCGACGTCTTCGACCCGCTGGGCGACCGGCTGGGCCGTCTGCGCGACGTCGTTGTGCTCTCCCGCGGCACCCAGGGAGCCCCGCACGTGGTGGGCATCGTGGTGGAAGTGCCCGGGAAGAAACGGGTGTTCGTGCCCATGACGCGCATCACTTCGATCGACCAGACCCAGATCATCTGCACCGGCCTGGTCAACCTCCGCCGCTTCGAACAGCGCGGCGCGGAAACGCTGGTGGTGGCCGAGATGTTCGACCGCCGGGTGACCCTCCGCGACGGCAGCGGCGACGCCACCATCGAAGACATCGCCATGGACCAGCACCGCTCGCGCGACTGGTTCGTCAGCAAACTGTTCGTCCGCCGCGGCCACTCCCTGTCCCCGCTGAGCCGGCTGCGCCGCAACGAAACGCTCATCATCGACTGGGCCGACGCCCAGCAGGGTCCGCGGACCGAGCCGCAGGCCGCCACGCAGTTCGTGGCCAACCACGAGGACCTCAAGCCCGCGGACTTCGCCGAGGCCCTCCAGGAGATGAGCGACAAGCGGCGTTTCGAAGTGGCGAGCGAGCTGCAGGACGAACGTCTCGCCGACGTCCTGCAGGAGCTGCCGGAGGATGACCAGGTGGAGATCCTCTCGGCCCTTGACGTCCAGCGCGCCGCGGATGTGCTCGAGGAGATGGATCCCGACGACGCCGCCGACCTCCTGGGTGAGCTGCCGACGGCGCAGGCCGAGGAACTGCTCCAGCTGATGGAACCGGAAGGCGCCGAGGACGTGCGCCGCCTGCTGGAATACGACGAGGACACCGCGGGCGGCCTGATGACCCCGGTGCCCGTGATCCTGCCCCCGGAGGCCACCGTCGCCGAAGCCCTCGCCCACGTCCGGCGCGAGGAGCTCTCCCCCGCCCTGGCGTCGTCGATCTTCATCGCCCGCCCTCCCCTGGAGACGCCCACCGGCCGCTTCCTGGGCGTGGTCCACATCCAGCAGCTGCTCCGCTTCCCGCCGTTCGAGGCCCTGGGAAACCTGGTGGACAAGAACCTTGAGCCACTCTCCGACCAGGCCCACATCAGCGAGGTTGCACGGACCCTGGCCACCTATAACCTGAACTCCCTCCCGGTGATCAACGACGCCGGCCGGCTTGTGGGGGCGGTGACTGTTGATGACGTATTGGATCATTTGTTGCCGGACGACTGGCGCGCCCACGATGGCGAAGCCCCGATAAGAAAGCTCGGTGGCCGCATTGGCTGATATCAGTGCTCCGAAGAACCCCAACCAGCGGAACCTGGCCAAAGCGGAATCAAAAGGCAGCCTCGACACACCCCTAGCCGGCCGCCAGCGGATCCTGCCAGCGTTCCGGCCCGACCCGGACGCTTTCGGACACGCCACCGAGGCCTTCGCCCGGTTCATGGGCACGCCCCAGTTCCTGGTCTACATGACCATCTTCTGCATCTTCTGGCTGGGCTGGAACACCTGGGCCCCTGCCGACTGGCAGTTCGACTCCCGGGACCTCGGCTTCACCCTCCTGACCCTGATGCTGTCGCTCCAGGCCTCCTATGCTGCGCCGCTGCTGCTGCTGGCACAAAACCGGCAGGACGACCGCGACCGCGTTTCGCTCCAGCAGGACCGCCAGCGCGCAGAACGGAACCTGTCCGACACCGAGTACCTCACCCGCGAACTCGCCTCCCTGCGCATTGCCCTGCGCGAGGTCGCCACCCGCGACTACGTCCGGGCCGAACTGCGCTCGCTCCTTGAAGACCTGCTTGAAGCCCAGGAAGAACTCCGGACCCACGACCCATCCACCCCGGGCTCGCACGAGTCGCCGCGGGAGAAGGTCAAGGACAAGCTGCGTGAACAGCGTGACAGGCAACGGAACCCCCGTACCCAGCAGATTCCGCGGGTCAAACCCGGGCACTCCGCCCACGACCGCTAGCCCCTCCCTGCACGAAAGCCGGTTTTGCAGCCAATGAGCGCCCCCCTGGATACTTCAACGCCCTCCGGATCCCCGCTGGCCCAGGCGGTCCATGCTGCCCTGGCCACAGTCATCGACCCTGAGCTGCGCCGGCCCATCACGGAGCTGGGCATGGTGGATTCGGTGCAGGTGTCCGACGACGGCAGGGTGGCGCTGGCCGTGTTGCTCACCATCGCCGGCTGCCCGCTGCGGGACACCATCACCGCCGATTCCGAGAAGGCGCTGTTCGCCGTCCCGGGCGTCACCGCCGTCGACGTCGAACTCAAGGTAATGGACCAGGCCCAGCGGGACGCGCTCAAGGAAAAACTCCGCGGCGCCGGCGCCCAGCGCACCATCCCGTTCAACCAGCCAGGCTCGCTGACCAAGGTGTACGCCGTCGCCAGCGGAAAGGGCGGGGTGGGAAAATCTTCGGTCACCGTCAACCTGGCCTCTGCCCTGGCGGCGCAGGGACTGCGCGTGGGCATCGTGGACGCCGACGTCTACGGTTTCTCCGTGCCGGCGCTGATGGGCATCACGCAGGCACCCACACAGGTGGATGACATGATCCTGCCGCCGGTCGCCTACGGGGTGAAGGTGATCTCCATCGGGATGTTCGTCACCGGCAACCAGCCCGTGGCCTGGCGTGGTCCCATGCTGCACCGTGCCCTGGAACAGTTCCTGACCGACGTCTACTTCGGCGACCTCGACGCCCTTTTCCTGGATCTGCCGCCGGGCACCGGTGATATCGCCATTTCCGTGGCCCAGCTGCTGCCGGGCGCTGAGATCCTGGTGGTCACCACCCCCCAGGCCGCAGCCGCAGACGTGGCCGAGCGGGCCGGTGCCATTGCCACCCAGACGGGCCAGAAACTGGCCGGCGTCATCGAGAACATGTCCTACCTGGAGATGCCCGACGGCGGGCGGATGGAACTGTTCGGCAGCGGCGGCGGCGCCGTCCTGGCGGAGAGGCTGAGCGCCACGGTGCGCACGGACGTACCGTTGCTGGGCCAGATTCCGCTGGACATCCAGCTCCGCGAAGGCGGGGACGCGGGCGTGCCGATCGTGCTGGGCCAGCCGGGGACGCCGGCAGCCACAGCACTGGCGGACATCGCCGGGCGTCTCGCTGCTAAGCCGCGGGGCCTGGCCGGGATGAAGCTGGGCCTGCAGCCCCGCTGACGTGGGGCGCAACGCAGTACGGCGGCGCGCCGGGCCTAGGTTGCTTCGGTGTCGAACGGCGCGGCCTCGCCCGCGGGCAGCCTCTCCACCACGCGTTCGGGCCGGGCAGGGGCCGATGCGGCTGCCGCGGCCGCGCCGGATACCGCCGCCACGGCGGCGGGCGCACCGGCGCTGACCGGCTTGGTGTCGTCGTCGAGCAGCGCTTCCTTGATGATGCGCCGGGGGTCGTACTGGCGGGGATCGTACTTCTTCCAGTCGACATCATCGATGTCGATGCCCACTTCTTCCTTGATCTGCTCGCGGGCGCCGGAGGCCATGCGCCGGACTTCCTTGACCAGGTTCGCCAGCTTTTGGGTATATTCGGGCAGCCGCTGGGGGCCGATCACCAGCACACCGATGATCAGCAGAAGGATAAACTCCGGGCCGTTGATACCAAACACTTTAGGAAGATTACCCTCTCCGGGCTGTGAGCGACGATTCCCGGCCAGCCGCCGGGGAAAGAGTCCGTGTCACGGCGCGAACAGCGCCGCAATCCTGTTGATTCCGCGCTCCAGCCGCGTTCCCAGGGGCTCCCCCGGCGCCGCCGGTGGCACCTGCGCAATGGAGGCATCCACGCCTTCGGCGGCGGTCTCGGCCAGGCGCTGGAGGATGGGCACGGCGTCGTCGGCCTGGTCCGCGGGAAGGTCCGAACGGTACGTGAAGGTGCGGCCGGCGGCACGGTAGGTGGCGGACCACGGCGAGGTGCCCCACACCTGCAGGAGCCCGTCGCCGGGGGCACCGCCCGCCTCGGCTGGATCCGCCGTATCCGGGCTGACCGGGTGCTGTTCGGTGATGGTCGCATGGTGGGAGCCGTCGGTGAGGCGCAGCTCCACGGCGGGCTGGCCTTCGACCACCAGCGCCCGGGCGGCCTCCAGGTGGAAGCCCATGGATTCCAGTTCGGGGCAGGCCCAGCCGTCGGACCGCAGTCTGCCCACCTGCTCGGCGTTCAGGGTCCTGCCGTCCGCGGGCGTTTGCGACGAGACATGGGAAAACGCTGCCGCACTTCCCGGGGCGTTGCCGGTCAGGGGATCACCCGCTGCGGCAAAGGCTCCGACCGCAAGCACACCGGCGGCGGCAACGGTGCCGCCGGCGGTGATGGCCAGCGTCCGTGCCGCCGTGCGCGGGCCCCCATCCGGGGCCGGAACAGGCTGGGCGGCGAGCTCGGAGGTGCGTGAGAGCAGCCGCTGGGTCAGGTCCTGGCTGGCGGGCGGGATGGGCGCCGTCCGAAGGCGTTCGAGGTACTGCCGTTCCCGGCGCACGGTGGCGGCACAGTCGTGGCAGGCCTGGAGGTGGCTGCTGGTGCGCTGGTGCCTGCCGCTGAAAGGGAACTGGGACTTCATGCGCCGATCAGAGGATCCCGGCGATGCGCGGCATCGATAGCTTGCGGCGGGACTGCTGCGGGCGGGGATCCCGGTGGGCGAGCTTTTCCCGGAGCATGGTCCGTCCGCGGTGGATGCGTGAACGGACCGTGCCGAGCTTGACGCCCAGGGCCTCGGCCACCTCGTCGTAGGACAGGCCCTCGAGGTCGCACAGCACCACGGCCGCCCGGAAGTCCGGCGGAAGCTCCTCCAGGGCCGCCTGGACGTCCAGGTCCAGGTTGTTCAGCTCAAAGCTCTGCTCGGGCCCGGGCTCGCGGCCGGGAAGCCGGGACTCGGCGTCCTCTGCCAGGGCATCGAAGCGGATGCGTGTCCTGCGGCGGGCCTGGTCCAGGAACAGGTTGGTGGTGATGCGGTGCAGCCAGCCGTCGAGCGTTCCGGGCTTGAAGTTCTCCAGCGACCGGAAGACCCGGACGAACACCTCCTGGGTGAGGTCCTCGGCGTCGAACTTGTTGCCGGTCAGGCGGTAAGCCAGCCGGTAGACCTTCGCCGAATGGTTGGTGACCACTTCTTCCCAGGTGGGACGGACCCACTCATCATCGGGATTGTTTGCTGCAGGGACAGGTGCCACAACTGAAGATGACATCGTCCACTCCCCTCGTGGAATGCTAACGCCCGGATACTGTTGACATCTCTGATTCGGCGCCCGTCACCTTTTGGATGAGCGGATACCCATCATGTCAAACTTGGCTGGGAATTTCCTGACTGCGGGCGCACTTCAGCCTTGGGCGCAACAGCGGGCTTCCACGGCCCGGACGGCCGGACACAGTAGGCTTGGGGAGAAACTCCCCCCTTCCGCCCAGAAAGCGATGATCCATGAGCGCCGACAAGTCCAGCAGCTGGTCCTATGCAGAAGATCTGCCCGCTGAGGATGAGGTCATGCTTCGGGCCAGGGAGCGCTCGTTTGAACTGGGTGTCAGCGCCATCAGCCCCGGCGTGGGCGCCGTCCTGACGGTCCTGGCGGCAGCCTCCAAGGCGCAGACCGCCGTCGAGATCGGCACGGGCGCGGGTGTCTCCGGGGTGTGCCTCCTGCGGGGCCTGGGTCCCCAGGCAGTCCTGACCACCATCGATGCGGACGTGGAGCACCTGCGCGCCGCCCGCGAGGCCTTTGCCGAGGCCGGCAGCCCCGCCAACCGGACCCGCACCATTTCCGGCCGCGCGGGCGACGTCCTGCCGCGGCTCACCGACGGCGCGTACGACCTCGTCTTCATCGACGCGGACAAGCCCGGGCTCCCCGGCTACGTGGAACAGGCCATCCGCCTGCTCAAGCGCTCGGGCCTGCTGGTCATCAATGACGCCCTGGACAAGGACAAGGTGGCCAACCCGGCCGGACGCGAGCCCAACACGGTAACCCTGCGGCAGGTGGGCAAGGCGATCCGCGACGACGAGCGGCTGGCTTCGGCGATGCTGCCCACCGGGGACGGCCTGCTGGTGGCCGTCAAGAAGTAGCCGGCCCGAAACAGGGCAGGGCCCCAAACAGAACAGGGCCCGCAGCGCGAGGCCGCGGACCCTGTCCGGCACAATTACTCGGTGACGCCTACCAGGCAGTCCTTCAGGTTGGCTGCCTCGGCAGCGTTCAGTTCGACCACAAGGCGCCCGCCGCCTTCGAGCGGGACGCGCATGATCAGGCTGCGGCCCTCCTTGGTGACTTCCATAGGGCCGTCGCCGGTGCGTGGTTTCATCGCCGCCATGAGGAATTTCCCTCCATTTTGTCCCAGGACTAATCAGCCCGGGCGGGCTGCGTCCGCATATCGATCAGGCTGCGATGGCGGGGTGGATTCCCACCGCCAAGGCTGCGCGTTTTCTGAATGCTTTTGTCCTTGCTTACCTATCATTATCGCGGAATTACCCGCCCGTAGCTAATCGATGGACATTTCCGGCAACCGGTAATTCCCGGCCTGACCTGCGCCGAAGCTCCCATCCCTAGGGCGGATAGTCACCGCCGCCGGGCAGTTGCGCCCACGCCCACAGCCACACGATCCAGACGATCTGCAGCAGCACGAACATCGCTATCACGGTCCCCCGGTAGGCCCGGGACCGGGACAGCAGCGCCGCGCCCAGGGCCAGCGGAAACAGCGGCAGCAGCATCCTGAAAGTGCTGGTCTGGGGGTGCAGGAACACCAGCAGGTACCCCATGTAGCAGGCGCACCAGAGCCGCAGCTCGACGCCGAGCCGCACCACCGGGGGAAGGAACAGCAGCACGGCAAAGAGGGCCACGAAGACCAGGGGTGCGAGGACGCCCAGCACGGGGCCAAAAAGGTCGACGCCGGTGTCGAACCAGGGCTTGAACGGCACCAGGTCGTGCCCGCGCCACACAGTTTCTGTCTTGGTGTAGGCCAGCGGGTCGCCGGTGGCAGCCCAGGCAGCCGCAGGCCAAGCAAGGGCTGACAGACCGGCGACGGCGGTAAGCCCGGCCAGCGCCGCGAGGTCCCCGAGGGAAGGGGCTTCTTCGCCGGGCGCACCCGGCCTGCCGCCCCTGAACCGCGCCACGGCACGGATCACCAGCAGCAGGCCCAGCGAAGCCGCGAAGGGCACGCCCACCGGCCGGGAAAGGCACAGCAGGACCACCACGGGGATGGCCCAGAGGTACTGCCGCCGCACCACCAGCAGCAGCGCCGTGGCCAGGAGCAGGAGCGAGAGCGGCTCGGCATAGGGAACCTGGAGGACGGCGGAGACGGGGAAGGTCGCGAAAAAGGCCACCCCCCACATGGCCGGCCCGTGCGCAGCCCGGCACCGGAAGAGCGGGTAGACCACCAGGGCGGCACCCCAGCCCGCCAGCATGGCGATGAGGGTCAGCGACGCGGCGGGCTTCAACCCCGTGAGGTTGCCCAGCCCCCCTGCCAGCGCCGGGAAAAGGGGGTAGAACGCCCACGTATTTTCCTGCACGTTGCCGGCAGCGTCGGTGGGCAGGACCGCTGGGTAACCGGTGGCGATGACCTGCGCGTACCAGCGGGCATCCCAGATGTTGATGAAGTTCCAGTAGTCGGGTTTCGGGGCAAACCAGGGGTTGACGCCCTGATGCAGGGCGGCGGCCATGAAGATGCAGGCGCTAACCAGCCGGGCGCCGCCGTAGACCGCGGTAACCTGCAGCCACCACGGCCACCGACGGACGGCCGAGGCCAGCTGCTGGGCCAGCGCGGCGGCAGACGCCAGGGGTGCCCCGCGCGTCACGGTGCTCACTGCCCGCCCTGTCCTGCGGGCTCATTGCCGTGCCCGCCACCGGGCCCGTCCGGGGCACCTGCCGCGGGACCGCCGTCGGACGCGCTCCGCAGTGCCGCCACCTGGCCACGCAGCTGTGCCACCACGGCGTCCCGGGCGGCCAGCTGGTCCCGCAGTTCATCCAGCACCTGGTCCACCTGGTCCATCCGGTACCCGCGCAGGCCGAGGGAAAAGCGCACCCGGTTCACATCCTCCGGACCGGCGTGCTCCGGAAGCAGCACGGGAGGCAGGTTGGCCGGGGGCTCTTCGAAACCGCCGTCCAGCGGGGCCGGCAGCGGCGATTCGCCTGCCTTGCTGTTCCGCCGGCCCAGGCCGGCCCAGAAAACCGCCGCGACCAGGGCGACGGCGAGGAAGACCAGAAAGAAGCTCACGGTTCCATCGTGCCAGACCGCTGCCCGAACCCGGGGCCGTGGCTACTCGGGCCGCTGCTCGCCGTTCAGCGCCGGAGTGACCGCCTCGTGCAGGACGCGGTCCACGGCTTCTGCGGGGGTGTCCACGAGCTGGATCAGGTCGAGGTCCTTCTCGGAAACCATGCCTTCGGCCACGAGGGTGCCCTTGATCCATTCGATCATCGGCCCCCAGAAGTCGACGCCGAGGAGCACGATCGGGAAGGACGTCACCTTCCGCGTCTGCACCAGCACCATGGCCTCGAACAGTTCGTCGAGGGTGCCCAGGCCGCCGGGCAGGACAATGAATCCCTGGGCATATTTGACGAACATGGTCTTGCGGGCGAAGAAATAGCGGAAGTTGATGCCCAGGTCCACCCACTGGTTCAGGCCCTGCTCGAAGGGCAGCTCGATCCCCAGGCCCACCGAGACTCCGTTGCCTTCGACGGTGCCGCGGTTGGCCGCTTCCATGGAGCCCGGCCCGCCTCCGGTGATGACCGCGACCCCCGCCTCGGCAAGCTTGCGCCCCACTTCGACGCCCATCTCGTAGTACGCGCTGCCGGGCTTGGTGCGGGCCGAGCCGAACACGCTCACTGCCTTGCCGATGTCCGCGAGGGCGCCGAAGCCCTCGACGAATTCGCTCTGGATCCTCAGGACGCGCCACGGGTCGGTGTGCACGAACTGGCCCGGACCCTTGGTATCAAGCAGGTGTTGATCCGACATTTCCACGGCAGCCTGTTTGCGGCGCAGCTCAAGGGGCCCCTTACGGCGCGGCTGGGAATTCTTGGCCGGATCTGCATTGATGCTCATTCCCCTAGGCTAACCTCCAACTCCAGGTATCTCTTGAATCACGATCAGCGCGAACTTGGGGTGATTGGGGTCATAACGCATCGTTGTTCGCTAGATTCTTTCCTATGACTACTCATGTGCCCGGCGATGCTCTCGTCTCCCTGAACGCCGTTAACAAGCATTACGGCCAGCTGCACGTTCTCAAGGACATCAACCTGCAGGTCCGCAAGGGCGAGGTTGTTGTGGTCATCGGGCCCTCCGGTTCCGGTAAGTCCACCCTCTGCCGGGCCATCAACCGCCTGGAAACCATCGAGGGCGGAACCATCAGCATCGACGGCAAGGTCCTGCCCGAGGAAGGCAAAGAACTCGCCCAGCTGCGTGCCGACGTCGGAATGGTCTTCCAGTCCTTCAACCTGTTCGCACACAAAACGATCCTCGAGAACGTCACCCTGGGCCCCATCAAGGTCAAGGGTGTCTCCAAGGCGGCCGCGGAGAAGGACGCCATGGCCCTCCTGGAGCGCGTTGGCGTGGGCCACCAGGCACCCAAGCTGCCGGCCCAGCTCTCCGGCGGCCAGCAGCAGCGCGTGGCGATCGCCCGGGCCCTGGCCATGAAGCCCAAGGTCATGCTGTTCGACGAGCCCACGTCCGCGCTGGACCCCGAGATGATCAACGAGGTCCTGGACGTCATGGTCCAGCTCGCCAAGGAAGGCATGACCATGATCGTGGTGACGCACGAGATGGGCTTCGCCCGCAAGGCCGCGGACCGCGTGGTCTTCATGGCGGACGGCCAGATCGTTGAGGACGCCACCCCGGAGGAGTTCTTCACCAACCCGAAGAGCGACCGCGCGAAGGACTTCCTGTCCAAGCTCCTGACCCACTGATCCACCCGAACACCACACTTCAGTTCGCATCCAGGCCGGAAACCCACGGCCATCAATGAAAGGAATGTCATGAAGGCATTTATGTCCCGGCGGAAATCCTTCGTCGTGGCGGCCACCGCCGCCCTCGCCCTGTCCCTGAGCGCCTGCGGCGGCGGGGATTCCGGCGGTTCCGCCAACCCGAGCCCGGTAGAGAAGCCGACGTTCGCGGCCGGCACCACCATGGCAAAGCTTTCCTCCGCCGGCACCATCAAGATCGGCACCAAGTTCGACCAGCCGCTGTTCGGCCAGGTGGGCCTGGACGGCAAGCCTGTCGGTTTCGACGTTGAAATCGGCAAGCTGATCGCGGCCAAGCTGGGCATCGCCGCGGACAAGATCGAATGGTCCGAGACCGTTTCCGCCAACCGCGAGCCCTTCATCGAACAGGGCAAGGTGGACATCGTCATCGCCACGTACACCATCAGCGACAAGCGAAAGCAGGTTGTCGACTTCGCCGGCCCGTACTACGAGGCAGGCCAGGCCCTGATGGTGAACAAGGACAACGACGCCATCAAGAAACCTGAAGACGTCAAGGGCAAGAAGGTCTGCTCCGTCACCGGCTCCACCCCCGCCGCCACCATCGTGGACAAGTACGGCGCCGAACTGGTGCCCGCCGCCACGTACTCCGCCTGCCTGGAGCCGCTGCGGAACAAGCAGGTCGAGGCAGTGACCACGGACAACGTGATCCTGGCCGGCTTCGTTGACAAGGAACCGGACGCCTTCAAGCTGGCCTCCGACGAAACGTTCACCAAGGAGCCCTACGGCATCGGCCTGAAGAAGGGCGACACCGAGTTCCGCAACTGGATCAACGACCAGCTGGAATCCTTCGAGAAGGACGGCTCCTACAAGAAGGCCTGGGAGGCCACCGCCGGTTCGGTCATCAAGACCGCCCCGAGCCTGCCGGCCATCAACCGTTACTAAGTAGCGTCCGCCGCGCTGCCGGGGCTGCACAACGGCCCCGGCAGCACCGCCTTCATCCGTCCACGCATACAGCCGAAGGATCTTATGGACGTCATCATTGAAAACCTGCCCCTGTATTGGAACGGTTTTCTCCGCACCCTCTTTTTGTCCGCCGTCTCCGGCATCTTCGCGCTGATCCTTGGCACCCTGCTTGCCGCAGCGCGCGTTTCCCCCGTTGCGGCACTCCGCGGTTTCAGCACCGTCTACGTGGAAGTGCTCCGCAACACCCCGCTGACCATCGCGTTTTTCTTCGCAGCCGTCGTGCTCCCCCGGATCGGGGTCAAATTCGAGCAGTTCGAGATTGCCGCGATCATCGCCCTGAGCACCTACACCGCCGCGTTCATCGCCGAAGCTGTCCGCTCGGGTGTCAACAGCGTGCCCGTCGGCCAGGCCGAGGCAGCACGCAGCATCGGCATGAAGTTCGGCCAGGTGCTCTCCCTCATCATCCTCCCCCAGGCACTGCGGACCGTGATCCCGCCGCTGATCAACATCCTGATCGCCCTCGTCAAGAACTCCTCGGTGGCCGGCGCCTTCTTCGTCCTGGAGCTGTTCGGTTACGGCCGCCAGATGGCCAACGCCAACGGCGACGCCGTCATCACTGTCCTCCTGGGCACCGCGTTCTTCTATCTGCTCCTCACCGTCCCGCTGGGAATCCTTGCCAACACGGTGGAACGAAAGGTGGCGATTGCCCGATGAGCTCCGTCCTGTACGACGTCCCCGGTCCCAAGGCCCGGCGGATCTCGCTGATCGCGTCCATCGTCGGGGGCCTCCTTATCCTCGGCCTCCTGGCCTGGATCGTCATGACCCTCGCCCAGCAGGGCATCTTCGAAGCCCGCCGGTGGCAGATCTTCACCCGCGCCGACGTGTGGCGGCTGCTCGGCAACGGCCTGGGCTCCACCCTGGCAGCCGCAGCACTGGCCGCCGTCATCGCCTTCCCGCTGGGCCTGCTCCTCTGCCTGCTGCGCATCTCGGACGCCGCGGCGATCCGGGTCCCCATGCGGGTCATCCTGGAGTTCCTCCGCGGCATGCCGGTGGTCCTCATGATGCTCTTCATCCTGCTGGGCTTCGGCACCTCCGCGTTCGTCGCCGTCGTGGCGGGCCTGGTGCTGTACAACGCCGCGGTGTTCGCCGAGATCATCCGCGCCGGCATCCAGTCCCTTCCCCGCGGCCAGCGCGAGGCGGGCCTCGCCATCGGCCTGACCAGCTACAAGTCCCGCATGCTCATCGAGCTGCCGCAGGCGATCCGGCGCATGATGCCCTCGCTGGTGGCGCAGATGGTGGTCCTCCTGAAGGACACGTCGCTGGGCTACATCGTGGCGTACGGCGAGCTCCTCCGCGCGGTCCAGGTCATGGCGGACTTCCTGGGCACGCAGTACCTGTTCCCGATCTTCTTCGTGGCGGCAGCGATTTACATCGCCATCAACATCTCGGTGTCGCGGCTCGCGGTGTGGATCGAGCGGCGCGGCTCCAAGAAGGCCGCCGGCGGCACGGCGAAGGCCGAACCGGACGTCCTGGAAGCAGCAGCCCCCTGATCCTGGCGGCAGCTACGGAAAAGGTCCGCAATTCCCACGGGAATTGCGGACCTTTTTCGTTGGCTGCCAGCCGGCTTCCCAGGTGTCAGCCGGCAAGCCAATCCTGCAGGGCCCGCAGGCAGTTCCGGATGGCGTCGGCGTGCACGTGCTCGTTGTCCTTGTGCGCCAGGAGCGGATCACCCGGACCGAAGTTCACCGCCGGGATGCCCAGCTCGCTGAAGCGTGCGACGTCGGTCCAGCCGTATTTGGGCTTGGGCTCGGCTCCCACGGCGGCAACGAAGGACGCGGCGGCCGGGTGCTGCAGCCCGGGCCGGGCACCGGCGGCGGCATCGGTCCGGACCACGTCGAAGCCGGCCAGCAGTTCCCGCACGTGGGCTTCGGCCTGGTCCGGGGTCTTGTCCGGCGCGAACCGGTAGTTGATCTCCACGACGCAGCGGTCCGGGATGACATTGCCGGCCGTTCCGCCGTTGATCTTTACCGCGTTCAGGCTCTCGCGGTAGTCCAGCCCGTCGACGTTGATGGTCCGGGGCTCGTAGGCCGCCAGCCTGGCCAGGATCGGCGCGGCAGCGTGGATGGCATTGCTGCCCATCCATGCGCGGGCCGAGTGGGCTGCCTCCCCCACCGTGCTGGCCTCGAACCGGCTGGTGCCGTTGCAGCCGCCCTCCACCGTGCCGTCCGTCGGCTCCAGCAGGATGGCGAAGTCGCCCTGGAGCAGGTCGCCGCGGTTCCGGACCAGGCGTCCGAGGCCGCTCTTCACGGCCTCCACCTCCTCGTGGTCGTAGAAGACGAACGTGACGTCGCGCCTGGGCTGCGCGCCGCCGTCGAACAGGCCTGCTGCCAGCGCGAGCTGGACGGCCACCCCGCCCTTCATATCCGTGGCGCCGCGGCCGTAGAGGATCCCTTCCCCCGGCACACCGGACTCCCACGACGACGGGACGGTGCCCTTGGCACCCTCCGTGAGGGGAAGCGGGACCGTGTCCAGGTGGCCGGCGAGGATGACGCGCTCACCCAGGCCAAGTTCGGTGCGGGCAACGATGGCATCGCCGTCGCGGAGCACGGTGAGCTCCGGGATGGCCTGCAGGGCGTGTTCCACCGCATCGGCCAGGGCGCGTTCGTTGCCGGACACGCTCTCGATGTCCATGATGGCGGCGGTCAGCAGCGCCACGTCCTGGCGGAGGTCGAGGGTGGTTACGGCAGCTTCGGGCGCGGTTTCGGCAGTCACGAAGCCAGTCTAGTTCGAACCGGCCACCCCGCCCTCGATAGACTGGGGCACATGACTGAGACCGCTTCTTCCGCCGTGCCCGAAACCTTGAACACCGCCGCTGGCGAACGCTCCGCCCACGGCTTCGGCGTGGCCACCATTTCCACAGCCGGCAGTGACGCCACTGTCCTTGACGTCTGGTTCCCCGCCCCTTCGCTGGGTGTTGCGGCCGAGAATCTCCGTTCGGTGGAAAACGCTGACGAAGCCCTGACGCGGATCGCCGAGGACGGCGCCGACGAGGACCGCGGCACCGAGCAGAAAGTGGTCTTCGTCCAGATCAACCTGGACGAGGCCCCGGCTGACACCGCAGACGCCTACCTGCGGCTGCACCTGCTCTCCCACCGCCTGGTCCGGCCCAACACCATCAACCTGGACGGCATCTTCGGCAAACTCCCCAACGTCGTGTGGACCAACTTCGGCCCGGCAGCGGTCGAGGACTTTGAGCTGACCCGCGCCAAGCTGCGCCGCCGCGGAGCCGTCACCGTCTACGGCGTGGACAAGTTCCCGCGCATGGTGGACTACGTCGTCCCCAGCGGCGTACGGATCGCCGACGCCGACCGGGTCCGCCTGGGTGCGCACCTGGCCGAAGGAACCACCGTCATGCACGAGGGCTTCGTGAACTTCAACGCCGGCACCCTGGGCACCTCCATGGTCGAAGGCCGGATTTCCGCGGGTGTCGTGGCCGGCAACGGCAGCGACGTCGGCGGCGGCGCCTCCATCATGGGCACCCTGTCCGGCGGCGGCAAGGAGAAGATCACCATCGGCGAACGCGTGCTGCTGGGTGCGAACTCCGGCGTCGGCATCAGCATTGGCGATGACTCCGTGGTGGAGGCGGGCCTGTACGTCACGGCCGGCACCCGCGTGCGTGTGCTGGGCCCGAAGGACGACGACGGCGAGGAAACCACCAAGGTGGTCAAGGCCGCCGAGCTCTCCGGCGTGCCCAACCTGCTGTTCCGCCGCAACTCCACCAGCGGAGCGGTGGAAGTCCTGGCACGCAAGGGCCAGACCGTTGAGCTGAACGACGCCCTGCACGCCAACTGACGTTCGTCATGGCACGCAGACGCAGCCTGCGCCGCCTGGTGGTGCTGCTGCTGGCCCTCGCACTGGTGGCCGGCGGCATCTACACTGCAGTGTTCTTCGTGCAGCGTTCCGAAACCCTGGTGTCGGAACGCTGCACCGCCACGGCAGGCAACCGGTCCGCGGAACTGGCCCCGGACCAGGCCGTGTACGCCGCCCTCATCACCGCCGTGGCCGTGCGGCGCGGACTGCCGCCCCGGGCAGCGAGCATCGCGCTGGCCACCGCCATGCAGGAATCCAAGCTCCGCAACATCGGACACGGCGACCAGGCAGGACCCGATTCCCGCGGCCTCTTCCAGCAACGGCCCTCCCAGGGCTGGGGCACAGAGGACCAGATCATGGATCCGTACTACGCCGTCAACGCCTTCTACGACGCGCTGGTGAAGATCCCCGGTTACGAGACCCTCGACATCACCGACGCTGCCCAGCAGGTCCAGCGCTCAGCCCACCCGCAGGCCTACGCCCAGCACGAGGACATGGGCCGCGCCTTCGCTTCGGGCCTCACGGGACAGACCCCCGGGGCGGTGCAGTGCACCCTCCGTTCCGCGACTGCCGGTGGCGATCCCGCCGCAGTCGCGTCTGAACTGGACCTCGCCTACGGCGGCGTGAACGCCGAAACGGCGGCGGGCAGCGTTGTGGTGGAAGCCGGCGGAACCCAGGCGTGGTCCATTGCGCAGTGGGCGGTGGCCAATGCCAAGGATCTCTCCGTCACCCGGGTGGAGGTTGCCGGGCACACCTGGCAGCGTTCCGCCGACGACGGGTGGCAGGAGTCGGGCGCCCCGGAGGGCCAGGTGCGCATCACCCTGCGTCAGGACGACGGCGCCTGACGGCCGCCGCTGCAGCGTCCGCTGGTTCCGGGTTCAGGCCAGGATTTCCAGGACCGGCTGCACGTAGCTGCGGAACAGGTCGGGCTGGCCCATCAGCTGCTGGCTCATGATGATCTTGTCAGGTTCCAGGTACCAGGCGCGCTGTTCGTCCAGCGGCAGTTCGATGATGGTCAGCGTGAAGTCCCGCGCGTCCCGGCCCACTTCCAGCAGCCGGTCATCCACCATGTCCTGGAGGAGCTGGCCGGTTCCTGTGGCCACACGCTCGGCTTCCAGCTCGGCGTACTCGCTCCGGCGCTCCCTGGCCCAGGTGAGGGCAGAACCGAAATGGGCCTGCAGGACCCGTTGGAGGGCCGGGGAGTTGCCGAACGCCTCGAAAGAGGGCGGTGACAGCTCCGGCGCTGTCTGCGGGTGGGCCTTCAGCAGTTGTTCCCACCAGGCCTCCCACTCGGTCTTCAGCGCACTCACCCCGCCAACATCCGCCGTCAGGTGTGAGTGGTTGCCGGAGCGGACCTTTGGTGCGGTGTGCGACAGCATGGGCCGCCCCACCCCGTTCAGGCCGGCTGCGTCCCGGACGTACAGCGCAATCATCATCGGCCCCGACGTGTCGGTGGTGATGTGCCACCCTGAACCGCTTGCGTGCTGCATCCGAAGTCCTTCCCTGGCGTACTCATACCGGTCGTGATGGTCCGGTCCGGCGTACCGGCTTTCAGTCTATTCCCGCAGGCAGTCCGCGGTAGTGCAGGACAGGTGTCGGATCGGCCGGCGCACTTACCGCGCCAGCCCGTCCAGGTGCCGGTTGAGCACGTCGCGGCACATCTGTGCGGTCATCCACTCCGGCTGCAGCAGAGCGTGCAGGCACAGACCGTCCAGCGCGGCCAGGAGCCGTTCGGCCTCAAGCACCAGGCTCTCCTGCGGTTCGTCCTCCGGCAGCACGGACGCCACGATGCCGCCAACGATGGCTGCCACTTCCCGGTGGCTGCGGTCGGCCTCGGCGGAAAGGAAGGCCCTGATCCGGGCCGCGTTCTTGAACGCCAGCCAGGCACACACCTCCAATGCGCTCTCCTCATCCAGGGGCAGTATGCCGCCCAGCAGCGCCAGGACGGCTTCCCGGTGCGCGCTGCTTCCAGGGGCGGCGCCGCGCACCGCAGGGAGGAGACCCGAGAGACGCCGCAGGATACGGTCCACCACGGTGGCGAACGAGAAGGCCAGCAGTTCATCGCTGCCGGAAAAATAGTGCCGCACGGACCCCACGGCCAGGCCTGCCTCGTCGGCCACCTCCCGCAGCGATGCGCGCTCCAGCCCGTCCACGGCGATGATGCGCAGCACGGCATCCACCACGTCCTGCCGCCGGACGTCCGCATCAACTATTTTGGGCACTCCTCTTTTTAGCACATCCGTGCTTCCAACTTCCGGGCCGTCCTGCCCGGCGTGACCGGCATCCGGGTCACAGGGGCGGCGGCAACAGTTCCTGGGATAGCGTTGGAGTCATGAAAATCTTGGTTACAGGGGGCACCGGCTACATCGGTTCCCACACCGTCCTTTCCCTGCAGGAAGCCGGCC
>NZ_JBTZSU010000015.1:0-93092 GCF_054890965.1 Arthrobacter sp. C152
GGCAACGACCACGCGAAACGGAGGTTTTCATTTGAGGCAACGTATTACTCTTCCCTGAGGTATTGCAATGAGGCAACAGGGACCTTGTGCGCCCCGTAGGCTACTGGGTAGGCCGGACGACGACGGCGGCCTCAGGCGTCGAAGGGAACACCGAGTGGACAGCAGTGCCGGTTACTGGTTCTTGAGCGGCGCCGAACGGGGGAACGTGGACACCGGCGTTCATTCCGGCGGCGCCGGAACGTCCTGGTCGGAGGGCAACCTGGTGCGGCCCCTGGTCCACGGGGCCACGTACTTCGCCCGGCTTCATGAGGAGCTCTCGGACCTCCAGGCGGGAGACAGGGTGTGGTTCACCGACTGGCGGGGCGACGGCGATGAGCGGCTGACGCCCGACGGGCCGGCGATTGGTGAACTGCTGGCGCGGCTGGCCCGGGCAGGGGTGGAAGTGCGCGGCCTGGTGTGGCGATCCCACGGGGAGCGCCTCTCCGCCCCCATGAGCAACCGGTCCAACGAGCACCTCAGCAAGCAGATCAACGACGCCGGCGGCGAAGTGCTGCTGGACCAGCGCGTGCGCCTGTTCGGCTGCCACCACCAGAAACTGTTCGTCATCCGGCGCCGTGAGGACCCCTCCCGGGATGTGGCGTTCGTTGGCGGGATCGACCTGTGCCACAGCCGCCGCGACGACGCCGGCCATATGGGGGATCCGCAGGCGGTCGAGATGGACCCGCGGTACGGGAAGCAGCCACCGTGGCACGATGCCGCCCTCGAACTCCGGGGCCCGGTGGTGGCGGACGTGCTGGAGTTGTTCGCGGAGCGGTGGAATGACCCCCATCCCCTGGACCGGCGCACACCGTACCGGATGCTGCTGCAGCGCCTGGCGGATATGCCCCGGCACCCCAAACCTCTGCCGGAGACGGCGCCGCCACCACCGCCGGCCGGGCCCCACGCGGTGCAGCTGCTGCGCACCTACGGCGTGAAGCATCCGCCGTTTCCCTTCGCACCCGGCGGTGAGCGGAGCATCGCCCGGGCCTACACCAAGGCTTTCGCCCAGGCCCGCTCGCTGATCTACATCGAGGACCAATACCTGTGGTCGGCAGAGGTCGCCTCAGGCATCGCCTCGGCCCTGGAGCAGAACCCGGAGTTGACCGTGATCGCGGTGGTGCCCCGTTACCCGGATTCCGACGGCCGGCTTGGAGGGCCGCCCAAGCGGGCGGGGCAGCTGCGGGCCATCGAGAGGATGCGCCGCGTTGCCCCGGACCGGTTCGGCGTGTTCAACCTGGAGAACAAGGCGGGGACGCCCATCTACGTCCATGCCAAAATCTGCATCATCGACGACACGTGGTTCACCTGCGGGTCGGACAACTTCAACCGGCGTTCCTGGACCACGGACAGCGAGCTGACTTGCGCGGTCATTGATACCACCGCCGGCCAGGAGGGTGCACCTTCCGCAGGCGCCGGCCCAGGGGCTCACCGTCCCTTGGCCCGCGAGCTACGGCTCCAGCTCTGGGCCGAACACCTGGGCCTGGACCAGGACGACCCTCAACTCCTCGACGCCGGAAGTGGACTCGCCCTCTGGAATTCCACGGCCGGCGCCCTGGACCGGTGGCACGAAGCGGGCGACGGTTCGCCCCGGCCCACGGGCCAGGTGCGGCACCATCGGCCGGAGCCCGTCACGCGCCTTCAACGTCTCTGGGCAAATCCCCTCAACCGGCTCCTGATCGACCCGGACGGCCGCCCCCGCAAGCTGCGCGGCACCACGCAGTTCTAGCCTCTCGACAAAACGGAAGCGGACGACGGCGGCTGGGCGCCCGCCGTCGTCCGCTTCCGTTTGTGCCTAGGAGCTGAAGGGGACCTTTTCCCAGCTCAGGACGTCGGCACCTTTGGCATTGTTGCCGGCGACTGTGAAGCGGACATAGTCCACGGCGTTGTTGGCGCCGTCCACGGTGATGCGCTGCAGGTTGTCAGCGGCGGGGGCGCCATAGATGCCCAGCCACGGAGAGCCTGCCGCGAGGGGCTGGTTCTCGGCGAAGACGTGGCTGTCGCCGTTGACGAGGTAGACCGGCGCGTCGAAGCTGTTGGTCTCCTGGACGATGGCCTGCACGATGTGGCGGAAGCCGGAGACGGTGTCCGGGTTGGCGGTTGCTGCCTCGAGCAGCGAGGGGTCGAACATGTCGGCCTGCTGCATGAGCACCACGGCCCGGTTGTTGCTGCGCCTGGCTTCGGCGAACGTCTGGCGGATCTGGGCGATCACGGCGTCGGTCCGGTGCTCCACCTCGGCCAGCTGTTCGGGAGTCGCCTCGGTCTTGCCCAGGCCGGTCCACGGCAGGAGCGAGTTGTTGCTGCCCTGGACGTTCAGCACGGAGAAGGCCACACGGTTCTTGTCGAAGCGGACGTCCTCGGGAAGGCCCAGGCTTTCCTGGCTCTTGACGGGCATGGTGGCGCCGAGGGTCTTGCCCGGCTCATTGAAGAAGACGTCCCTGATCTTGTCCAGGCGTTCCAGCGGGTTGTAGGCGCCATTGTTGGTGCGGTGGCAGTCAACCCACTCGTTGTCGCCCGGTGTGTAGACCAGCGGGTGGGTGAAGGTATCGAACTGGGTGCGGATGTAGGAGAAGTACTCGTCGGAGCAGACCGAGGAGCCGTTCTTGATATCGCCCACGTGTGCTACAAACGCCAGGTCCTTGTCCGCGTTGAGGTCACGGATGCGGGACGGGAACTTGGCGATCTCGGCCGCGCCGTAGGGGATGTCTCCGATGGCGGCGAAGGTGAAGGCCTGGCTGCTGTCGTTGGTGTTGTCCACCGCCTGGGGATTGTTGGCCTGGGCATCGTCGGCGACGGCGGGCTGGGATGCGAGGAGGCCGAGCGCCAGGGTGAGGGCCGCGGTCGTAATCTTCAGTGTTTTTGAAGGCATGGGGATGGTCCTGTTTCTCGGATGTCCGGGCGGGCGGTCAGGCGCCGCGGGCGGTGAGGAACTGCTGGAGGCCGGCGAGGTCGTCGGTGTTGATGTGGTCCACGCCGGCGTCGGCGAGTTCGGTCCAGACGGCGTCGCGGGCTTCGCCGGGCTGGTCCGGGGTGGCCCAGAAGCGGACGCGGTAGCCGTTGGCGTGCGCGGTGGCGACGAAGGCGCGCAGCTTGGCGCGCTCGGCTTCGGGCATGGGGCCGACGCCCTGCCAGGTGAAGAGCTTGGTCCAGTTGTCGCTGACCAGCGGCATCAGGGCGGCGGGCAGGCCGGAGGCGAGGTCGGCGGCGCGGCCGTCGTAGAAGCTGAAGCGCTGGGTCTGTGCCTGCATGGTGGCCAGCGGACGGTTGCCGCTGATGACGGCGGTGACCGGCCCGGTTTTGACGTTGCCTTCGGTGTAGCGGCTCATGATGCCGCGGTGCCCGGCCAGCTCCTGCTCGACGGCGGCGTAGGTGGACTCGCCCTCGCTCTTGATGTCGATGAGGAGCTGCAGGCTGCCGTCCCAGTGCGGGTAGACGCTGTGGCCGGGCTGGCTGCGAACCAGGTCCTCGAGGGGGTCGAGGTACAGGCTTTCGAGCGTGACGCCCTGCTTGGCGTCGGCGAGGTCGTGGGCCACGCGCAGCTCGCCGTCCACCAGCCATACATCCGCTTCGACGCTGGTGAACCCGTGCTCCAGTGCGTCGAACAGGGGGCGGTCGTGTTCGTAGTCGTTGTGCGCGTGGGTGCCGGCGAGGGGCTGGCCGACGACGACGGGCGCGGGCTTGGGTGCCTCAGCCTGGGCTGAGGCCGGCACTGCAGCCGTCCCGGCCAGGGAGGCAAGAAGGGTGGCAACTGCGAGGGTGCTTTTCACGAACACGGAGTACTCCTGGTACCTCGGGGGATTATCCGCCCGGTGGGGGTGTGCCGGGCGCAAAGGGTGCGTGAAAAGACTGGTCGGCGTGCCGAAACGGTGTGCGGCCTGGTGGTTGCTGGGTGGTAAACGAGAGGGAACAACCTCCACTGCCGCTTCAGCGTGAGGCAGCAGGCAGCAGGCAGCAGGCAGCAGCACTTTATGACGCAAAGAGGTAGTCAACGATCACTGCTTCGAGCGGGCTTGTTTCTTTTGGCAGGCACCCGGGGGGCCAAATAGTCGGTTCCCCGTCCGCTTGTTCGGCGTTGTAGTGGCGGCCGGTGGGCGAGGTCCAGCCGGGCGGCTGGTTTTCGGTGGCCGGCCCGGGAGTCCAGCCAGTTCGATGTTTGAGCCGATGGTGTTTGGGACACAACTGCCCCAGGTTGCTGATGCCAGTGGATCCGCCGTGTTCCCAAGCGGTGAGATGGTCCGCTTCATTGTCCTGGCTGGGGTTGCTGCAGCCGGGGAAGGTGCACTTTCCATCGCGCATCCGCAACCACCGCTTCAATGATTCCGGGAGCCGATAGCTGGTGCGGCCGATTTCCAGCGGCGCCCCGTCCCGCGGGTCCACCAGCACCCGGTAGAACGAGCCGGCACCTTCCGCAAGAAGTTTGCGCGCCATCGATGCTGGGATCGGCCCGTAACCATCAAGCTCTGCGGGCTCCTCCGTGACGCCCATGGCGGAAAATACCGGCACCGCGACCAGCACATCCGCTTTGAGGGACGGCCCGGGCCCGGAGGAGTGGCCGGCCTCACCAAGCAGCAACTTGGCCGCTACGTCCGCCTTGATCTGGGTGAGGGTCCGCGGCTCGTCCGGCCCCTGCAGCCCACGGGCCAGGGCGGACGTCCTGTTCCAGATGGCACAGGCCTTGTCCGCGGCCATATGCAGCGAGATCCAGGCCATCCCGTTGCGGTCCGGGGAGTACTCCATCCGCCGGTCTTCTACCGACTTCGCGTGCCTGATCTCCAGGGACTCCGGATGGTGGCGTTCCCTCCAGGCACGCACCTTCCGCCGGAAACGTGCCGGCACCAGCTCCCCCGCGGCGGCACCCCTGGCCGCGTTCGGAGTCTCGGGGTCCAGGAAGTGCGCCTCCAGCGCAGCGGCGGCTGCAGTGTCCAGCCCGGTGGTTTCATCCACGATGATCCGGGCGTGCTGCCATGAAATCTTGCCGGCCTGCAACGCATCCAGCGCGGCTGGCAAGGAAGTGGTCAAAGCGTGGGCTTCGCCAAGCAGTGCGGAGGCGGCACGTTCCCCGACGGTGAGCGCGCAGGCAACCTCCGCCACCTGGCTCATTTCCCGCGCGGAGGACTCGTACGCAGTTTGCGCTGGCGCCTCCAGCGCGTCTGCCGCCTCCGCGTAGGTCGCCAGCAGCCGGACTTTTGCCGCTGCGGTGGTGGCTTCGATCCGAGCCACAACATCGAGGCCGTTCAGGCACGAGTCCGCGAGTTCCCGAAGCGGATCATGGACGTCCCCGCGAGCACCAACCAACGCTTCTGAAGAACGGTCCGCAACTCCACTCAGTTCGTCCACCAGCGCGTCGAGGGACGCGACGGCAGCGGCCAATCCCGCCCTGCCTCCCGCTCCGACTACCGCTGTTGTCTCCATAGCCAAACTCTGTCATGGGGGTCTGACATTCGAAGTTCCACCGCCACAATGGGCCCGACCGGTCCGCGTCGGCCCAAAACTGCCCGCGTGGGCCAAGGTTTTACATTCCGGAAACCCGAAACCCTGTTCGCAAACGAAATTGCAGAGTACATTAGATGCAATTGCAGTTGCAGAGTGATCTGCGTTACAGGACAGGTAGCCCGTGAACACCAACGCCGTCGACGAGAACGCCGCGGAAGAAACCAGCGAAGCCGGCATCAGCTCCCACGCGTGGCTTGGCGATGCGCTGCCGGACGTTCCCCTGACCAAGGCGCAGAGCCGCGTGGTTGAGGTCATCCGCCGCAACCCGCAGCTGTCCTCCTACGCGGACATCGCCGAGATCGCCCAGCGCGCCGACGTGAACAGTTCTTCGGTGGTGCGGACGGCCCAGCACCTGGGCTACCGCGGGTGGCCGGACCTGCAACGCGAACTGCGGTCCCGCTACCTCGTGATGATCTCCACCGAAGACACCCTCACCGAGCACGGCGAAACCCGCAGCCCGCTCTTCGAAGCCATCAACCACGACATCGAAAACCTCCGCCTGACGCTGGACTCCAACACCCCCGGGGAAGCCGAGGCGGCAATCAAGGCGATGGCGGCAGCAAAGTCCATTACCGTCGTCGGGATTGGTTCCTTCGCCGGGCCTGCCGGCGTCATGGCCCACCTGGGTTCCACCATGGGCTACCCCATCACGCTGGAAAACCGTGCGGGCGTCCACCTCGCGTCAAGCACCAACAGCCTGGGCCCCGGGGACGTCCTGGTGGTCATCAACATGTGGCGTTCGGTGAAGCACATCATCATCGCCGCCGAAGCCGCCAAACAGGCCGGCGCCACCGTCATCGCCATCAGCGACCTGCGCAGCGGCCGCCTGGCCTCCGCCGCCGACCACCTCCTGGTGGTGGCCTCCGAAGGCATCTCCTTCTTTCAGTCGGTCACCGCCGCGAACTCCCTGGTCTACGGACTGCTGGCCGGCATGGAGGCGGCCCATCCGGAGCGCAGCCGGGCCACCATCCGCCGGACCCAGCAGCTCTGGAAAGACCTCGACATCTACCTCGACTAACTGCCCGCAACACCCAGAACACCCAACAGGATTTCAGGAGTATCCCTACATGAACGAGCCACACAACCGCCGCGTCGCCGTGATCGGCCTGGGCGCCATGGGCGGAGCGATGGCCGCCACGCTGCACAAGGCAGGATGGGAGGTCACCGGCTTCGACCCGTCGGACGCCGCCCGTGCGGCTGCCGAAACAGCCGGCATCGCCACCACGGACACCCTGGCAGACGTCGCCGGAACCCCCTACGCAGTCCTGTCCCTGCCCGCCGCCAGCATGGTGGAAACCACCGTGCCGCAGCTGCTGGCAGTCCCGGGAACCGTGGCCATCATCGACACCACCACCTCCGAGCCCGCCACCAGCAAGCGCATGGCCGAACTCGCGGAAAACCACGGCGCAGCCTTCATCGACGCACCCGTATCCGGCGGCCGCGACGGCGCCGCCACCGGTTCGCTCAGTGCTTTCGTCGGCGCCACGGAAACCGCCCTGGAAGCGGCCACACCAGTCCTGCTCGCCCTGACCGGCGGCAACTTCAGCCACATCGGCGGACCGGGCAGCGGCAATGTGGTCAAGCTCCTCAACAACGTCCTGGCCGCAGCCAACCTGGCCTCCGTGGGCGAGGCCCTGGGCGTGGCAAAGGCCTACGGGATCGACCCCGCCACCGCCGCAGCCGGCATCAGCGGCGCATCCGGCGGCAGTAAGGTCTCCGCCGCCATGTACCCGAACTGGGTGCTCACCGGCAGCCACGATTCCGGCTTCTCCATGGGCCTGATGGCCCGGGACGCGTCCCTCGCCGTCGAAGTGGCCGAACAGATCGGCGAGAAGCCGGCGCTCCTCGCCACCGTCGCCAACCAATGGCAGGACGCCCTGGCGGTGCTCGGCCCGAAAGCCGACTTCACCGAGATCGCCCGCACTGTGGCCCCCGCCATCACCCCCGCCGGCGCGCCGAACACCGGCGCCCCCGAATCCACAACCGCCGCCTGAAGCACCCCAGCGATACAGCCCCCAAAGGAATCAGCATCTTGACGATCACCACAGCACCAACGTCCTCCTCTGCCGCCACGGCCAAAGCAGTCCTGGACGCCGCCTTCCCGTCCGGTCTGGGCGCCTTCGTTGACGGCCGCGTCGTTACCGGCAGCGGGGACAGCATCACCCTCACCGCCGCAGCCACCGGCGAGCCTTTCGCCACCTACGCGGACCCCGGCGCCGAGGGTGCCAACGCCATCCTCGAAAGCGCGACGGCGGGCGCCAGGGTTTGGGGCGCGATGAACGGTTTCGAGCGGGCCGCCGTCCTCCGCAACGTCAGCCGCGCCGTGGAACAGCACGCCGAAGAACTGGCCATCCTGGAATCCGCCACCACCGGCAAGCCCATCCGGGATGCCCGTGCGGAGGCAGCCAAGGTTGCCGAAATGTTCAGCTACTACGCCGGCTGGGCAGACAAGCTCACCGGGCAGACCATTCCCGTCCCGGGCAACTGGCACACCTACACCGAGCGGGTGCCGTGGGGCGTCGTCGTCGCCATCACCCCGTGGAACGCGCCGATGTTCACGGCCGGCTGGAACTCCGCCGCCCCTCTCGCCGCGGGCAACGCGGTGATCATCAAGCCCAGCGAGTTCACCCCGGCGTCGTCCGTCCGGCTCGCCCAGATCGCGCACGAGGCGGGCCTGCCCGCGGGTGTGTTCAATGTGGCAGCCGGCCTGGGCCAGACCGTGGGCGCGGCACTCACCACCGATCCGCGCGTCGGGAAGGTCAGCTTCATCGGTTCCGTGCCCACCGGACGCCGCGTGGCCGTGGCCGCAGCGCAGGCGGGCATCCCGGCGCTGCTGGAGCTCGGCGGCAAGAGCGCCAACATCGTCTTCGCCGACGCCGACTTGGAGCGCGCCGCCGAGGGCGCCATCTCCGCCATCTTCTCCGGCGCCGGGCAGTCCTGCGTTGCAGGGTCGCGGCTGTTGGTGGAGCGCAGCGTGCACGCGCAGTTCGTGGAGATAGTGGCCGCCAAGGCCGCCCTCCTGCGCGTGGGCGATCCGCTCAGCGCGGATACCGAGGTGGGCCCCATCATCACCCCCCAGCAGTTCGCCACGGTCACCGGCCTGATCGAGGCGGGAATGAACGACGGCGGCCGCCGCCTCACGGGGGCCACGTTGCCGGAGTCGGTGAGCGGCCCGGCCCTGAAAGGCGGCCACTGGGTGATGCCCACGCTCCTGGACGGCGTCACCCCGCAGAACCGGCTGGAGACCACGGAGGTCTTCGGGCCTGTGGTCGGGGCCGATGCGTTTGACACAGAGGCCGAAGCCATCGCCCGGGCGAACAATACGAACTTCGGCCTCGCCGGGGCGGTCTGGACCTCGGACGTGTCCCGTGCCCACCACGTGGCCCGCGAGGTCAAGGCCGGGACGTTCTGGATCAACGCGTACAAGACCATCCACGTGGCGGTTCCGTTCGGCGGCTTCGGCGATTCGGGCCATGGCCGCTCCTCCGGCCCGGGCGTCCTGGACGAGTACACCCAAACCAAGGCCGTCTGGGTGCCCACACGCGCCGCCGGCTCCCCCTTCCCCTCGCTGTCCTACTAGGAGACCCATGGATACGACAGACACAACCACGGCCGCAGGTGCTTTGCGCACTGCCTTGGCGGACGGCGTCGAACGCTGGAAGCCCAAGGTGGAGGCGCTGGCCAAGGACATCCACGGCTTCAAGGAAATCTCCTTCGAGGAGGTCCGGTCCGCGGAGGCCATCGCGGCGCTGCTGGAGGAGGGCGGCTTCGAGGTGGAGCGCGGCACGAGCGGCCTGCCCACCGCCTTCACCGCGACTGCGGGCAGCGGCGACCTCACGGTGGCGCTGTGCGTGGAGTACGACGCGCTGCCGGGGATCGGGCACGCCTGCGGGCACAACCTGATTGCCGGCGCGTCCGTGGCCGCGGCCCTGGCGCTGCGGCCGTTGGTGGACGAACTCGGGATCACGCTCAAGGCCATCGGCACCCCTGCGGAGGAGCACGGCGGCGGCAAGGCGCTGATGCTGGAGCGGGGAGCGTTCGACGGCGTGGGGCTGGCTTTGATGGTCCACCCGGTGCAGGACGGGCTCACCTACAACCCGGCCGGCACGAGCGCCCAGGCCGTGGGCCGGTACAAGGCCACGTTCACCGGCAAGGCGGCGCACGCTGCCGCGGCACCGCACCAGGGCGTGAACGCCGCCGACGCCGCGGTGCTCAGCCAGGTGGCGATCGGCCTGCTGCGCCAGCAGATCCCGTCCGACCACCGGATTGCCTGCTTCGTGGCCGAGGCCGGGCACGTCACCAACATCATCCCGGAGAAAGCCGTGGTGGAGTTCGAATGCCGCGCCTTCACCCTGCCCGAGTTCCACGCGTTGCTGGAGCGGGTGCGGCGCTGCTTTGAAGGTGCGGCTCTGGCCACCGGCACCACCCTTGAGTTCGAGGACACCGAGCCGCTGTACGAGCCGCTGGTCCAGGACGACGACCTGGCCGGGCACTGGACGGATGCGATGGATGCGTTCGGGAAGGACACGTCCCGGTCCTCCGGCCTGAGCGGCGGGTCCACGGACATGGGCAACATCTCCCAGGTCATCCCGTCCCTGCATCCGTGGCTGAGCATTCCGGGCGCGGACGTTCCCATCCACTCGCATGCGTTCGCCGCCCTGGCGGACACTCCCCAGGCGTACGGGGTGATGTTCGACGCCGCCACCGCGCTGGCCTGGACCGTCGCCGGCGCTGCCTCAACCCCCACCCAACGTCAACGCTTCACCCAAGCGGCGTACCGCCGTCGTACTTCCACCCAGGAAGCTGTCACCCAGGAAGGCGCATCATGAGCACTGTTAAAACAGCCCGGACCGAAACGGCCGGCACCAGGCTGACCATCCCCATCGCCGCGCTGGCGTTTGTGATTGCCCTTGCCGTGCAGTTTATTGGGCAGGCGAAGATCGATCTTGGCATCGGCGCCATCATCATTTTCCCCATGGTGTGGGGCCTGATCCTGGGCCTGCTGGTGTCCATCCAGAAGTTCAAGCCGCTGGGGATCGACCTGCAGCGTGTGGCTGCTGCCCTGGTGGGCGTGGCCGTGCTGCTGCTGGTGGCGCGGCTGGCGTTCAACATCGGCCCCAGCCTGCCCACGCTGCTGAAGGCCGGCCCGGCGCTGCTGCTGCAGGAGGTGGGGCACCTGCTGGGTACCATCGTTCTGGCGTTGCCGCTGGCCGTGCTGCTGCGGATGGGCAAGGCGACCGTGGGCGCCACGTTCTCGCTGGACCGTGAGCCGTCGTTCGCGATGGTGTCCGAGAAGTACGGGCCGGATTCGGACCAGTACCGCGGCGTGCTGGCGATGTACGTGTTCGGGACGCTGTTCGGTGCCGTGTTCATCACGCTGCTGACGTCGCTGGTGTCCAACTGGAAGATCTTCGATCCGCTGGCGCTGGCCATGGGCGCCGGCGTGGGGTCCGGGTCCATGATGGCTGCCTCCGCTGCGAGCATCACCGCCGCCTACCCGGCCGACCAGGAGGCGATCCTGGGCATGGCCGCCGTGTCCAACCTGATCACCACCGTGCTGGGCGTGTACGTGGGCATCTACATTGCGCTGCCGCTGGCGGACAAGTTCTACCGGGTGCTGACGCGGAAGCAGCAGAGCCGGGAGGTTGTGGCTGCTGGTGCTGGTGGCTCTGCGGCCCCGGCTGGTAGCGCTGGGTCCGCCGCCTCTGCTTCCGCTGCCGAGCGTGAGGCCGCCCAGGCGGAGGAGAACCGGCGGTTCCGTGAGCGGGTGGCTGCGTCATCTGCGGAGATCAAGCTGCCGCTGTGGCTTTCGCTGTCCGTGCTGACAGTGCTGGGTATCGGCACGGCGGCGGTGGCGGCGAAGGGGCTTAGCCTGTCGATCGTGGTGGGGTATGTCATCCTGCTGGCGCTGGTCCTGGTGGGCATTGCGCTGGCGAAGGTCACCCGTAAGATTTCGGCCATTGTGTTCATCACGACGATCGGCGCTTACATCTCCAGCCCGTGGTTCTTCGCAGCAGAGCCGCTGAACGCGGCAGTGAAGACCGTGGACTTCCTGTCCATCGCGACCGTGATGCTGACGCTGGCCGGTCTGTCCCTGGGCAAGGACATCCCGCTGCTGAAGAACATTGGCTGGAAGATCATCCCGGTGGGGCTGGTGGCCATCACGGCGTCGTTCCTGCTGGCTACGGTTATTGCGGAGTTCGCGCTGGGGTTGTGGCACTGAGGTAGTTTGCAGGCCGCCTTTGTTGGGCGGCTTAAGCGGAGCGGACGACGGCGGGTGGGACCCGGCGTCGTCCGCTCTCGTTTTGCAGATGGGGGTTTCAATTCCCCCAACCGAGCATGCGAAGCTCAGGCGCAACGAGCGGGGGGAACTGCTGGAGCCGCCGAAGTCGCTGGTGTTGCCCTGGTGAGCAACCAGAGATGGAACTCCGTGGGCCTATTAGTTGTGGTGGCACACTTTTTCGTAGCTGCCACCGATCAGGCAGTGACTGCGCAACGGGATGAAAGGACTGCATCGTTCATTTGCCTCAGGCTTGCGGCTTGATGAACCTCTGGCTGATGAACGTGCTGGCACGTCGCTATAGGCAGGAGTTAAGAATCACTCTCAGGTCGTCAGCCAGGTAGGGCTGTGATTGTGGCGGAACCGATTTTCCAAAGGTGTTTGCATTAGCGAACTTACGCTCCGCGGCGACATTGCGAAGCTCGGAAACGAACTTCTTCCCCAGTACGGCATATTGTTGGCCATCGCGGGTAGCCTCGCTTAGTACCTGTTCGTCTCCGAAATGCGGAAGGGTTCCATCCCTGTTGAGCTTTTGCAGCGCTTCGTTTCGCTTTTTGCGTACCTTCTGAATTGCATCGTCACCAGAACTTGCTCGTTTGATCGCTTCCTCTATCAGATGCTCGGCATCATTAGCGGACAAGCCGAAATGATGAGCGACGACGCTGGGATCTGCCCAGTATGACTCGACGTCCGAGTATTTCGTGAACCAAACTGCATGGCCGCCACTCTGATATGGCTCTGCGAACGCTGAAGTCTCCTCCGGCATCAAGAAGTCTCGATCGCGGTGTACAACGAGCTTTACATTCGAGCCCACGAGGCCTTGAAAACCTTCAAGTGTCTCCGGCGCCGGCAATTTCCCCGTGCCGTGAAAGGGCCAGACTGCGGTAACTCGTTCCAAGTCCGGCCACTGCCCCAGCAATGACCGCAGCATTTCCGTCCGGGTATCCTCCGTTAGAAGGATGATCTTCCTGTCAAGCAGACCCCAGCCCATTAGCTGCCGAGCCGTAGCGTCGCCGCTCCGTTCAACCTTTCCATCTTTCATCCAGACCACCCGAGAGTCTTGCGGCAGGGCCCGAACAATTGAGGGGCTGTGTGTGGTGAGGATGACTTGCGAATCTAGTTCCGCCGCGACTTCGTAGAGGACCTCCACAAGTCGTTCCTGCGCGATTGGGTACAGATGAGCATCCGGTTCATCAACTAGCAACAGAACAGGCCTGAAGTAGATCAGGTAGCAGAAGATCTGGAGGACCTGCAAGTAGCCTATTCCAGCTAGTTCTAGGGGCCGGAAAGTTTTATCACCCATGGAACCCATCTCACCGACACGAAAGTTCGCAACCACGCGGGTATGACTGGCTTCATCAAACTCGACCTTCAACGCGAAGTCACCCATCACCCGTGCAACGAGTTCTGAGACCAAATCGAGGCCGTTCTTCCCATTTATCGTCTGGCTACATAAGAGATCGAGCATGTTACGTAAGACCATGTTGGCATCACCTGCTGCAGCCGACCTATGAACGATGAGTCGCGACCGCTTCTCTTCGACTAGCGGAATTCCAGCCAACCCCGGAATGTAGGCGCTGATCTCGCGCTTACGGTCCCGCACCAAGGTGACAAATTCATTATTTGCCGGCACGTGGACAGAGATGCCTTCATTCCTCGCGGCCTTGAGCCACATCTTAGCTTCGACGTCACTATCATCTTCATCGATCGCCACGATCCGAAGGTCAAGTTGGGGGTTGCTATTGAAATTGCCATAGTCCGCACCATGGCCAGCACTTAGATACTCCGGCGATGGCATGAAGATGGCATCTCTTTCGGATAAAGTCGACGCTTTTCCCGCCGCCCCCGGCTTTACCATCTTATTTCTGCCTGATTGCAGCATCCAATGTAGGGCTTGCAACACGCTACTTTTTCCCGAGCCATTGGAACCTACCAAGACATTGAATGTTGGGTGAAGTTCCAGTGTGGTGTGTTTAATCGCCTTGAAGTTGGCGAGCTCGAGCGAGCGAATCTTCATCAGGCCCCTATCTGACGCGTGATTATCTACAAGGCGGTGCAAGTACGCGACTGATCATAGCGGTTGCAGGCGTTAGTTCTCGCCCATCGCGTTTGGGACGTCGTGCCGGGCCAACCTGAGGAGTAGATAGTGACACTTGGGCGCCTAGTGGGATCGGAAATTGCTTAGCATCTAAGAAGTGTCACTTCATGCTCTCCTGTAGGTCATCCCTCGCTAATCGCGAAATCGATGTCAGGAGCCGAAGGTATCAAATCTCCACTGAAGTGCAGCAAGTTCAAGTTGAACTCAAAAGCTCAGGCGGTAAACGCCGGAAAGAACGCCTATTTCGGCCAGGTGAATCTCTCTAGAATCCTGCGAACCTATAAGAGCGGCCTACCTAAACCTCCGCTACCGGAGCCGCGAACTGGGCCTCGTACAGCCGTGCGTAAGCCCCGCCGGCGGCCAGCAGTGACGCGTGGTTCCCCTGCTCCACGATCTGCCCGTTCTCCATCACCAGGATGAGGTCCGCGTCGCGGATCGTGGACAGGCGGTGCGCGATCACGAAGGAAGTCCGGTCGCTCCGCAAAGCACTCATGGCCTTCTGCACCAGCACCTCAGTCCGGGTGTCCACCGAAGACGTAGCCTCATCCAGGATCAACACCGACGGCTGCGCCAGGAACGCCCGGGCAATCGTCAGGAGCTGCTTCTCGCCCGCGGACACGTTGGAGCCCTCATCGTCCAGCACGGTGTCATACCCCTCGGGCAGGGACTTCACGAACCGGTCCACGTACGTCGCCCGCGCCGCCTCCAGCACCTCATCGGAAGAAGCCGTGGGCCGCCCGTACGCGATGTTGTCCCTGATGGTCCCGCCGAACAGCCACGTATCCTGCAGCACCATCCCCATCCGCGAGCGCAGGTCGTGCCGCGTCATGGTGGTGATGTCCACGCCGTCCAAGGTGATGCGCCCGCCGTCGAGCTCGTAGAACCTCATCATCAGGTTCACCAAGGTGGTCTTGCCCGCACCGGTCGGCCCAACAATGGCCACCGTCTGCCCCGGCTCCGCTACCAAAGACAAGTCAGAAATCAGCGGTTTGTCCGGCGAATAAGAGAAGGAAACGGATTCAAACACCAGCCGTCCCCGCGCCCGCCCGTCCGGACTCTGCAAAACAGCAGGATCCGCCGACTGCTCCTCCGTATCCAGCAACTCGAACACCCGCTCCGCAGAGGCCACGCCGGACTGCAGCAGGTTCGCCATCGACCCCAGCTGCGCCAGCGGCTGCGTGAACTGCCGCGAGTACTGGATGAACGCCTGCACATCGCCCAGCTGCATCGCCCCGGACGCCACCTGCAGGCCGCCCACCACGGCGATCCCCACGTACACCAGGTTCCCGATGAACGTCATGGCCGGCATGATCAGCCCGGAAATGAACTGCGCCCCGAAGCTCGCCTCATACAGCTCGGCATTCTTCTGCCGGAACCGCTCCCCCACCTCGCGCTGCCTGCCGAACACCTTCACCAGTGCATGCCCCGTGTAGGTCTCCTCGATCTGCCCGTTCAGCTCGCCCGTGTTCTTCCACTGCTGCACGAACAGCTTCTGCGAGCGCTTGGCAATCAGCGCCGTGATCCCGAGTGTCAGCGGAATGGTCACCAGCGCGATCAGCGCCAGCGTGGGCGACAGGATAAACATCATCACCAGCACACCCAGCACGGACAGCACCGAGGTCACGGCCTGCGAAATGGACTGCTGCAGGCTCTGCGAAATGTTGTCCACGTCGTTGGTCACCCGGCTGAGCAGCTCGCCGCGCTGGATCGTGTCGAAATACTTCAGCGGCAGCCGGTTGATCTTCGCCTCAATCTGCTCGCGCAGCCCGAACACGGTCCGCTGCACCACGCCGTTGAGCACATACGCTTGCCCCCACATGAACGCCGACCCCAGCACATACAGCACCAGTGCCCACGTCAGCACGCCGCCCAGCGCCCCGAAGTCGATCCCCGCGCCCGGCGTCAGCGTCATCGCGCTGAGCATGTCCGCCTTCTGGTTCTCCCCCGACGCCCGCAGCATCGCTATCAGCTGCGCCTGCGTCATCCCCGGCGGCAGCTGCTTGGACACCACGCCGGAGAAGATCAGGTTGGTGCCCTCGCCCAGCAGCCGCGGCCCGATCACCTGCAGCACCACGCCCGCCACGGCCATCGCCAGCACCAGCACCAGCCACAGCCGCTCCGGCCGCAGCGTTGCCAGCAGCCGCTTGGCGGAGCCGCTGAAGTTCATGGCCTTCTCCGCCGGGACATTCATCCCGGCAAACGGTCCGCCCCTTCCCGGGCCACCGGCCGGGCGCGGGATGCGTACGACGTCGGCCTGGCCGGCTTTGCCCCCGGCCGCAGACCCAGCGGGCGCGGCTGGGCCCGTCCCGGCTCCGGCGGGACGGCCGCCTCCGCGGTACATGCTCATACCGTCTCCTCCGCTGCCAGCTGGGACGACACAATCTCGCGGTACGTCTCCGAGGTCTCCAGCAACTCGCGGTGCGTGCCCTGCGCGACGATCCTGCCGTCGTCGAGCACCAAAATCTGGTCCGCTTCAACGATGCTGGACACCCGCTGGGCGATGACCACCATGGTGGCGCCCGCGGTGTTGCGCTTCAGCGCGGCCCGCAGCCTGGCGTCAGTGCCCGTGTCCAGGGAGGAGAAGGAATCGTCAAAGATGTAGAGCTCGGGCCGCTTCACCAGCGCCCTGGCGATGGCCAGCCGCTGCCGCTGCCCACCGGAAACGTTGGTGCCGCCCTGCGAAATGGGCGCGTCCAGCCCCTCCTCCATCCGCTCCACGAAGTCGCGGGCCTGGGCGATCTCCAGCGCATCCCACAGTTCGTCCTCGGTGGCGTCCGGGTTGCCGTACAGCAGGTTGCTGCGCACCGTACCGGAGAACAGGTAGGGCCGCTGCGGCACCAGGCCGATGTGCCCCCACAGCAGGTCCGGGTCCAGGTCGCGGATATCCACGCCGTCGATCAGCACCGCGCCCGAGGTCACATCGAAGAGCCGCGGCATCAGGTTCACCAGGGTGGTCTTGCCAGAGCCGGTGCTGCCGATGATCGCCGTCGTCTGCCCCGCGCGGGCGGTGAAACTGATCCTGGACAGGACCGGATGCTCGGCACCCGGGTAGGCGAATCCGACGTCGCGCATCTCCAGTTCGCCTCGCCGCTGCTTGCCGGCGAACGCTGCGCCGGTGACCGGATGCTCCGGCGGCAGGACACTGGACCTGGTGCCGAGCACCTCCCCGATCCGGTCCGCGGACACCGACGCGCGCGGGATCATCACCGCCATGAACGTGGCCATCATGACGGACATCAGGATCTGCATCAAGTAGCTCAGGAACGCGATCAGGGTGCCCACCTGCATGGACCCGTCTTCGATCCGGAACGACCCGAACCAGATCACCGCCACGCTGGAGATGTTCAGGATCAGCATGACCGTGGGGAACATCAGCGCCATCAGCCGGCCTGCGCGGAGGGCAACGTCGGTGACGTCCCGGTTTGCACCGGCGAACCGCTCCGTCTCCATGTCCTCGCGCACGAACGCGCGCACCACGCGGATGCCGGTGAGCTGCTCGCGCAGCACCCGGTTCACGGTGTCGATCCGCGTCTGCATCTTGCGGAACAGCGGCACCATCCGCGTGACAATGAGGCCGACGTCGATGAGCAGCACCGGGACGCAAACGGCGATGAGCCAGGACAGCTGGGCGTCCTGGCGGATGGCCATGATCACCCCGCCGATGCTGAGCATGGGCGCGGCCACCATGAGCGTGGCGGACATCAGCACCAGCTGCTGGACCTGCTGGACATCATTGGTGGAGCGGGTGATCAGGCTGGGTGCCCCGAACCTGGTGACCTCCTGCTCGGAGAACTCCCCCACTCGTTCAAAGATGGCGCCGCGCAGGTCCCGGCCCAGGCCCATGGCAGCTTTCGCCCCGAAGTACACGGCGATCACGGCGCACACAATCTGCGCCAGCGTGATCAGCAGCATGAAGCTGCCGGTGGAGAGGATGTAGCCGGTATCACCCCGGGCCACGCCCTGGTCGATGATGTCCGCGTTCAGCGTGGGCAGGTACAGCGACGCGATGGACTGCGCCAGCTGGAAAACCACGACGGCGATCAGCAGCGCGCGGTGCGGCCGCAGGTATTCGACAAGCAACTTCCAGAGCAAAGCGGGGCTCCAACCTGACGCAGTGTCCACAAGTGTGGTGCGAGGGCCAGTTTACGTCCGGAGGCTGGGAGTTGCGCCGGGGATATGGACCCGAAATTAGGGGGTTCACTCATGGCGTAGGGGGCTCTCCACGGCACGCCCCCGCGTGGTCAAATAGGAGGGTTGACCGGCTGCCCGAGTCCAACCGCGGCCTCGGCCCAACGGAAGGAAAAAGCACATGACCGATAGCCAAGAGCATCCTGGGATTCCGACTCCTGCAAGCGCGCAGGGTGCGGACCAGAAGGCTGGGGGCGGGTGCCCGTGGCCCCACGGCAGTGCCGCCGCGCAGGGCAGCGCCACCTCTCACGGCAGCGAGAGTGAGAACCCGGCGATCGATTCGCCGCAGCCCAAGGGACACCGGCCGCGGACCAACCAGGATTGGTGGCCCAACCAGCTGGACCTCTCCGTCCTCCACGTGCACGGCCAGGCAAGCAACCCGCTGGGCGCTTCCTTCAGCTACCGGGAGGAATTCCAGAAGCTCGACGTCGAAGCCCTCAAGCGCGACATCACCGAGACCCTCACGACTTCCCAGGACTGGTGGCCTGCCGACTTCGGCCACTACGGCGGGCTGATGATCCGACTGAGCTGGCATGCCGCCGGCACCTACCGCGTCCACGACGGCCGCGGCGGCGCAGGTGACGGCAGCCAGCGGTTCGCGCCGCTGAACAGCTGGCCGGACAACGCCAACCTGGACAAGGCCCGGCGCCTGCTGTGGCCGGTGAAGCAGAAGTACGGGCAGAAGGTTTCCTGGGCCGACCTGCTGGTCCTCGCGGGCAACGTGGCCCTCGAGTCCATGGGTTTCAAGACCTTCGGCTTCGCGTTCGGCCGCGAGGACGTCTGGGAGCCGGAGCAGATCTTCTGGGGCCCCGAGGACACCTGGCTTGGCGATGAACGCTACGTCGGCGAGGGCAAGATGGCGGACAACGTCGGCGCCACCGAAATGGGCCTGATCTACGTCAACCCCGAAGGCCCCATGGGCAACCCGGACCCGGTCGCCGCAGCCGCGTTCATCCGTGAGACGTTCAAGCGGATGGCGATGAATGACGAGGAGACGTTCGCGCTGATCGCCGGCGGCCACACGTTCGGCAAGACCCACGGCGCGGCCCCGGCCGATGCGCACGTGGGCCCCGAGCCGGAAGCGGCGGACTTGGAGGCGCAGGGCCTGGGCTGGCTCAGCAACTACGGCAGCGGCAGCGGCGGCGACACCATCACCTCGGGCCTGGAGGTCACCTGGACGGACAAGCCCACGCAGTGGAGCAACCGGTTCCTGGAGATCCTGTTCGAGTACGAGTGGGAACTGGTCAAGAGCCCCGGCGGCGCGAACCAGTGGGTGGCCAAGTACGCCCCGGAAATCATCCCGGACGCCCACGACCCCAACAAGAAGCACCGCCCCACGATGCTGACCACCGACCTGTCGCTGCGCTTCGACCCGACGTACGAGAAGATCGGCCGCCGCTTCCTGGCGAACCCGGACGAATTCGCCCTGGCGTTCGCCAAGGCCTGGTACAAGCTCCTGCACCGCGACATGGGCCCGGTCGGCCCGCATATGCTCGGCCCCTGGGTGCCGGAGGCGCAGCTGTGGCAGGACCCGGTTCCCGCCGTCGACCACGACCCGATCAACGAGGAGGACATTGCCTCGCTGAAGGCCCAGCTCCTGGACTCCGGCCTGACAATCCCGCAGCTCGCCGGCACGGCGTGGGCCTCGGCCGCCACCTACCGCAAGACGGACCGGCGCGGCGGCGCCAACGGTGCGCGGATCCGGCTGGAACCGCAGCGCAGCTGGGACGCCAGCGAGCCGGAGCAGCTTGCCAGCGTCCTGCCCGTGCTTGAGCGGGTGCAGGAGGAATTCAACTCGGCCCAAACCAACGGCAAGAAGGTTTCGCTCGCGGACCTGATCGTCCTCGGCGGCGCCGCCGCCGTGGAAAAGGCAGCGGCCGACGGCGGGTTCCCCGTCACAGTGCCGTTCCGTCCCGGCCGGACGGACGCCGCCCAGGAGCAGACCGACGTCGAATCCTTCGGCTACCTGCAGCCGCGGGCGGACGGCTTCCGGAACTACATCCGCTCCGGCGAGAAGCTGCAGCCGGAAACCCTCCTGCTGGACAAGGCATACCTGCTGGACCTCTCCGCCCCGGAAATGACCGCCCTCATCGGCGGCATGCGCGCCCTCACCACCAACGTGGGCGGCTCCAGCCACGGCGTGCTGACGGACAAGCCGCAGGCCCTGACGAACGACTTCTTCGTCAACCTGCTCTCGCCCGGCACCAAGTGGAAGGCTTCCGAGAACGAGGAGAACGTCTACGAGATCACCGACGTGGCCACCCGTGAACTCAAGTGGACCGCCACCCCCGTGGACCTGGTCTTCGGCTCCAACTCCCAGCTCCGGGCCCTCGCCGAGGTGTATGCCAGCGAGGACGCCAAGGAGAAGTTCGTCACTGACTTCGTGGCCGCCTGGACCAAGGTCATGGAACTGGACCGCTTCGACCTGGACTAAGCGAAGTCACCCCTGAATGGGGCGAAGCCCCCGCGCGAGTCATGCTCCAGCGCGGGGGCTTCTGTTGCTTCCTTGTTCGGGGGAACAAGTGGAAACAGGAAAAACTTACCGGTCGGTAAACCCGGGGAATTTCAGATTCGGCCTACCTTGGACAATCTTGATTAAACCTTGAGGCAACGGAAGGACCGGGGCTGCTGTTAAGCCCCCGGTGCAAAAGGCGCCCGTACAGCCGGAACTTTTCAGGCGCCCGGCGCCCGAATGATCCGCCGCTGGGTTGCCGCCGCTATGGCGGCCGTGCGGTTGTCCACGCCGAGCTTGCCGTAGATGTGCACCAGGTGGGTCTTCACGGTCGCTTCGGAAATGAAGACCTGCTTGGCGATGGCCCGGTTGGACAGGCCGGTGGCCAGCAGCTCGAGCAACTGCACTTCGCGCGGCGTCAGCGACGTGCCCGGGTTGCTGATCCGGTCCATCAGCAGCGCCGCCGCCCGGGGCGCCAGGACCGTCCCGCCCGCCGCCGCCTGCAGGACGGCCTGCCGCAGCTGTTCGGGCGGGGCGTCCTTCAACATGTAGCCGCTGGCCCCGGCTTCCACCGCCGCGAGGATGTCCGCATCGGTGTCGTAGGTGGTGAGGATCAGCACGGGCGGAGGAGCATCAAGCTTCCGGATGGCGGCCGTGGCAGTGACGCCGTCCATCCCCTCCCCCATCTGCAGGTCCATGAGCACAACGTCCACAGGCTCGCCAAGCGCCGCCAGCCGCGCCAGTTCCTTCAGGGCGGCTTTGCCGTCGGCGGCCTCCGCGGCAATGGAAATCCCCTCGATTCCGGTGAGCATGGCGCGCAGGCCGGCGCGGACCACGGGATGGTCGTCAACCAGCAGGACCCGGACCTCACTCATGAGACCCGTCCAGCGGCAGCCGGATGCCCACCACGGTGCCCTCACCGGGCCCGGATTCCACCGTCAGCGCCCCGTCCAGCGCCGTGACTCGCTCCCTCAGCGAGCGCAGCCCGAACCCGCTGCCGTCCACTGCGTGAGCGGCACCCTCCGCAGCGGAGGGATCAAAGCCCGTGCCGTCGTCGTAAATGTCCATGGTCACCCCGGTTCCCAGGAAGGCAAGGGTGACGACGGCGTTCGCGGCCCGGGCGTGTTCGCGGACGTTCGCGAGGCTCGCCTGCGCCGCGCGCAGCAGGGCGACGCGGACGGGCTGGGGCAGCTCCTGCGGCTCGCCGTCCACCTCGAGGCGGCAGCGCAGCGGCTGCCCGGAGGCGGCGGCACCGGTTTCCGTCGCTGCGCACAGCCGGCGCAGGGCCTCCACCAGGGAGGTCCCGTCCAGCCGCGGGGAGGACAGGCCACGGACAAAGCTGCGCGCCTCGGCCAGGTTGTCCGCCGCGGTCTGCTGCACCAAAGCCAGCCGGGAGGACGCCGTGGCGGTGTCCCCGTCGGCGAGGGACTGCCCGGCCGCCCTCCCCAGCAGCACAATGCTGGACAACCCCTGCGCAAGGGTGTCGTGGATTTCGCGGGCCAGCCGCTCCCGTTCGGCCAGCATGCCGGCTTCATGCTGGGAGCGGGCCAGTTCCTCCCGCGTGCGGCGCAGCTCGTCCGCCGCACGCCGCTGGTTTTCTGCCTCCCGGTAGAGCGCGGCATAGGCGAGCCCGGTGATCACCGAAAAGATGGCTCCGAGCAGGGGCCCCACGACGGCGGCCGCGTGCGGGACCGGCGCTCCGCTGACAGCCCACTGCGACGCGATCACCGCAATGGTCATCAGCGCGATCGTCAGCAGCGCGGCGCGGCGTGGCAGCAGGTGCAGGTGCAGGAAGAAGATGGGGAAGGCCAGCCATGCGAAGTCCGCGCTCCCGGCAAGCAGGAAGACCCATAGTGCCGTGACCAGTGCCAGCCATAGGAGCCCGTAGCCGCGGGGGTTGAAGGTTATGCGGCCTTCCGCGTGGCGCTTTTCCAGGACAGTGCCGGCCAGATAGACAGCGGCGAGGACGACGGCGGCACCGGCCCACACCCAGCGCAAGGAACCTCCGGCCATCAGCATGCGGACCAGCGCCACGGCCAGGAGTATGGCGAATCCGGTGTGCAGGGTGACCCGCAGGACGCGAAGGATCGCCGCCGAGGACGCATTTTCCAGTGCGTTCAGTGGCCCCCTCGGCGGAACGCCGGCAGCCGTCGTCAAAGGTGGCGGCAAGGGGGTGGCAGGCATTGCATCAGCTTATGCCGCGATCGGTTCCCGGGGATCAATCAAATGGTTGACTTCGCGCTCAACCTTTCCATCCCGCCGGATCAACCGTATCCGTGATGGAGCCGCGGGCGGCCGCCGGGAGAGTGGAACACGCAAAGAATCCACCCCTGCTGAGAGAAGAACAACGTGTTCCTGGCAATCCGCGATATCCGCTTCGCCAAAGGCCGGTTCGCCATGATGGGCGGCGTCGTAGCCCTGATCACCCTCCTGCTCGTCATGCTGTCCGGCCTGACGGCTGGCCTGGCCGAGCAGTCCACGTCTGCTATCGGGAAGCTGGGCGGGTCAGCTGCCAGGCCGGTAGACAGCATCGCTTTCGGCGCTCCCGGAACCGGCACCCCCAAGGCGTCCTACACGGAAAGCTCCGTCACGGCCGCGCAGGTGGAGAGTTGGCGGAACCAGCCCGGCATCCAATCCGCCGAGCCGCTGGGCATCAGCCAGACCCGGGCGCTGGCCCCGGATGGGTCCGGAACAGCGAACGTAGCCGTCTTCGGTGTCTCCCCCGGCAGTCCCCTGGCGCCGGTTGACGTGTCCGCGGGGACCGCCGTGCTGGGTGGCTCAGTGGCGGAGGCATTGTCGGTGGGCCAGGGGGACAAAGTGTCCCTGGGCGGTGTGGAACTGTCGGTCGCGGCCGTGGTGCCTGACCAGTGGTACGCCCACACCAGCGTCGTATGGACAGCCCTGCCCGCCTGGGCCAAGGCGGCACACGTGTCCGACGGCGGTCAGCTGGCTACCGTCGTCGCCGTCACCTACGCGGACCCGGCCAGGGTGGACAGCGCAGCCGCGAACGGTGCGGCAAACACCGTGAGCGAGTCCCGGACCGGTTCCTTTCAGGCCCTCGGCTCCTTCAAGAGCGAAAACGGGTCCCTGGCCCTGATGCAGGCCTTCCTCTACGGGATCTCCTCACTGGTGATCGTGGCGTTCCTGACCGTCTGGACCATTCAGCGCACGCGCGACATCGCCGTCCTGAAAGCCATGGGCGCCCCCGGCTCCTACATCCTCCGGGACGCCATCACCCAGGCCGCCGTCGTTCTGGTGGCGGGTGCCTCCGCTGGAGGGGCCATTGGTGTGGCGGCAGGGTTCTTTGCCGCCCTGGCCGCCCCGTTCCAGCTGAGCCTGGCCACCACGGTGCTTCCCGTCGTCGGGATTGTCGCCCTGGGACTCGCCGGCGCCGCCCTGGCCGTCCGCCGCGCCACCAAGGTCGACGCGCTCCTGGCGCTCGGCGGCAACTAGTACCCACCCCATTGAAAGGAAACTTCCCGATGTCCAGCCCCGCTCCCTTGTCACTGGTCAACGTCACCCTCGAATATCCGGACGGCGGCGGGACCACCACTGCCCTGGACCGGATCGACCTCACGGCCCATGCAGGCAAGGTCGTCTCCCTCGTGGGGCCTTCCGGCTCCGGCAAATCGAGCCTGCTGGCCGTTGCCGCCACGCTGGTCCGCCCCTCCAGCGGCCAGGTCACCATCGACGGCACCGACACCACGGGGCTCAAGGACAACGAACTCACGGCCCTGCGGCGCGAAAAGGTGGGCATCATCTTCCAGCAGCCCAACCTGCTCCCGTCGCTTACCGCCGTCGAGCAACTCATCATCAGCGACCACCTGCGCGGGAAGCCCGCCAAGGCTGCCCGGGTGAAGGCCGCCGAACTGCTGGACGTTGTCGGCCTCTCGGCGAGTGCACGCAAACTGCCGCACCAGCTCTCCGGCGGCCAACGCCAGCGCATTAACATCGCCCGGGCGCTCATGGGCAGCCCCAAGGTTCTGCTGGTGGACGAGCCGACGGCAGCGCTGGACCACGAGCGGAGCGAAGCAGTGGTCAGGCTGCTCCGGCAGGTGACCGGCGAATTTTCAGTGGCAACCGTCATGGTCACCCACGACACCGAGTTCCTACCGCTCACTGATGCGGTGGCCACCATGCGGGACGGCAGGCTCACGGAGCCGGTCATTGCCGGCGCATAGTCACCCCAGGTGGTGCACCGTGAACGCCGTCAGGAACCCCACGGCGGCCGTCAGGCCGGTGAGGTTGTGGTGCTCCTCGAAGGCCTCCGGAATCATGGTGTCCGCAAGCATGGCCAGGATACCGCCGGCGGCCACCGAGGTAATGAACGCCACCAGTTCGTCGGGCGCATCCTCCAGGGCCACATAGCCCAGCAGCGCAGCCAAGCCGCTGAGCAGCGCAATACCGCCCCACAGGCCGAACACGTACCTGGCACTGCGGCCGGCCTTCTTCATGCCCGCCGTCCCGGAAAGCCCCTCCGGCACATTCGAGATGAAGACGGCGGCCAGCATGGCGGGGCTTACCGCTCCCCCGGCCAGCAGCCCGACGCCAAGGACCACGGATTCCGGGACCCCGTCCAGCAGCGCGCCGACGGCTATGGCCGTGCCGCTGCCCGGGTTGTCCTGTTCGCTGGGCTGCTGGTCCCCTGACCGTTTGCGGTGCTTGGCCCCGGCCCGGGACAGCATCATGTTCGCTCCCACGTACACCACTGCCCCGGCCAGGAATCCGGCCACAGTAGGCCACAGGCCGCCGCCCTTGACGGCCTCGTCCACGAGCTCGAACGCAAGGGCCGAGATCAGCACCCCCGCCCCGAACGCCATGATGGTGGACACGACTTTGGACGGTATGGTCCACCGCCAGGACACGGCTGATCCGAGGACCAGGGCCGCACCGGCGCCGGTGCCCCACACGAGTGACATTAACCAAGTAGGCATAGGTCTTCCGTCCCCAGCTCCGCAGGTATAAAACAACGGCCGGCGGCACACAGCTTGCCGGGCCCCTCAGGACGCCAGACTATTCCAGTCACGTCCCGCCAGCAGAATTGATGGGATCTTGCGGCAAACCTTGCGGCACCTAGAACTTGCAGGCGCAGGCTGTTGCCAAAGGACAAACCAGCTTGGGGAGCAGGAAGTCATGGGACACCAGACAGCGTTGGACAGTGAAGTCACAACCATCGGCGGCGTGCTGACGGACCGTCAGCCGCTGGATTTCCACACGTTGGGGCTGGCCGGCTGCATCGACCGGCTCACCGGGCCCCTGCGCCACCGGGGGATGTCGGTCCACTGGGATACTCCGCATTGGGGCATCGAGATTCCGGCGGACTGCGCGTCCCTCCTCTACCAGTCTGCCCGCGAGGCCCTGAGCAACGCCTACAAATACTCCGCCGCTTCCTCGCTCACCGTCCAGCTGGCCGCCGTGGACCACGGCATCCGCCTGGTGGTGTCCGACGACGGCACGGGCTTCAACAGCCAGCGCGCCACCTGCGGGCGGCACCACGGCTACGGGCTGCGCCTGATGTCCGTCGCCGTCCAGGAAGCCGGAGGGTCCGTGGACATCAGCTCCGCTCCGGGCAACGGCACCACCGTCACGGTGACGCTGCCGCTCGACTGACACAGGCCCTCAGGGCCCACATACTCGGATGCCCGCCGTTGCTGGGACGGCGGGCATCCGTACGCCTTGGCGGGACAGCCTGTTCTTAGCGGGACAGCTTGGCCTCGTCCGGCTGCAGGTCGCCGATGTGTCCGGGCGCGTTCGCGGCGAGGACCCGCGCCACGAAGGCCGCATATTCCTCCATGAAATGGCCCAGGAACTTGGCGGTGGACTCATCCTTGACCCCGCCGTCGTCGCCAAAGGCCGCGGGATCGAACTTCACGTAAGCCTCCGGGGCGTTCAGTTGCGGCGCGTCCAGGAAGCTCAGCACGGCGCGCATGGAGGACTGCATGACGGCGGTGCCGATGCTGCCCGGTGAGGCCCCGATGATGCCGGTGGGCTTGCGCGCGAACGAGTTGGTTCCCCACGGCCGGGAACCCCAGTCAATGGCATTCTTCAGGGCGCCGGGGATGGAGCGGTTGTATTCGGGGGAAACGAACAGAATGCCGTCCGCCGCCTCGATGGCCTCCTTCAGCGCCCGGCCGGCCGGAGGGAAGTCGGCGTCGTAGTCGTAGCTGTACAGCGGAAGGTCCCTGATGGGGATCTCCGTGAACTCCAGCTCCTCGGGTGCGAGTTTGATCAGGGCGTTGGCCAGGACCCGGTTGATGGAGCCCTTCGCCAGGCTCCCCACGAAGTATCCGATCTTGTACGTTGCCATGCGTGCGTTCCTTCCAACAGCCGGACCGTGCCGGCCGCCTGCGCGGCGGCTGGACAAGCGGTGGCTGCTAATTTCGGTGACTGGAAACGGCACCCGCCCCGGACGGAGGCTGGCGCCCACTGCCCGTCCAGTCCAGCACGGTTGGCCGTCCCCGGCCAGAGCAGGAACTCCTTGACACGCAGGAAGCCGGGGGGCTGAATGATGGGTAATGCAACCCTCCGGCTTCCGCAGTATTTCCAGCTTCGCCGTACCTCCAGCTTCAAGGAGCAGCCATGACCGCAGACCACTCACGGGACGACGACGACCGGGTCCATGCCGAATCACCTGCCGAAGGCGATCCGGACGCGGACCCGGCCGACATCCGGGTGCACAGCCAGGACCCCGCCGAAGGACCGGACGACGACGGGCCCGCGGCGAAGAGCCAACCCCCGAAGAGCTAACCCCTACGTTCCGTTCCGGTCATGTCGCGGCCGAGCACGAAGCCGAGGACAATCATTGCCACGCCCAGTACGGCGTGCAGCCAGTTGTCCGCGGTGTTGAGCGGAATGAAATTGGCCCCGGACCCCTGGTCGATCAGCAGTCCGTAGAGCCAGATCACCAGGTACAGGACGCCGCCGCCGAGCAGGAAGTACCTCGACTGCATTGCCGTCCTGCCCATGAGCAGGCCCGCGGCACCGAAGAGCAGGTGGACGATGTTGTGCAGGATGGACACCTGGAAAATGCCCAGCAGCAGGGCGCCGGAGTCGTGGCCGGCGAAGGCCATCTGCGAGTAGTTCGTGGTGACGCCGGGAATGAACCCCAGGATGCCCACGAGGGCGAAGATCCCGCCGGAAACCAGGGCAGTGAGTTCGATCGCAGTACGGTGGTGGCTCGCGCCAACGCCTGGATGCGCTGATGACGCAGACATTATTTGCTCCCTCAATGTGATGCGGTGCTGATTATGCGTACTCGGGACGCTGCATTCAGCCCCGTTCCTGCCGCATCACCTCGTACAGTTCCAGCTTCGACTCGTCAGGCGGGCGCTTTCAGAGGCTTAGGTCCTGAGCTTTGCCAGGCAACCAGTCCTTGGACGACCCTTGCGGCACCTCGCGTGGCGGACTATTTTGAAACGTATCAGAAAGCGCTTTCACATCATTGGTACGCGAGACAACGGAGTTTGAGCACATGGCAGACACTCTCATCAGGTGGATCGACGGCGAGGCACCTGCAGAGATCAGCGGCGGAACCACGTGGGGCATGCCGTTCGCACGCGGAACAGCCACCGGGCCGGGCAGCCTGGCGGTCAAGGATGCCGCGGGCAATCCCGTGGCCAGCCAGGCATGGCCGCTGGCCACGTGGCCGGACGGGTCCCTGAAGTGGGCGGGCCTCGCGCTGGGTGCCACGGACGCCCCCTCCGGCAGCTACCATGTGACGCTCGACGGCGGCGCGTCGCCCTCCGGAGCCGGCCAGCCGCCGTCGGCCGCCCCCCGAGTCACCGTCACCGCGGGTGCCGGCGCCCTCACAGTGGACACCGGCAGGCTGCAGATGGTGATCAACGGCAGCGGCAGCACCCTGTTCAGCAGCCTCATCCGCGACGGCGCCACCGTTGCCCGCGACGCCCGGCTGGTCAGCCTGCTGCAGGACGGCATCCCCGAAGCCGCCGGGACGGCGCGCCGGGAGGCGTTCACCGGCGAGGTGACCGCCGTCGAACTCGAACAGGACGGGCCCGTCCGCGCCGTGGTGCGGCTGGAAGGCCGGCACCGCCCGGACGCCCCCGGGACCGGCCGGGAGTGGCTGCCGTTCGTGGTGCGCTTCTACTTCTACGCGAACGCCCGCAGCGTGCGGATGGTCCACTCCTTCATCTGGGACGGCGACGCTGACCGCGACTTCCTGGCAGGCATGGGGGTCCGCTTCACTGTCCCGCTTGAGGCTGAGCTGCACAACCGGCACGTCCGCATCGCAGGGGCCGACGGCGGCTTCCTCACCGAGGCGGTCCGCGGCCTGACCGGGCTGCGGCGCGATCCGGGCGCGGACGTCCGCGAAGCGCAGGTCGCCGGCCGGCCCACTCCCCCGCCGGAAACTTGGAACCCGGAGGTGTCCGAACGCCTGCACCTGATCCCGGCCTGGGGCGATTACACGCTGGCGCAGCTCAGCGCGGACGGCTTCGAGCTGCGCAAACGGACGGCTCCAGGACACGGTTGGGTGGGTATTTCGGGCGGCACCCGCTCCGCCGGTTTCTGTTCCCTCACCGATACGCGCGGCGGCCTGGGCGTGGGCGTCAAGGACTTCTGGCAGTCGCACCCCGGCCAGCTGGACATCCGCGGCGCCGCCGTCGGCGAAGCCACCCTCACCGCCTGGCTCTATTCACCGGAAGCGCAGCCCATGGACCTGCGTTTCTACCACGACGGCCTGGGCCAGGACACTTTCGGGGAGCAACTCGAAGGCCTGGAAATCACGTACGAGGACTACGAACCGGGCTTCGGCGACCCCACCGGCATTGCCCGCACACATGAGTTAACTCTCTTCGCCTATGACGGCACGCCGCCCACGGAAAGCCTCGCCGCAGATGCGGCAGCCGCTTCCGCCCCGGCCCTGTTGCAGGCGCCGCCGGACTACCTGCACTCGGCGGGCGTGTTCGGGGACTGGGATCCGGTGGACCGCAGCACCCCCGCGCGGGCCCGCCTGGAGGACCGGCTGGATTTCCTGTTCGACTTCTACGCCGGGCAGGTGGAGCAGCGCCGCTGGTACGGGTTCTGGAACTACGGCGACGTGATGCACACTTACGATTCCGACCGGCACGTGTGGCGCTACGACGTGGGCGGCTACGCGTGGGACAACTCCGAGCTGTCCCCCGACCTGTGGCTCTGGTACTCCTACCTGCGCTCCGGCCGCGCGGACATCTTCCGGTTCGCCGAGGCCATGACCCGGCACACCGGCGAGGTGGACGTCTACCACCTGGGGCCATGGAAAGGCCTGGGGTCGCGGCACAACGTCCAGCACTGGGGCTGCAGCGCCAAGCAGCTGCGCATCAGCACCCCCGCCTACCGCCGCTTCTACTACTACCTGACGGCGGATGAGCGCACCGGCGACCTGCTCACCGAACTCGTGGACAGCGACCAGAACTTCCTGGGTCTTGACCCGGTCCGAAAGGTCCGCCCTGACGCCGCAACCTACCGCCCGGACCGTGGTGCCCTGGGCGTGGGGCTGGGCACCGACTGGGGTTCACTGGCGGCCACCTGGCTCACGGACTGGGAACGCACGGGCAACCCCCGGTCCCGGGACAGGCTGCTGGGCACCATGGCGGACATCGGCGCGCTGAAGTACGGCTTCCTCACCGGCGAGGCTCTCTACGACCTGGACAAGGGCAGGTTCGATACCAGCCGCGAACTGATCCAGGTTTCACACCTCAGCGCCGTGTTCGGGCTGGTGGAAATCTGCAGCGAACTGGTGGACCTGGTGGATGATCCGGACTTCGAACAGGCGTGGCTGCAGTACTGCCGGCTCTTCCTGGCAAGCCCGGAGGAACAGGTGGAGGCGGTGGGCGAGCCGCTGACCGGCATCCACCTCACCCAGGCGCACAGCCGGCTCACGGCCTATGCCGCGGCCCGCACGGGAGATCCGGACCTGGCCGCCCGGGCCTGGGAAAGCTTCGCCGAGGGCGGCGAACACCTGAACCACGATTCGGCTTTCACGCCCCGGAAAATCCAGCCGCCCCACGTGCTGCTGCCCGTGGACGAGGCGCCCACCGTCTCCACGAACGACACCGCCCAGTTCGGGCTGGCAGTCATCCAGAACCTGGCCCTGGTGGGCAAGTACCTGCGCTGACGCACCCACGCTGCCCGCACTTACGACGGCGGCACCCGGCTCCTGTTCCGCAGCAGGACCGCGTGCCGCCGTCGTCCGTTTCCTCCCGCTCCCCCAACTGGGTAAGGGACCGGGGTAGCAAGGTTTGCGGGCAGCAGGTAACTTAATAAGCATGCTGATGATTTTCGGTCATTGGCTTCCGGTAACACAGCGAAGGAGACGTTATGAGCACGAAGGTGGAAAAACGCATTCTGGTGAACGTTCCGGTGAGCACGGCCTACAACCAGTGGACCCAGTTCGAGGAATTCCCGCACTTCATGGGCGGCGTGAAGAGCGTGACGCAGCTCAGTGACGACCGGCTGGAGTGGGTGGCCGAGATCGGCGGCGTCCGCCGGCAGTGGGAAGCAAAGATCCTTGAGCAGGTCCCGGACCGCAAGGTTGCCTGGGCTGCCACGGACGGCGCCACGAATGCCGGCGCCGTGGAATTCGAGGACGTTGGCGGCGGCCAGACGTCACTGCAGCTGACGCTCGAATACGAGCCCGAAGGTTTGATTGAGAAGGTTGGCGACAAGCTGAACGTCGTGGACAGGCAAGCCGAGGCCGACCTGCAGCGGTTCAAGGAGTTCATCGAGGACGAGGGCTACGCCAGCGGTGCATGGCGCGGGGCCGTCAACCCGGGCGCCACGGTTGGCACACCCGGTGTGGAGCACGCGGGAGCCTCCCTGGGCGATTCCGGAAAGGCAGGCGTCTCCGGCAAGGTGGCGGCCGGGCTCGGCGTGGCGGCGGCGGCAGGTGCCGCGGCAGCGATGGCGGCCGGCGGCAACAAGGACACTGCGGCCGCGGACGAGACCGTTACACCGGCAGCCCCCGGGGAGCCGGCCACCGTCACCCCGCTGACCGCGGACACCACCACGGGCCCGGTTGCCGACACGGGCACCACCGCGACAGGAACGGCGACGTCCGCCGGCTCGTCAGGCTCCATCGGGGACCTCGACGACGGCAGGATCGGCCACCCGTTCGACCAGACCAACGGGCTGGTGGACGCCACCGGTGAGTCCGACGAGACGCTGGAAGGCGAGAACCTGAGCGCCGGCGAACGGCGCGAGGACGACCGCCGTCCCGACGGCGGCCTGCCGCCGGTGGGGGCAACCTCGGCGGACACTGAGCCAGCCGGAGTCCGGCCGGTGTGATGCCGGCCTAGCCGGCAGATGCCAAAGCACCGCCCGCCTCTCCCCCGAGGCGGGCGGCGCTTTCGCGCGTCATTCGCCGACGACCACACCGTCCTGGATCACCAGTTGGAGATGGTCGGCGATGTCCGCGAGAACGGCGATGTCCTCCACCGGGTCTGCCGAGAGGAGGAGCATGTCGGCGGCAGCACCTGGGGCCACAACTCCGATCTCGCCGACCCCCCCCAGCAGCTCGGCAGCGGTGGTGGTTGCGGCGCGGATAGCGTCGATGGCCGGCTGAACCTTGCCGAGAAGCCGGAACTGCTCGTTCTGGTGGCGGTGCATTCCGCCAAGCAGGTCGGACCCGAAGACCATCTTCACGCCTGCCTCGTGGGCCCGCGCAATGGCCTCGAGTCCGCTCGTCAGGACGGAATCGACCTTCGCCCACATCTCGTCGGTCAACCCGAACTCCCGCCCTTCCTCCTTCAGAGCCCAGTACGTGACCAGGGTCGGCACGAGGAAGGCGTCCTTTTCGAGGAAGAGCTTCAGGCTCTCATCATCCAGGAGGTTGCCGTGTTCGATCGACCGCACTCCTGCTTCCAGGGCCCGGTTGATGGCGCGGGCAGTGTAGGCATGCGCGGCAACATAACGGTTGGCTGCCTCGGCCTCTTCCACGGCCGCCCGCATTTCCTCCATCGAGTACTGGGTTGAATCGATGCGGTCGGTGGGTGACGATACGCCGCCCGATGCCATGATCTTGATGTGGTGCGCGCCCTTGCGGAGCTCGTCCCGGGCCGCGGCCCGGACGGCGTCGACCCCGTCCGCGACCCGTCCAATGCCGCAGCATCCGCGCCCGTTGGGATCATGGTCCTCGCCAGGCAGGCGCATGTCGCCGTGGCCTCCGGTTTGGCTCAGAGCACGGCCGCAAAAGTGCAGCTTGGGCCCGTCGAGAAGCCCTTCGGCCTGCGCTTTGGCCAGGCCGAAGTCGGCACCCGAAAGGTCCCGGACGGTGGTGAAACCCCGGCGCAGCATGTCCTTCATGATCCGCGCCGTCTGGGCGTAGGCGTAGGAGGGCGGCGTCCAGGTCAGGGATCGGAAGTCGGCGCTGGACGCGACGACGTGGACGTGGGCGTCGATGAGCCCAGGGATGAGGTACTTGCCGCTTGCGTCGATGGTCCGCGCATCGCCGGGAGCTTCCGCGCCCGGTGCGATGGTGCGGATTTTTCCGTCTGCGGTAACGACGTCGGCCGGCGAGAAGGTGCCCGCGTGGACATCCAGGACGTTCGCGTTCCGGATAACAAGGGGTTGAGTGGAGGCAGTCATGCGTCAGACGGCGCCCTTTCCTGTTGTAAATGATTGGTCGGACTGGATGAAAGCCGCTGCGGTCTGTGCCGAGGCAGTGGCGACGGTTGCGGCGGCGGCCTCGAGGCTGCCGGCGCCGTACCGCCCTTCGGCGTCAAGCAGGGCAAGGACGCCAACAACCTGGCCGCCGGATGTCACGGGGATGTTGATCACCGCCCCGCACCCCAGGGACTGGATGAGTTCAACGTCGGTGAAGACGTCACGCAACGCTGTTGCATCGGCTGCCAGGAACGGCTCCTGCCTGGCTATGACGGTTTCCAGCCATCCGGCGGAGATTTCCACGGATTTTTCCGCGCCGGTGGGATACTCCACCGGGTGGCTGGTAAAGACCCGCCTCAGGACCGAGGTGCCGGGCAGCCAGCGGAGCGCCGTGAAGAGGATGACTCCCGGCTCGTGGCGCAACCTGTCAAAGAGCGACTGGAAGACGTTATTGGTTTCCTGATCCATCACTTGGGGCCTCCTGCAACAGCCGGCTGCTCGGGTTCGGTCCGGGCATTGATGTCTTCGAGCGATTTGCCCGCAGTGGACGTGCCGAAGATGACCACGCCCAGGACGCCGACGGCGAGGACGACCGTCGTCATGGTGAAGACGCCGCCAAACCCGAGTGCTGCGGAGAAGATGCCGATGATGGACGGGGCGAGGATGCTGCCCACCCGCCCCACGGCACTTGCCAGTCCGACGCCGGTGGCCCGCATCCAGGTGGGGAACAATTCCGGCGTGTACGCATAAACCCCCGCGTAGGTGCCGTTGAGGAAGAAGGAAAGCGTGGCAGCGGCAACCAGGATCATGCCGGAATCATTCGACTGGCTCAGCCAGAAGGCGCTCAGGGCGGATCCAGCCAGGTACAGGGCGATGGTGTTCTTGCGGTCGATCCTGTCGCACAGCCATGCAGCCGAGAAGTAGCCGGGAATTTGGGCGAGGTAAATGATGATGGAGTATTCAAAGCTCTTTGTGACCGTGATGCCGCGGCCCACCAGCAGTGTGGGGATCCAGGAGAAGAATCCGTAGTACGAGAAGGTGATCACGAACCAGATCAGCCAGATCACGGCGGTCCTTCGGCGCAGCACCGGCGACCACATGACTTTCAGGGCGTTCCAGATGCTGATCTTCTGTCCGTGCTTGGTGATGTCCTCCGCGCCAGTTTCCACCGGCTGCAGGCTGTTTCCGGTTGCCCGGATAACGCTTTGCTCAAACCGTTCCACCACCTGTTCCGCCTCGGCCTGCCTTCCCTGGCTCATGAGGTAGCGGGGCGATTCCGGAAGGCTGCGGCGCCACCAGAGGAGCAGGAGGATGGGAATTGCGGTGATGACCTGGGCCCACCGCCAGCCGTCCTCACCCATGGGAACAACGAAACGGCCAATGAATGCGGCGCCGACAAATCCAAAGGAGAAGAAACCCGCCAGGGTGCCGATGAACCAGCCACGCCTCTTCGGCGGGATGAATTCCGACAGGAAGGGGGCAATGATGACGCTCTCGGCCCCGGCACCCAGGCCTGCAAGGACCCGCGCAACCAGGAACACCTCAAAGTTCGGAGCCATGGCCGCCACGACAGACATGGCGCAGTAGAAGGCCAATGCCCACAGCATGACTTTTTTTCGCCCGAACCGGTCGCCCATCCATCCCGAGAGGATGGCACCGAAGAAGAAGCCCAGCGGTGCCGCGGAGCCGACAAGGCCCAGGCTGGCAGTGCTGAGGCCCCAAAGTTCCTGGATGCGCGGCAGCAGGAAGGCAACCACCGCGCCGTCCATGCCATCGAAGGAATAGCCGAGCCCTCCAATGAGGAGGAGCTTGTAGTGTGGACGACTGAGTGGGAGCCGGTCCAAGCGTGCTGTTAGAGACATTGGGGATCCTGCCGAAGTGGGCCGAGTTGTACATTTTTTAAAATTTGCACAGATCCGTGCATGTAGATTGAAGTTACGTGCATCACCAGCGGAGGTCAATAGGTGAAACAAGAAGTTAACGGCGCCACCTTGACCGAATGGCTCGATGGCCAGGCCCGGGGCCGCAAACTCGCGGCCCGGCAACTCCAGGTCCTGGGCGTCCTTCGGTCCCAGCCCAGGCTGGCGTCCTACGGGTCGGTCAGCGACATAGCTGCCGCGGCGTCGTCGAACGCCTCCACGGTGACCCGGACCGCCCAGACCCTCGGATTCAAGGGTTGGGCGGAATTCCAGTTCGAGCTTCGTTCGCGGTTCCTTGCGTCGTTGAGCGCCGTGGAGATCGCAGCCGAACACAACGGCCATGTGAGCAGCCCGGCGCAGGCTTCCCTGACCACTGACCGGTCAAACCTTGTCCACCTGGAGAGGACCGTGGATCCGGGCGTACTGCATGCCGTGGCCCAGGCCATCGCGGCGGCACGGCAGACGCTGATCATTGCTGCGGGCAGTTACGCGATCCCCGGCAAGGCGCTGGAACACAATGCCATCATCGCCGGCTATGACGTCAGGCTCCTGGACGCGGACGTCGCCGCCTTGACCAACGCCATTGCCCGGCTGACGCCCGACGACCTGGTCATTGCCATCAGCCTCTGGCGCGTCTACGACAGCACCGTGCGGGCGGTGGATTTTGCACACAATCTGGGCACCCCGATCGCCACGATCACGGACACCGCCAGCTCCCCGGTCGCCAAGCACGCACAGCACCGGATAGTTGTGCCCGCGGAAAGTGCCGGATTCTTCCCTTCCCTCACGGGTGCGGTCGCTGCCGTCCAGGCAATCGCTGTTGAGCTCGCCTCGCTGGACAAGGAACGGTCCACCCGCAGCATCGCAGCGTCGGAACGCACCTGGGACCAGATGAGGATCATGCACCCGCGCCCCAGCACATAGGAAAGCGCCGCGCGGTCCCCGTAGGGAAGCCGCGCGGCGCTCACTTTCTACCTGCTACTTCGTGCTTCCCGCGTAGAACACGGCCGGCATGGCCGGGGTTTCCATGCCCTGGCCGATGAAGAAGCTGGGGTGCGGCGGCTGGTTGTAGCCGACAGTCTCCCGGGCCACGCCGGTGCGGTACATCGGGTCATGCATCAGGGTGCGGAGCCTGACCTCGGTGGGTGACGTGGTGGTGTAGATCCGCAGCTCAGTGCTGTCAGCAGACGGGAACACCAGTTCCTCGCGCCAGTCGCCGAGCAGGTCCGCCTGGAGCGACGGGCTGCCCTTGGTGTGGTTGTTGGTGCGCGCTCCGGTGGCGGTCAGCAGCCTGTCGCTGGCCTGCGTGTCCCAGTTCCACTTCGAGATGGTGGGCACGCCCATCCCCGCGACGGCGTCAAAGTCGTGGTCCACGATTTCCCGGAGCAGGTCACCGTCCCACCAGGCCATGAAGTTGGCCGCGGGGATCTTGTCCCCGATCCGCTCGCCCCTTGCGGACATCAGGTACCCGACGGAGGAGTTCCAGGCGGCGTCGCCGCCCACGGCCCAGCTCTCTGAGCCCGGGAAGCGGGGGTCGATGTCACCGGTGGCGCCGCGGCCGGTGTCCTTGACGGCGGGGATGCTCCACAGCACCTCGCCGGTGGCTGAGTCGCGGAAGGTGGCGCCGCGGTTGCCGCTCGCAGACATGCTCTCGTGCACGGCGAAGGTCTCAAGTCCGGGGCGGGAAGGGTCGAGGTCGCCGGTGTGGATCGCGTCGCCGTGGCCCAGCGTGGTGTTGTACAGCGGGGTTCCGTCGTCGTCGATGGTCATGGAGCCAAAGACGAACTCATCCCTGCCATCCTGGTCCACGTCCGCCACGGACAGGTTGTGGTTTCCCTGGCCCTTGTACTCGGCGCCGGCCACATCGGAGTCGAACTTCCAGCGCTTGACCAGCTTGCCGTTGGCCAGGTCGTAGGTGACCAGCACGGTGCGGGTGTAGTACCCGCGGCTGAACATCATGGAAGGGTGTTCGCCGTCCACGTACGCAACGGCTGCAAGGAAGCGGTCCACGCGGTTGCCGTAGCTGTCGCCCCACGCGGACACGGTGCCGCGCGGCGGATCGTACGGGACGGTGTCCATGATGGTGCCACGGGCGCCGTTGAACACCGTAAGGAACTCCGGACCGGACAGCACGTAGCCTGCGCTGTTGCGGTAATCAGCCGCCGGATCACCGATGACCGTGCCGGCCGCGTCGGTGGTTCCGTCCGCGGTCTTGAAGGCCACCTCGGCCTTGCCGTCGCCGTCGAAGTCGTAGGCCAGCATCTGCGTGTAGTGGGCTCCGGCGCGGATGTTGCGGCCCAGGTCGATGCGCCACAGCTTGGTGCCGTCCATCCGGTAGGCGTCCACGTAGACGTTGCCCGTGTAGCCGGACTTGGAGTTGTCCTGGGCGTTGGTCGGGTTCCAGAGCTGGATGATTTCATAGGCGCCGTCGCCGTCCAGGTCCGCGACGCTGGAGTCATTGGCCGTGTAGCTGTAGGCCTGCCCGGTGGGGGTGACGCCGTCGGCCGGCTTATCCAGCCTGACGGGCAGGTAGTTCTGGGCCAGCGGCCTGAACGCGGCGCTGAGTTTGTCCTGCCCATTGCCGTTGCCCACGGTCTTGATCACGTACGTGGAGTCCGCCGTGCCGGCCGGGTCCACGTACGTGGTGGTGTCCCGGATGGGCTCATCGGTGATCTGGACGCCGTCGCGGATGACATGGAAGCCCACGCTGTCCATGTCGAGACCCAGCATCCGCCAGCCGAGGGTGGCACCCTGGTCCGTCAGCACGGCAACCGGGGCGCGGTCCAGGTTCTCCACCTGCCGCCTGGGGTGCGACAGCGCCGCCGCATTGCCGGCGGGATCGGACTGGCCGGGGTCGGCTGCAGCCAGGGGAACGCCGGTAAACACCAGCGCTGCCGCCGAGAGCGTGGCTGCGGCAGCGGCGGGCGCCGCCTTCCAGCCACGTCTGGTGCGGCGTTGAGGGGGGCACATTGAGGGGTTTGGCAAAGAACATCTCCTTTGATGCGGCGGCAGCTGACTCTGCCGCACAACAGGTTGGAACGTTTCATTTACGCGGCAGCAGGACCCTCCACGAGTGATGTTTGGGGGTTTCGCCGTACGCGGAAAGCGCTTTCTGCCCTTTAGGTTTACCAGTGGCTGACAAATCTGGTCAAGGGTTTGACCAAAAGTTATTGTGAGAAATTGTGCGAGGACGTTCGCTTGTGGGTATGGTTGCCCCGCACACACGGCACGCCCGCCCACGGTCAATACGACGTGGGCGGGCGTTCGCCTGTCTCAGCGGATACCGCGCAGCTTCACTCCTGCTGCAAGGGCAGCGAGGCTGATCAACGCGATCACGGCGAGGTAGTACCCCGGCGCTACAGCCTGGCCGGTTTGCTGCACCAGGTAGGCGGCGATCATGGGGGTAAACCCGCCGAAGGCCACCACCGCGGTGTTGTAGCTGAAAGAGAGACCGGTGGCCCGGGTCCGGGCATCGAAGGAATCGGACATCACGGAGGGCAGGGCGCCGAAGTAGGCGGCCTTGAGCAGTCCCAACACGGTCATTACCAGCGCCAGCACCAGGAAGGACTTTGCGCTGATCACCCAGAGGAACAGCGGTACGACGGCGAGCAGCAGCACGATCACGGTGAGCACCATGATGGCCAGGCGGCCGAATTTGTCCGAGAGGTGGCCCACCACGGGTGTGCCAAAGGTCAGGATGACGCCGGTGATGATCGGCGAGGTGAATGAGATGCCCGGCTCGAGCCCCAGCTCCTTGATGGCAAAGGTAGGCATGTACTGCAGGATGAAGTTCAAGGCGGTGGAAACCGCCAGTGCACCGCCGGCAATGAGCATCCCGGTCTTCTGGGAGGCGAACACCTCCCGAATGGGCGAGTGCTTCCGGTCGCCGGAGTCCTGGGGCGCGGGCACTTCGCGCATTTCCTTGCGGATCAGGAAACCCGCAGGGCCCACCAGCAGGCCGAACAGGAAGGGGATCCGCCAGCCCCACTCAGTCATCTGGGCATCGGTGAGGACTGTGGTCAGGACGGCCACGAAGATCGCGGCGAGCAGGCTGCCAAGGCCCTGGCTGGCGAACTGGAAGCTGCCCAGGAATCCCTTGCGTTTGCCGTTCTGGGCAATCAGGTAGGCGGTGGCGGCACCGAACTCGCCGCCGGCAGAGAAGCCCTGGATCAGCCTGGCCAGGACGATTCCGATCGGGGCCAGGATGCCGATGGTGCCGTAGTTCGGCATGAACGCCAGCAGGGCGGTGCCCAACACCATGAGCCGGATGGTCACGGTGAGGCCCCTCTTCAACCCGTGCCGGTCGGCGAAGGACCCCAGCACCAGGCCTCCCAGCGGCCGGATGAGGTAGGAGACACCGAACACGGCGAAGGCCTGGATGAGTTCGACGCCGGGATCGTTGCTGGGGAAGAAGTTCCGGCCGATGTAGATGGCCAGGAGCGCGTAGATGGCAATGTCGAACCATTCGAGCGCGTTGCCGATGGTGGCCGCCACAATCCCACGGGTGGCGGACTGCGGCGCCTCGGCCCGGGCGGCTGTGGATGGGACAGTGCTGGTTGGAACAGTGCTGGTTGGAACAGTGCCTGGCTGGTTCTTCTGCTGCGGAATGGTCATGGAAGCTCCAGGGGTCAGGAAACGGAGCTGGCGGGGACGGCGGCGCGAAGGCCCGCGCCGGCGGGGCTGCCGGCCGCGGCGAGGTCGAAGAACAACCCGGCGGCGATCTGCAGGCCTTCGCGGGCCACGGACTTCAGGAGGTGCTCGTCGGGGGCGTGCTGCTGGCAGCCGGGATGGGAATGCGGGACCCAGAGCGTGGGCAGGCCCAGGATGTCAGCGAAAACGAAGCTCGGGAGCGATCCGCCAATGTTGGGGAGCAGCACGGGCTTGCGGCCGGTGGTTTCCTCAAGTGAGGCCAAGGCCCAGGAAACCCACGGGCTCTCCAGGTCAAGGCGGCTGGCCGCGAAGGAACTGCCCACGGTGACGTCCACCATGCCGAACCCGGCCGCCTCCAGGTGCTGCCGGACGGCTGATTCGAGGTTCGCCGTGTCCGTTCCCGGCACGAAGCGAAGCTGCAGCGTGGCGCGGGCGGAGCCGGGAATGGCGTTGACCGGGTTTTCCGGGTTGCCGGCGCCGAGCGCCAGCACTTCCAGCGTGTTCCACGCATACAGCCGCTCGGCGGGGCTGAGTGAACCATCGCCCCAGGTGGGATCGGAGGCAGGGTCGCCGGGGTTGGCCACCACGTCGATGGCCTCCAGCGCCGCAGCCACCGGGCCCGGAATCCCCGCGGGCAGCAGCCCGGGCAGTTTGATGATGCCGTGCCCGTCCACCAACGACGCGACGGCGGCGGCCACCGTGGTGGCAGGGTTCCGCAGCAGGCCGCCCCAGTTCCCTGAGTGGTAGGAACCGCTGCGCAGATCGGCCGTCAGGTGGAAGGTGACGCCGCCGCGCGCGCCAAGGAAGACAGTGGGGCTTTCAGCGGCCAGGCGGGGTCCGTCGGAGCCGATGAAGACGTCGGCCCGCAGGGCTTGGCGGTGTGCGGCCGCAAACTCGGCGAGGTCGGGCGAACCGATTTCCTCGGCACCTTCCAGGAGGAACACGAGGTTGAAACCCAGGCTGCCGCGCTGTTCCAGAAGCAGCCGCAGGGCCACGATATTGATCCAGTGCTGGCCTTTGTTGTCGGCCGAACCCCGGCCGTACCACCGGTCTGATTCGATGCCGAGGATCCAGGGGCTGCGGCCGTTGGGCCACCCGGGGGCCTGACCGTCAACCACGTCGGCATGGCCGTAGCAAAGGACCGTGGGAAGATCGTCGCCTTCATGCCGGGTGGCCAGCAGGAAGGAATTCAGGCCGCCACGCCACGCGTCGAAGCGCTCCACCGAGCACCCCAAGGCCACCAGCGCCGGCTCCAGCACCTCATCGAGGTATGACTTCAGCGCAACCCGGCCCTCCGCCGTCGAACTCTCCGACCGGTAGGACACGAGCCCGGCGAGGTCCGCCTCGAAGCTGCCCGAATCCACGTAATCCCCTGCCGCTGACAGGAGATCGCTGCGCTGCTGCATGTGTTGGCCATCCTTTGCTGTTGGAACGTGAGTTCCAAACTAGGCGGCAGCAGCCCTCACGACCAGTATCGTTTTGTCGATGAGCTTTGACTTCAGCGCAAACCTTATGGCGGACTGCGTGGAACTGAAGGTGCGACTGTGAACATGCTGACCCCGGCGCTGTTGTACTTCGACGCCGTCGCGCAGGAGGGCACGCTCACCGATGCCGCCGACCGGCTGCACATCTCCGCGTCCGCCATCAGCCGCCAGATCAACAAGCTGGAAACCTCGCTTGGCACGCCGCTGTTCAACCGGCACGCCCGCGGTGTGGAACTCACCGAGGCAGGCCGCCTCCTGCTGGCCTACGTGCGACGGGCGGAGGCGGAGGGGGCGGCAGTCCGCGAAGAACTGCTGGTTTCCATGCAGCGCAAGACGCGCACGCTGCGGGTGGCCTGCGCGGAAGGCTTCGCCCGCGTCTGGGTCCCGTCGGCCATCGCGGGCTTCAGCCGCCAGCACGACGACGTCGAATTCCATCTGGACGTCGTCGCCTCCTCCGAGGGCACCCGGAGGGTTGCCGAGGGCGAGGCGGACGTCGCTGCCGTGTTTTCCCTCGGCCCGCAGTCAAAGGTCACCGTGGAGCACTCCATGCCCACCCCCGTCGCCTTCGCCCTGGTGTCGCCGGACCATCCACTGGCCGGCCAGCCCAGCGCCACGCTCCAGGACCTCTGCCGCTACAAACTTGCCGTCACGGCCCCCGGGTCCAGCCAGCGGGAGCTGTTCGACCTCGCCATGCAGATCGAAGGCCTCACGCCGGCCATTACCCTGCAAAGCGACCACATCAACCCGGTGATCCAGTTCGCCCGCGCCGGGGTGGGGGTATCGCTGGTCGGCGGCCTTTCGCTGGACCGGCGCGACCGGGAGGACCTGGTGGCCGTCCACCTCGAGCACCCGGTCCTGCGCCAGCGGCAGGGGCAGATCCAGACGATGACGGGCCGCACCCAGCCGGCCATCCTCACAGCTTTCGTGGACGCCCTGATCGACGCCCTGGATGACCTGGTCGGCTAGGAGCCGGCCCTACTTCTTCGCCGCCGCCTCCAGCAGCGGGACGGTCCGGGTGGGCATCACTTCCACCAGGGACATCGCGGTGCTGGTGCGCACGACGCCGGCAATCGCCAGCATCGCATTGGTCACCCGGTGCAGGTCGGCGGGGTCCCTCGCGGCCACCTTCGCGAGCAGGTCCGCGTCGCCGGTGGTGGCATGCATCTCGATGATTTCCGGAATGGTCTGCAGCGCCGCCACCGCTGTGTCGCTGACGGACTGGCTGATGGAGATGGAAATAAAGGCGGTCAGCGGAAGCCCGAGCGCCTCCGTGCGGACCCGCTGGCTGAAGGATGCCAGGCTGCCGTCGTTCACCAGCCGGCGCAGCCTCGCGTGGACGGTGTTGCGCGCCACGCCCAGCGACCTGGAGAGCGACAGGACGGTGGCCTGCGGGTCCCGGTCCAGTGTGAGGAGGATCTCTGCGTCAAGGGCATCAACGAGGTGCATAGTGAGCATTTTGCCACCTGGAGCGCCTACAGTGGTCGAATCTGTCCTGCTGTAAATGGCTGTGTTGCGCAGACGTCCTGCGCTGCCCCACGATGCTGTGCATGACCAGCACTCTTCCCGAAACCGCCCGACCCGAGGTGCGTGCCGCCGTCGCCGAACTCCCCGCCTACGTGGCTGGTAAGAGCGCCCAGACCGAACTGACCGCGGCCCTGGCATCGAACGAAAGCCACTTTCCGCCCCTGCCATCGGTGGTGGACGCGATCTCCGCCGAGGCCGGCCGGATCCACCGCTACCCCAGCATGGGCGCGGTGGAGGCCCGCGAAGCCATCGCCCGGCATCACGGCGTCAGCCCCGAAGAAGTTGCGGCCGGCCCCGGCAGCTCCGGCGTGCTGCAGCAGATCATCTCGGCGGTGTGCGGCCACGGCGACGAAGTGGTCTTCGCCTGGCGGTCCTTCGAGGCCTACCCCATCCTGGTGGCAGTGGCCGGCGCAGCCTCCGTCCGCGTACCGCTGCTGGCCAACGAACACCATGACCTGGACGCCATGGCCGCAGCCATCACCGACCGGACCCGCCTGGTGATCCTCTGCTCCCCCAACAACCCCACCGGGGTGTCCATCAATGCCGACGCACTGGAGTCGTTCCTGCAGTCGGTACCGCCGCGCGTACTGGTGGTGCTGGACGAGGCCTACATCGAATTCCAGCGGGGGCCGGGCGTGGACGCGCTGGACTTCTACCGGCGCTACCCCAACCTTTGCATCCTGCGGACATTCTCCAAGGCATACGGGCTGGCCGGCCTGCGGATCGGCTACGCAATCGCCCGTCCGGACATCGCGGAGGGCCTGCGCCGCACCGCCGTTCCGTTCGGCGTCAACCGGATGGCGCAGTCCGCCGCGGTGGCGTCGCTGGCAGCGGAGGAGGAAGTCCGCGAACGGACCGGGGCGGTGGCCACCGAGCGGACCCGCGTCATCGAAGCCCTCCGCGGCTACGGCTGGACAGTGCCGGACAGCCAGGCGAATTTCTACTGGCTCCGCGCCTCCGACGAACTTCGTGAACAGCTCCTCGCGGCCCTGGGGGACGCCGACATCCTGGCCCGCGGCTACGCCGTGGACGGCGTCCGGATCACCCTGGCGGACCCCGGGACCAACAACAGGGTGCTCGCGGTCCTGGCCGACCGCGCGGGGTTCGCGGCAAAGTGAGCACCGCCATCTCGCCTGCCCACCAGGCCACCAGCGCGGAACAGGGCTCGACGGCGGCACCCGCCGCGCCGCCGTCGGCCGTCCGCCATACCGTGGTTGAGGACGTCCTGGGCATCCTGACCGGCACGTTCGCCGCCTCGCTCGGGCTGTTCCTGCTGAAGTCCAGCGCCGCCGTGACAGGTGGAACCGCCGGCCTGGCCCTGCTGCTCAGCTACACCGTCCCGCTGCCGTTCGGCATCATCTTCTTTACCGTGAACCTGCCGTTCTTCGGCTTGGCCATCTGGAAGAAGGGGTGGAACTTCGCCCTTCGCACCGGCGCCGCCATCGCACTGGTCTCGGTGATGGCCAGCCTGCATCCGGCCGCGCTCGGGCCTCTGCACATCGACCCCATCTACGGCGTGCTGGGCGGAAACCTGCTGGCCGGCGTGGGGCTGCTGATCCTGTTCCGGCACAAGTCCAGCCTGGGCGGCTTCAACATCCTGGCCCTCCTGCTGCAGGAAAAACTGAAGTGGCGCGCCGGCTACGTGCAAATGGTCCTGGACGTAGCGATCGTGCTGTCCGCGCTGGCTCTCGTCCCGCCGATGATGGTGCTGGTCTCCGCGGCCGGTGCCACCCTGCTGAACCTCATCCTCGCCCTGAACCACCGGCCCGGCCGGTACCTGGGGATGTAGGCGCGGGGACAATTTTATTCCCCAAAACTGCCTGAAATTTCTGCACGGAAGCTGCTGTTGCCGCCCATATGACAACAATCGGAATCATCGGTGCAGGACACATTGGAAGCCAGGTTGCCCGGAAGGCGGTGGAACTGGGCTACGACGTGGTGATCAGCAACTCCCGCGGGCCGGAAACCCTGAAGGACCTGGTGGCGGAGCTCGGCCCGAAGGCACGGGCGGCCACCGCGGCCGAAGCGGCAGCCGCAGGCGACTTCGCCGTGGCCACCGTGCCGCTGAAGAACTACAAGGACATTCCGGTGGAGCCGCTGGCCGGCAAGATCGTCATCGACACGAACAACTACTACTGGGAGCGGGATGGCCGGATCCCCGCCCTGGACAACGGCGAAGCCACCACGTCCGGGCTGCTGCAGGAGCACCTACCGGAATCCAAGGTTGCCAAAGGCTTCAACCACATCATGGCGCGGGACATCACCACGGACGGAAGCCCTGCCGGAACGGAAGGCCGCCGCGCCCTGGCCACCGCCAGCGACTACCCCGAAGCGGCGGAACTGGTCACCCGGCTGTACGACCAGTTCGGCTTCGATACCGTCAACGTCGGGCCGCTCTCGGAGAGCTGGCGCGTGGAGCGGGACCGCCCCGCCTACGTGAAGCGCCAGACCGCTGCGCAGCTGAAGGACAACCTGGCCAAGGCGACGCGGACCATCTAGCCGGCCGCAGCACACAAAGAACTGGCTGGCAGTCCACACTGCCAGCCAGTTCCGCCTTTGAAGCCTCCTAAAGGTCCGGGTCGTGCGAGGGTACCAGCACCACCTCGAACGGGCTCGGCGGCTGGTTGAACTGGGCGTTGACTGCGGCCAGCGTGTCCCCGAACCGTGCCACAGTGGTGGGCACATTGAAATCCGGGCTCTTGATGGTGTCCCGCAGGACACCGGAGGACAGGTCGCTGGTGAGGTCAATGCGGGCAATCTGGTTCAGGAAGTTCTGGACCGCCCACACGTCGTCCCCATGCACCAGGATGCCGTCCACGTTGGGAACGCTGACACCCTTGATCGCGGCGCTCTTGCCGTTCTTCGGATTGACTGTGTACAGCGCACCGTTGGCGCTGTGGGCCACGATGAGCGTCTTGCCGTCCTCGGTGGCGGCGATGCCGTTGAGGTTGAAGCCCTGCGTGAGCTCGGCAGCCGGGCCCTTCAGCTTGAGGGTCCGCACCTTGCCCAGTTTGCCGTCGTCACGCACGGGCAGGAAGTACAGTTCTGCAGCCATCGAGTTGGTGAACCAGGCACCGTCCGCGGTCAGGGCGACGTCATTGATGAATCCATCCCCGAGTTTGATGTCCGCCACGGGCTTGCCCGTGTCTGTGTCATAGATAAAAGCCTTGCCGGTTCCCGCGCCCGCCACGAACAGCAGGTCATTGCCGGTATCCACCTTCATGCCGGCCGCTGCCCGCCCCGCAGGTGCGTCGATAAAGCGTGTGGCGGTGGCCTTGCGGATGTCGCCGCGGAAAATATCGCCCGTGGTGAGTTCCCCCGCGTAGAAGGTCTTCCCTTCGCCGGCCGCGATGCCCTCGGCGGAGGTGGCGCCGTCGAGCACTATGACGCCGGAAGGCGGATCCGCGGAGGCCGGGAGGGCTGTGGGGAGTAGGAGTGAAAGTCCGGCGACAAGTCCTGCTGCGGCCCGCCGTCGTGCTGTTCCGCGCATGCTGGTTCCTTAGTCTGGTGGTGATGCGCGCGGGGCCTATCTGCGGCAGCTCCGCACGATTGGTGCTGCCATTTTAAGCTCTGTTGACAGGCCCGCGAAGGCATGGGGGTACCTAATCTGCTTACAATCGAACCCTCTGACCACTACCGAGGGACCCATGAAGAAATTCGCCACAGCCCTGTTTGCCGCCGGCCTCGTTGCTTCCGCCACGGCCTGCTCCGCTTCCCACCAACTGACCACCGCTGAGACCTGCGAGCGGATCCAGGCCGTTGTGTCGAACCCCGCGAACAACGCCGGCAAGACGGGCATGAACAACCTCGCCAACCAGATCCGGCCCATCCATGCCGTGGCCTCGGACGACCTCAAGCCCGCGCTGGCGTCCATCCTTGCCTACACGGACGAACAGGCCAAGGAGAACCCGGACAAGGACAAGCTGGCCGACCTCCAGTCCGGCTACCAGGAAGCCGGCAGCACGTACACCAAGTTCTGCCAGGCCGCAGGCTAGTACAGCTGGTCCACTTTGTCAGGGGACCGGCCGCCGGTCCCCTGTCTTTGGATTACAGCGTTGCCGGGTCCGTGTTGGCGCCGCAGAGAATGACGGCAACGCGTTCCCCGGCCCTCGGCACATAGGCCCCTGACGCCAGGGCCGCATAGGCTGCCGCGGCGCCGTGCTCCACGACCATCCGGTAGTCGTTCCACAGGGCAGTCCGCGCCGCGACTATCTGCGCGTCGGAGACCAGGACGCTTCCGACGCCGCAGCGGACCGCGACGGAGAAGCCGATGTCGCCTACCCGGCGGGCCCCCAGGGAGTCCGCGGCGACCCCGGACACGGCGACGTCCACCGGCTTCCCGGCGGCCAGGGCAGCATGCAGCGTGGGAGCCGTTTCAGGCTCCACCGCCACCACGTTGGCCGAGCCTTCCACGGCGGCGGCAACACCGGCCATCAGGCCGCCACCGCCCACCGCCACCAGGACCGTATCAACGTCCGGCACCTGCTCCAGCAGCTCGGTGCCCACGGTTCCGGCGCCGGCAGCGATCTCGGGCTGGTCATAAGCGTGGCAGTACACCGCGCCCGTCCGCTCAGCATGTTCGACGGCGGCCTGGTAGGCCGCGGCGTACTCCGCCCCGCCCTGCACCACGGTGGCGCCGATGGCCTTCAGCTTTGCGACTTTGACGGCGGGCGCAGCCTCTGGGACGAAGACGGTGGCGGGCACCCCGAGCTGCCTGGCTGCATAGGCGTTGGCCAGCCCCGCGTTTCCGCCGGAGGCCACCACCACTCCGACATCCGCCCGCAGCTCCCCGCGCTCCTTGCTGGCCAGGATGCGGTTCAGCGCGCCGCGGGCCTTGAAGGTTCCGGTGTGCTGCATGAACTCGCATTTGAACCACACCTGGCCAGGGGCCGTGCCGCCGTCGGCTTCGAGCACCGGCGTACGGCGGATGAGCCCGGCGGTCCGTTGCGCGGCCTGGTCAATATCGACGTGGGTGATCATGCTCAGACGTCGCCGTCCCAGGTGCCGGGTTCCTCTGCCGCGTCTTCCGGCTTGCCGTCCTGCCCCGCTGCACCGCCTCCCACATACGACGCCGGCACTGTTCCGGCAGCGTATGCCTGCTGCTCCTCACGGATGTTCGCCGCACCCGGCTGCTCGGGGTGCTGGCCGGACTGTGGCGCCTTGGTGGCCTCATCCCTTGCATCATCCTTGGCTTCATCCGGGTCGCCGGGGCCGCGAAGGTCTGCGGTGTTCTGGGGATCGTCACTGGAAACGGTCATGGTCCTGCCTTTCACCTGGGAACTGCATCAAAGGGACCGGCGTCAACCGGGGTCCGCTTTCCACCCTATGGTCTACAGGTAGTCCCCGGCGCGTTCGCGGGCGATTTCCAGCAGGGTTGAATGGAAGGCAACCTCCGCCGGCGCGTACACCTTGTCCTGCCGCTGGGCCAGGAGCACCCGGCGCAACGGGGCCGCCTCCCCCAGGCTGAGGACCCGCACGTCAGGATGCTGGAGGGCCACAGCGGTTTTCGGGACCATGGCCACCCCCATGCCCACGCTGACCATGGCCTGGGCCTCCTGGTAGTCGTTGGCCTGGAAGGCGATGGCAGGTTCGAAACCGGCGTCGTGCGCGGACCGCTGCAGCACCTCCACTACCGGGTGGGCCTCCGCCCGCACAATCCACGACTCGTTGCGCAGGTCCGCCATGCTCACCTGGTCCCTGTCCGCGAGCCGGTGCCCCCGCGCCACCAGCACCACCGTGCTCTCACGGAAAACCTCCGTGACCCGGATGGCGTCGTCGTGGAACGGGTTCCAGGGATAGTCCCATAGCAGGCACAATCCGGTCACCCCTGATTCCAGGTCGGCGACGAGTTCATCGAACCTGGCACTGCGCAGCGACAGGCCGATGGCGGGGTAGCGCTTCTTGAAGGCGCGGATGACGATCGGCAGGAAGGATCCGGCCAGGGTGGGGAACGTGCCTACCGTCAGCGATCCCCGCTTGAGTCCGGCCAACTGGTTCAGGTCTGCCTGGGCCGCCTGCATCTGCCGGACGATCTTCCGGGCGTGCCCGGCGAGCATCTGGCCGGCCTCGGTGGGGACGACTCCCCTGGAACGGCGGTTCAGCAGGGGCTGCCCCACCTCCTGCTCCAGCTTCCGTAACTGCTGCGACACCGCGGAGGGACTGTACAGGCGCAGCTCGGCCGCGGCGGTGATGGAACCCTGCTCGACCACCTCCATCAGCAGGGAGAGCCGCCGGATGTCGAATAAATAGTCATCGTCTTCGTGAAGCAACGCTTAATCCTCCTGCTGCATCGGTACATCACCTGCAGGTTCGGCCCCAGGATCCGCGGTTCCAGGCTGGAAACCCCGCGACAGCCACCGATCTTTGGTTAAACAAGCCTCAGACTGCTTGTGATTTAAGCAATCCTACAGCCCTCTTCAACTATTGAACATTGTCTTAATTTGTGAGCTGGCTCATTCTCGATCTAGGCGCCACAACGGAAACCAGGCACAAGGAGATGTGGGACAACAATGAGGTTTGAAGCGGAATGGATGCGCGGCGGCACCAGCAAGTGCTGGGTGTTCGAGGCCGAGCACCTCCAGGAAGGCGGTGCCGGCCTGGACGTGTTGCTGCCCCGCCTGTTCGGGAGCCCCGACTCCCGCCAGATCGACGGCGTGGGCGGAGCCACCTCCACCACCAGCAAGGCAGTCATCCTGCACCGCCCGGCCGAGGACGGCGTGGACATCGAGTTCACCTTCGCCCAGGTGGGCATCGAGGAAGCCGCCGTGGACTGGGGCAGCAACTGCGGCAACTGCTCCGCCGTGGTTGGACTGTATGCCATCGAGAAGGGGTGGGTGGTTCCTACCGGGGACGTCACCCGGATTGTCACCCGCAACACGAACACCGGCCAGATCATCGTGCAGCGGGTGGCTACGCCCGACGGCGCCCTGCCGGACTCCCCCACCGCGGGAATGCCGGGCGTGCCCTTCCCGGGCCACCTCGTAGGCCTCGGCTTCCAGGATCCCGCGGGAAAGACCACCGGGGCGCTGCTGCCCACCGGCGCAACAACCGACGTCATCACGGCCGGCGGGACGCGCTGGACCGTCTCCATGGTGGACGCCGGAGCCCCGGTTGTCATGGTCCAGGCCTCGGAATTGGGCCTTGACCTGGGCCGCTACGACAGCTGGCAGGCAGGCGTCGAGCAACAGCTCGGCACCCTGGAACAAATCCGCCGGCAGGCAGCCGTCCGGATGGGACTGGCTCCCACCACTGCCGCAGCGGCACGCGCCATCCCCAAGGTCGCCATCGTTGGCCCGCGGACGGACGCGGACCCGGCATGCGATATCAACGTCATGATGCTCTCGATGGGGAAGCCCCATCCTGCTTTGGCCATCACCGGCAGCATCGCACTGACCCTGGCAGCCCGCACCCCCGGCACGGTGCTCAACGCCATGACCATTGACGCCGCTGGAAGCACCCTGCGACTCCGCACCCCGGCCGGCGTCATCGAAACCTGGAGCGAGGAGCACGCCGGAAGCCTGCTCGTCGGCGTCGACCGTACCGCCCGCACCATCGCCACCACCATCATCCATCTGCCTGAGGTGTCCGGCAGCGACGTCGCTGCTTCCCTCGCGGGCGCTACCCTTTGAGGAGACCATCATGACCAAGACCCTTCTGACCAAGGATGCGGAGCGCACCGCTGCGCCCGTGAACGACACACTGGACGACCGCCCCGGGCGGACCTCCTCCCGGCGCCGTATCCTGCTGTGGACGGTGGCCGGTGTGGCCATCCTGGCTGTGGTTGCCCTGCTCTTCGGGGGCGGCATCTTCAACCAGGCTGCCGCCACGAGTTCGGAGCCGACCATGACAGCAACCCAGATCATCCCGCTGGTGATCCTTGTGGTGATGTTCGTCGTCGCCACCAAATGGCCGCTGAACATTGGCGTGATGGGGCTGGTGGCCTCGTTCGGCGTCGGCTATTTCATGCTGGGGATGTCGGACAAGCAGATCCTCGAGGAATTCCCCGCCAGCATCGTCCTGACCATCATCGGCGTCACCTACTTCTTCAGCATGGCCCAGCGGAACGGCACCATCGACATCATCGTCAAGGGCTGCGTGCGGATGGTCCGCGGCAAGACGCTGCTGCTCCCCTGGGTGTTCTTCCTGATCGCCGCGGCCCTGACCGCGCTGGGAACGTTCTCGCCGGCCGCCATCGCGCTGCTGGCACCGGCGGCCATCGGGTTCGCCTACGAGTCCCGCATCCACCCTGTGGTCATGGGTGCGTTCATCATCAACGGCGCCCACGCCGGCGGCTTCTCCCCGCTGTCCGTGGCGGGCGTCCTGGTGCACAACATCGCGCAGAAGAACGACTTCCCGATCTCGCAGAGCGGGCTGTTCCTCGCAAGCTTCGCCCTGAACCTCATCCTCTCCGTGCTGACGATCGTGCTGTTCGCCCTGATCGGCAAGCTGCGCGACGGCGCCAGCGGCGTGCACGTTGACATCGACACGTCCTCCGCCGGCCGCCCGCACGGCCAGCAGATCCTGACCCTGGCACTCATTGCCGCGATGCTGGTGTGCACCCTGGGCTTCCACATGCCGATCGGCTTCGTCGCCCTTTCCGCCGGCCTGCTCCTGGCCTTCGTCAACATCAAGGAACACAAGACCTTCATCGGCGGCATCTCCTGGTCCACCGTCCTGCTCGTTGCCGGCATGATCACCTACGTGTCCCTGCTGGAGCATGTGGGCGTCATCGATACCCTCGCCGAGCAGGCCCTGGCCCTGGGTGCGCCGCTGCTGATCGCACTGGTCCTGTGCTACGTGATCGGCGTCGGTTCCGCCTTCGCTTCGTCCACGGCACTGCTGACCGCGTTCATTCCCCTCGCCGGCCCGCTGCTGGCCACGAGCTCCCTCAGCGCCTCCGGAACCGTTGCCGCGCTGGCCATCGCAGCCACCGTCGTCGACGTTTCCCCCTTCTCCACCGACGGTGCGCTGGTGGTAGCCAACGCCCGCGACGACGACCGGCAGCGCGTGTACAAGCAGCTCATGTTCTACTCGGGTGGCGTGGTCCTGGTGGCCCCTGCACTGGCATGGGCACTGCTGGTTCCCACCGGCATCATGTAAGCAACTGGAACCAGGAACAAGCGGCCCGTCAGCAACTCGCTGGCGGGCCGCTTTGCTGTGAGTTGCGGCTCATCCCGGGACGTTGGCGCCGCCCGGGGCGTTAAGCCATCACCGACCCCCGGCGAAAGGAGGCCGCGTGATCATTGTCCTCACGGGAATCGACGGAACAGGAAAGTCCACCGCAGCCCGCGCCCTGGTGTCCGCGGTGAAAGGGGACGGCGGCAGGGCACTGCTGCTGGGCAACCACGCGGGCAGGCGGAGCCTGTCCAACCTCTCTGCCCGGCTGGGACTGGCCCTGCCCCGCCGGCCGGCTGACGCCGTCGAAACATGCCTTCGGGTGTGGAACGTCCTGGCCTCGCATCGGCGCGCCCGGCGTTTGACGCCGCCTACCGGGAACTTCCGGAGTACGCGGACTTCATAACGGTGGACGCCTCACTCCCGCCTGCCGGGATTGCCGAACAGCTCGCGAAGCAATTGGGAGGCCTCCGGTCAGTCACAAATCGCCCATAGCATTCCGTAATGTGGAAATACAATTTCCTCTTGCGGAATCAGTGTGACCGGGGTTACGTTGGGTTTAGCCCCGCAAACGGGTTGTTCCCAATTGATAGGCAAAGGTCAATGAAGATCCCAAACCCTGAGGCACTGAAGGCGAGTTCGGTGCCCGCGAAGAGGAAGCCGCTGTATAAGTCGCTCTTCTTCCAGATTCTGATCGCCGTCGTGGCAGGTGTCCTCATCGGGCATTTCTGGCCGGACCTCGGATCACAACTGAGGCCGCTCGGAGATGGCTTCATCAAGCTCATCAAGATGATCATCGCGCCGCTGATCTTCCTGGTGATCGTTACCGGAATTTCGGCCGTAGGCGACGTCAAGGCGGTTGGACGGGTTGGGGTCAAGGCCCTGCTCTACTTCACGGCGGCAACGCTGTTCGCCCTGGTCTTCGGGCTGATCGTGGGTAATATCGTCCAGCCCGGCGCCGGCCTGAACATCGATCCTGCCACCCTTTCCCAGACGGACCTGGATGCCAAGACCGGCTCGGGCGCACCAAAGGATGCCGCATCCTTCATCCTGGACGTCATCCCGTCCAGCGTCGTAGGGGCATTCGCCAGCAACAGCCTGCTGCAGGTCCTCTTCTTCTCCGTTTTCTTCGGTTCAGCCATCGTGGTGATCGGCCGCGAGCGCTGCATGCCGGTCATCAGCCTCATGGAGACAGTCCTGGAACTGATCTTCAAGATCATGGCGTGGATCATGAAGGTTGCCCCCATCGGCGCGTTCGGCGCGATGGCGTTCATCATCGGCCAGTACGGGCTGGACACGCTCGGCACCTACGCGCAGCTCATCGCCGCGTGCTACGGCGCGGCAGTGGTCTTCATCGGCCTGCTGTTCCTGGTTGCCTGGGGTTTTGCCCGCGTACCGCTGTGGCAGTTCCTGAAGTACACCCGCGAGGAATTCCTCCTGGCCCTCGGCACGGCCTCCACCGAAGCCGTCATGCCCCGGATCATGACCAAGCTGACCAACGCCGGCTGCTCGCGGGCCACCACCGGTCTGGTGGTCCCCACCGGCTATTCCTTCAACCTTGACGGTGCAGCGATCTACCTGTCCATTTCGCTGCTGTTCCTGGCGCAGGCCTTTGGGCACCACCTGGACCTGGGCCAGCAGCTCGCCGCCCTCGGCGTGCTGCTGCTGACCTCCAAGGGCATGGCAGGGGTTCCCGGGTCGTCCTTCCTTGCCCTCTCGGCAACCGCCGCAGCGCTCGGCATCTTCCCTGTTGCCGGCGTCGCGCTCCTCCTCGGCGCCGACCGGCTGATGGACTCCATGCGGGTAGTGGTCAACCTGCTCGGCAACTGCGTCGCCACCTTCGTCGTTTCCAAGTGGGAGGGCCAGTTCGACCGCAGCGTCATGCTGCGCGCCTTCAAGGGCGAGATCACCAACCACGATTCGGCCATCCTGCTGGGCAAGGAAGAGGACTTCGAGGGCCAGGAACTGCAGCGGCTCAGCGCGGGAGAGGACCCCTCACCCAAGTTCCGCGGTGCACCGGCCCCCGAGATGGTCACCGAATTCCCCGTGGCAGGCGCCACCAGCCGCGTGGGGCTGGGCAGCAAGCCCAAATAGTCTCCGCAACCGCGGGAAGGGGAGGGGCAGGACCACACCAGGTCCTGCCCCTCCCCTTCGCAGTCGGAGCTACCGGGACGCTGTCGGAGACGACGTCATGCCGCTGCCGGAGGTCATCGTGGCAGTAGCGGTGGACGTTGCCGTGGAGGTGGCACCCGGTGAGGATGTGCCCATCGAGCCACCGGACGGGCTGGTGGCGGTGGCGCTGGACGTTGCACCGCCCCCGGCCTTCGCCAGCACATCGTTGATCAGGTCTTCAAGCTCCTTCTGGTCCTGGTCGCCCAGGTCCGTGCCGCTCTTGGTGGCAACCACCAGCAAGCGTCCCTGGGCGGCGGAAACCTGCATCAGCTTCTGCTGGTTGTCCCCGCTCCGGGTGCTGACGGTGGCAAACGTCGTGTCCGCGTCAGTATCCGCCTTCAACTTTTCACTCGAGACGTCATACTTCTGCCCCAGCGCGGACACCGAGAACGTGGCGCACTGGCCCATCTTGCCGCTGACGTCCTCCAGGGTCTTCACAGCGTCCGGGCCGCTGCCGCCGGACTGCGCGGACAGCGTCCGCGGCTTGTTGCCCTGGGACAGCGCGACGGCGACATCGCCGGACTCCACCTTGTCCAGCAGGCCTGCGGTGGCGATGTCCTTGCATTCCTTGGGATCGATGGTTGCGGTGCCCATCAGCAGGTTGGCGATGTTTCCGCCCTGGTCCACCTGCTCCTTCGAGTAAAGCTTCAGCTCATTGCCGTCCGAGTCCTTCATGCCCGAGATGAGGTTGCGGAGCTCGTCCTCGGAGTACACCTTGGCCCCGGCCGCTTTGGTGGCGGACGCGGAGGCCGTCGCCGTACCGGAGGGGGTGGCAGAGCCGCCACCACCTCCCGAGCAGCCGGCCAGGACCAGCATCGCCGCGGTCATCACGCCAAGCGCGGAAACTTTTCGCATCGGGTTACCCTCCAAAAATTAGAAAGCATGCTTAGTGTTTCTACTGTAAAGGCTCGGGCGCTGAGACGGAAAGGGCAAGGCCGGTATGGAATAATCCGAGGAGGTGGTCCTGACCGGACCGCTCCAGATCCAGGGAGGGGCACCATGTCCGCCAGACCAGCCGGCACGGCGCAGGCGGCAAGCGCGCCGATCAACAATTCCCACGTTCCCAAGCACGAACAACTGCGCCTCATCATCCTTAAACTCGCCAAGGAGGAACTGGAGCCGGGAGCCAGGCTTCCCAGCGAGCGGGACCTCATGGATGCCTACGGCGTCAGCCGCATCACCGTGCGCGCCGCGATCGGCCGCCTGGTTAACGAGGGCCACCTGGTGCGCGTCCCCGCCAAGGGAACTTTTGTAGCGGACTCGCCAGTCCAGTCCACGCTGCACCTGGCGTCCTTCACCCAGGAGATGGAGGCCATGGGCCACGTCCCCAGCACGGTGGTACTGGTGGCCGAGCGCATGGCGGCGCCCGAAGACACGGCGGATGCACTGGGCCTCGCACCGGGCGCGGAGGCATACCACCTGAAGCGGCTGCGCCTGGCCGACGGCCGGCCGGTGAGCGTGGACGACGCCTGGTACAACCCGCAGCACGCCCCCGGCCTGCTGGACATAGATCTCACCGGCTCCGTCTACAAGGCGCTGGCCGCGCAGTTCGGACACCAGATCGACCGGGCACGCCAAAGCGTCCGGTCCGAGGGCGCCCCGGCGGATGTCGGGGCGCTCCTCGGGACGGGAACGGGGGCACCGGTGCTGGCGTTCGACCGCGTGTCCTACTCAGGCGCCCTGGCCATTGAGCATTCGCGCTCCTGGTACCGCTCGGACCGCTACTCGCTCACCATGGAAGTCAGGCTCTAGGCTCCAGCCCGGCGGCCCGGCCTCAGCCCAGCGAAAAGAGCAGGCCGCCGCTGGCCACGGTCCCGGCCGCCGCCAGTATCGCGGTGTCGGGCTTGGTATCAAGTACGACGACGGGACTCACCATCGAGTAGCCCGCCGCCAGTGCGGCGGCGGGCTCCACGTGCATCACGGGCTCGCCCGCTTCAACGGTGTCCCCCTGGGCGATCAGCAGCTTGAAGCCTTCGCCCTTGAGCTTCACGGTGTCGATGCCGACGTGCGTCAGCACGCCCTGGCCCGATGCGGTGACCACCACGAAGGCGTGGGGCAGGAGCTTGACCACTTCTCCGGCGACCGGGGACACGACGTCGAACGCTTCCCCCGCAGGCGGTTCCACCGCAGCGCCGGAACCCACCATCTGGCCCGCGAACACGGGATCCGGAACCTCCGCCAGCGGAATGACGGACCCGCTGATCGGGGCGTGGACCTCCAGCGCAGCCGCCATCAGAGCAGGTCCTCGATGTCTTCGGCGAGGGTGTCCGCCTCGGGTCCAACGATGACCTGGACGGCCGTGCCGGCGGCCAGCACGCCATGGGCCCCGGCAGCCTTGAGGGATGCCTCATTGACCAGCGAGGAGTCCCTGACTTCGGTGCGGAGGCGCGTGATGCAGGCCTCCACTTCCACGATATTGCCGGCTCCACCCAGGCCTTCAATGATTTTTTCTGCTTTGGACATGGCTGCCCTTTCTGACGGTGCCCGTTTGGAGCACATCTTCGAACACCGGGCCGGCGGCCCAGGTACGACCAATTCCTGGATTGTTGCACCGCAAGGCCTGCGCCTCAATGGTGTTCCCGTTGCCCTTGACAGGCGATCGTGGGATGAATCACACTGAACTGGTCATAACCAGACAGTACCGGTTTGAACCGTCACTCCACAACCCCCATTTCCGATCCGCAGAGGTGTTCACATGTCAACGTCCGAGACCACGGCCCTGGCTCCAGAGAAGAAGCCAAACCGGGCCTTCGCCACCCTTCAGCGGCTTGGCCGCTGCCTCATGCTCCCCATCGCCGTCCTTCCCGCCGCAGGCCTCCTCCTGCGCATCGGACAGGCCGACCTGCTGGGCGCCATCCCCGGTTTTGAGGGCGGTGCCGCCGTCATCTCCGCCGCAGGCAACGCCGTCTTCACCTGGCTGCCGCTGATCTTCGCCGTCGGCATTGCCATCGGCTGGGCCAAGAAGGCCGACGGTTCCACTGCACTGGCAGCGGTGGTGGGCTACATGGTGATCGACGGCGTCTTCAAGGCCATGTCCCCGCTGGTCCTGGCAGGGCAGGTCGACGCCGCCGGCAAGCCCGCGATGATCAACTACGGCGTCCTGGCCGGCATCGTCGTGGGCCTGTTCTCCGCCACGCTGTGGCAGCGGTTCTACCGCACCAAGCTGCCGGACTTCCTGGGCTTCTTCAGCGGCCGCCGCCTCGTTCCCATCCTGACCTCCGTGACCAGCCTGGTTGCCGGCGTCGTCCTGGCCCTCTTCTACCCGCTCTTCAATGCCGGACTCTCCGCGGTCGGCCAGGCCGTGGCAGGCAACGCCGTTGCCGGCGGCGCCGTCTATGGTTTCGCCAACCGCATGCTGATTCCCGCTGGCCTGCACCACATCCTGAACTCCGCCGTCTGGTTCCTCATCGGCGACTACACGGACGCCTCCGGCCACCTGGTCCGCGGCGACCTCAACCGCTTCTTCGCCGGTGACCCGAGCGCGGGTGTGTTCATGGCCGGGTTCTTCCCCATCATGATGTTCGGCCTCCCGGCAGCAGCACTGGCCATCTGGCGCCATGCCAAGCCCTCGCAGAAGAAGATCGTCGGCGGCATCATGCTCTCCACCGCCCTCACCGCGTTCATCACCGGCATCACTGAGCCGCTGGAATACTCCTTCATGTTTGTCGCCTTCCCGCTGTACATCGTCCACGCTGCCCTGACCGGAACCTCGATGGCCCTCGTGAACGCCCTGGGCATCCACCACGGGTTCACGTTCTCCGCCGGACTCATCGACTTCATCCTCAACTTCGGCAAATCGCAGAACGGCTGGCTGTTGATCCCCATCGGCCTGGGCTACGCGCTGGTCTACTACTTCCTCTTCTCCTTCGTCATCAAGCGCTGGAACCTGCGCACGCCCGGCCGTGAGGACGACGAAGTCACGGTGGAGACCGAACCGGCGAAGTAGGCGCCGCCGTCGTCCTGCCCTCCTCCCTCAACTGAAAGCACCGCACCGCATGGAAATCATCATTCTTCCCACCGCTGACGACGTGGCCCGCACGGCCGCGGATGCCATCGAGGAACAGGTCCGCAGCGGGCCGTCCGTCCTGGGGCTGGCCACAGGCTCCACTCCCCTGGGCACGTACCGGGAACTCATTGAACGGCACCGCGACAACGGGCTGAGCTTTGCGTCCGCGCAGGCCTTCCTGCTCGACGAATACGTGGGACTGCCCGCTGGCCATCCGCAGTCCTACCACTCGGTGATCCGGGAGGAATTCACGGCAAGCGTGGACTTCGGAGCGGATGCGGTCCACGGGCTGGACGGCATGGCCGCCGATCCCCGGGCGGAAGCTGCCCGGTACGAGGCCGGGATCGCGGCGGCCGGAGGCGTTGATATCCAGATCCTGGGCATCGGCACCGACGGCCACGTGGGCTTCAACGAGCCCATGTCCTCGCTCGCGTCCCGCACCCGGATCAAGACCCTCACCCGGCAGACGCGCCTGGACAACGCGCGCTTCTTTGCTTCGCCTGACGAGGTCCCGGAGCACGTGCTGACGCAGGGGCTCGGAACCATCCGGGAGGCGCGGCACCTGCTGCTGCTCGCCATGGGTGAGGCCAAGGCAGATGCGGTGGCTGCCGCTGTCGAAGGTCCCGTTGCGGCCATCTGCCCGGCGTCGGCCCTCCAGCTGCACCCGCACGTTTCAGTGCTGGTGGACGAGGCCGCTGCCTCCCGTTTGGCCCACCGCGGCTACTACCAGGACACCTTCGGCCGGAAGCCGGCATGGCAGGGGCTGTGAGGTCCGGCGCGCCCGTGGCCACGACGGTTCCGCAGCTGGAGCTTGCGGTGGAAAACAGCGACGGCGTCAGGCTGGCCGCCGCTGTTGGCGCCGCCCGGGTGGAACTGTGCGCGGCCCTTGCCGGGACGGAGGGCATCACGCCGAGCATCGGCACGATAGCGCAGGCGTGCCGCGTGGGTCTTCCCGTCCATGTCCTGGTGCGGCCGCGGCCAGGCAACTTCATGTACTCCGGCGATGAACTCGACGTGATTGAACGGGACGCGGCTGCCGCCATGCGTGCCGGTGCAGAGGGCGTGGTGGTTGGCGTCCTCGCTGCGGACGGCGGCCCCGACGTTGCGGCCACCGGGCGCATTGTTGCTGCGGTGCGGGCCGTGCGGCCGGATGCGGACGTAACCTTCCACCGGGCATTCGACGCGGCCCTGGCCGCCGGGGTGGACCCGGCCGAGGCACTGTCGCGGCTTGCGCAGGCCGGCGTCAACCGGGTCCTGACCAGTGGCGGCAGCCCAGACTGCGCGGCCGGCCTGCCGATGCTGGGCAGGCTGGTGGAACTGGGTCGCCGGCACGCCCCCTCGGTGCAGATCATGGCCGGCGGGGGCGTGACCCTGGGGCTGGTACCGTCACTGCTTGAAACAGGGGTGCACGCCGTGCACACCTCTGCACGGCCCCGGCACGCGAATGCTGCGGGTGGAAGCGGCCGGGCCGATGACGCCGACCCGGAGCTGGCCGCACGGATGGCGGCCGCTGTCACAGCTGCAGCGTCGGCTGGCGCGTCGGCGACGGGAGGGCGGTAAGCGGTGGGCAACGGGCTGACTCTTCAAGGACGGATAGTGACCGCCTCGCTGGACATCGCGGACGGGGTTGTGGCGGTCGACGGCGGCCTGGTCACCTTTGCGGGGCCGGCGTCGGAATATCCCGGCGTACTTCCAGCCGGCGCACCCTCCGGCCGCGTCCTGGTGCCCGGGCTGGTGGACCTGCACTGCCATGGCGCCTACGGCTCGGATTTCTCGGAAGGCTCGTTGGCCGGGGCGACGCGGGCGGCGCGCTTCCTGCACAGCCGTGGAACCACCACGCTGGTGGCCAGCCTGGTCACGGGCACACCAGCGGACCTGGTGAGGAACGTTGCGATGCTGCGGGACCTGACGGGCCAGGGGTTGGTTGCCGGCTCCCACCTGGAGGGACCGTTCCTCTCCTCACAGCAGTGCGGTGCCCACGATCCCGGCCTCCTGCTGGAGCCGGATATGGAGCTGGTGTCCGGGGTGCTGGCCGCCGCCGGCCCATCACTCGCCTCCATGACGGTCGCCGCGGAACTTCCCGGCGCCGGCGGGCTTGTGGAACTCCTCGCTTCCCGGGGCGTCGTTCCTTCGCTGGGCCACACGGCAGCGGACCATCCGACGGCGGCAGCTTTCCTTGCGAGGGCGGCTGCCGGCTTGGGCCCGTCAGGACACTCCACCGGCAGGCACCGGCCCACGGTCACCCACCTGTTCAATGCGATGCCTCCCCTGCACCACCGCTCCCCCGGGCCGGTGTCGGCCAGCCTGGATGCGGCGCGCGCCGGTACGGCAGTGGTGGAACTGATTGCCGACGGCGTCCACCTGGCTCCTGAGACGGTCAAGCTGGTGTTTGACCTGGTGGGGCCGGAGAACGTCGCCCTGGTTACCGACTCGATGGCGGCCACTGGCCTGGACGACGGCCGCTACCGGCTGGGGTCCCTGGCAGTGACGGTGGACCAGGGCGTGGCCCGGGTGGATGGCACAGGCGCCATTGCCGGCGGCACCGCAACCCTGCTGGACGTTGTCCGTGCCACGGTTGCCGCCGGCGTCCCCCTTCGTGATGCGGTGACCTCCGCGTCCGCCGTCCCGGCCTCGGTCCTCGGACTCGCGGCGCGGGTTGGGGACCTGGGCGCGGGAATGCAGGCCGATGTCGTGGTCCTTGACCGGGACCTGGGCCTGGCCGGGGTACTGCGCCGCGGCGAGTGGGCTGTTCCGCCCTCCTGAACTCCGCTTCTGCCCGCTTCCACCTTCGAATGTCAGACCCCCGTTAGATGATGTGGGTATGGGAATCAGCAGGGGTGTTGGGACGGCGGTGGAGGGTGTTTTGGCCTCTGTTGCTGGTGTTGCTGCCCTGGATGCGCTGTTCGTGGAGGACTCAGTCCTGGCTTCGGGCAGCGGTGTTGGTGCCGGTGTGGATGTGTTGCAGCGGCGGTATGAGCTTCGGCTGGAACGGATGGAGCTGCGGGCGCGGCTGCAGGCGCAACTGATGGCCGGCCAGGCGCAGGATGCGGCGGAGTGCATCGGGTTCCAGCAGGCCATGACGTCGCCGGAAGCCACCGCGCAGGAACGCTGCTGGGCCCGGATGTCCGTGGTGGAGGAGGTCGCAGGGGTCCTGACCGTCAGTTCCGCGGCGGCGGGTGCTTTTGTGGACCAGGCGCAACGGGTCTGCTCACTCCCACCCGTGATGGACGCCCTGGCCGCGGGCGCGATGTCGTGGCAGCACGCGAAGATCATCGCGGACGAAACCGAGGGCCTCGATGCTGCCGGCGCGGCAGGGCTGGTGGCGCATTTCTTCGACCCCGACGCCCCGAACCCCGCCCGGGGCGCGGCGCCGGGTGAGCTGGTGCCGTCCCGGTTCCGGGCGAAGGTCCGTGGGTGGCGGGAACGGCACCACCCCGAATCGATCGAGAAACGGCACGCCAAGGGGGTGGCGGACCGGAGGATGGAATACCGCCCGGACAAAGACGGCATGGCCTGGATCTCACTCCATGTCCCCGGGGTCACCGCCTCGGCGATCTGGAACCGCACCACCGCCATCGCCCGCGGCCTCCAAGGCCCCGACGAACCCCGCACCCTCAGCCAGCTCCGCCCCGACATCGCCGCCAGCCTGCTGCTCGGCGCCGGAACCACCAGCGCCGGAACCGCCAGCTCCGGAACCATCAGCGCTGGAACCACCGGCTCCGGCGGCACCGGCTCCGGGGATGGCAGTTCCCCACACCCAGGAACCACGGCCCTCGGCCAGGTCCCCGTCCCAAAGGCTGACGTCCTGGTGATGGTTCCGGTGTTCTCCGCCCTCGGCGTCACCGACGAACCCGCCATCCTCGACGGCCACGGACCGATCCCCGCTTCCATGGCCCGCAAACTCCTCGCCGACGGCGCCGACTCCTTCTACCGCGTCCTCGTCGACCCGGCGGACGGAGCGCCCCTGGAAATCGGCCGCAGAAGCTACCGGCTCACAGAGACCATCAAACGCTGGATCCGGATGCGCGACGGCCGATGTACCTTCCCCGGCTGCACCAACCGCACCCTCGACAACGAGACCGATCACCTCCAAGCCTGGCAGCACGGCGGGCAAACTGGAGCGTCCAACCTCGCACAGCTCTGCCCCAAACACCACAGGCTCAAACACAACACCGGCTGGACCCCCACCCCCGCCACCATCAACGAACCACCCGGCTGGACCTCACCCTCCGGCCGCCACCACCCAGCCGAACAACACGACCCAGAACCAACCCACTGGCCACCCGGGATCCTGCCTGCACTCACTCGCGACGGGCAGCGCGGCGGGGAGTCTGCAACGGACGAGCGGCAACACTGGGACACCGCAGACCCAGCCGACCCTGCCCAGTGGGAGCCCGACGCCGAAGGCCTCCTGGACCTCAACGACTTCTCCCCGGACGACCCACTCTGGGCAGAATTCTTCACCAAGCCCTTCGCCCTGCAGCACGTCGCCCTGCAGTAACGGCTGCCCTGACAGTCCCATTGCCTGGCTGCCGGTTAGCCTGGCGCGCCCCGTGTCGGCAGCTGGCCCCGGAGTCGTTCCCAGACCGCCTTCGGCGATCCCGCCCGCTGGCCCAGGAACCTCCGCTGCCTGCGTTTCCTGGCAGCCAACGCCCTGAGCCGCGGAGCAACAGCCACCCCCACCGGTCTTCCGTGACCTGGCGCCAGCAGGGCGGGGCCAAGGTTGGCGAGCGCTGCGATGGACTCCATCGCAGTCTTCGAGTTCCACGTGGTGTAGCGTGGCGGACCTGCCAGGTCAGGCGTTCCCAGCAGGAACCCCTGGAGGGAGTTCAGGTTGACGGTGACCACCGCATCGCCGGTGATGAGAACCCGGTCGCTGGAACGCCAGTACGCAACATGCCCGGGTGTGTGGCCCGGGCAGGAAACCGCCACCCACCCAGGTAGTCCCGGCAGTTCGCCGCGCGGGCCCAGGGGACGGACGACGTCGGAAATGTCACCGCCGGCCTCGATCCCCCGCCGCCTGCGCGCGCCCAGCAGGCGCATCAGGGGCGCAACCACCCACCGGTCCAACGGCATGGAGAACTCGGGAACGTACTTCCCGGCAGCCATCGGCAACTCGGCAGGATGGACGTACACCGGCACCTCCCATTCCCGGGCCAGTGCGCCTGCACCGCCGGAGTGGTCGGGGTGGATATGCGTCAGTGCGATCGCGACCGGTTTGGCATCGGGCCCGAGCACACTCCCCACGGCCTTGCGCACCGGTTCGGCACTGCCGGCCCAGCCCGCGTCCACCAGCATCCAGGCAGGGCCGGAATTCACCAGGTACAGGTTCGAAGCCAGCGGGCCGCTACCGGCGGTGAGGAGGAAGACGCCGGGAGCGATCTCGCGCGGCTCGCTGACACGCATCATGGGACGTCACGCCACGGGGTGGCGGATCAGGGTCCGCAGCTTCTCCGGCGCGCTGCGGCGCGGGTCGCCCAGATAGATCTCATGGTGCCGTCCCCTTGCTTTCAGTCCCGCAGCCGTGATCGCCGCATCCAGGCGGGCGATGGTGGGTGCTTCGTCCGCGTAGGGACCGACGTGCATCGTCTGCGCGCAGCGGCCCTCTTCCCATTGTTCAAAGCTGAGCAGGTCCAGGGCGGGTATTCCCTTGGGCCTGGAATCCTGCACGGCGCGTTCGAGCAATGCTTCGTCAATGGGCCCGGGCTGGACCATCATGGCCTGCCAGCGCCATGATTCCCGCTCACCGGACATGCCCGCGAAGCCGGCAGTGACGGGTTCTGTTGGCTTCGGTTGTGTTGGATCGTCGAACCACCACAGCGCCTCCAGCGGCATCATTTTCGTGGCTTCGCCCGTCTCCTTCTTCAACCGGAAGTGCGCGGCGTAGCTGACGGTGAAGAGGGCCTGCACTGCCTCGGCAAACGCCGGGCCGTTGGGATCGCCCGTGCCGCGGACGATGGCGTAGAGCAGCATAGGGACATCCACGAAGTCAACGGCCCCTTTGCGCGCCTTGTAAAGCCCGCCGATGTCCTGCAGGAGGTCGCTCATGGCGCGTGCACCCCGTTCAGCCTCCTGGCGGCAGCCTTTGCTGCGTTGCTGCGGCCAGCTGGATTTTCAGCCTGCGACGGGGCAACCAACCCCAGGGACAGCAGCAGGAAACCCAGTTCGGCGAGGCCGGCGGCAAAATAGACAGCCTGCAGGGCACTGAAGGGAATGAAGACCATCTGGACGAAGATCCAGGTCAGAACCGCGTAGCCCGCCGTCGCCGACGCGATCCCGGCCCAGCGGTGCCGGCGGAGGACCAGGATGAAGGCGGCGAGGTGCACGCCGCCAACAACTCCGGCGAGCAACAGACCGGGCACCAGGTAGCTGGTGAAGGGGGAACCGGCCAGCATAATGTCGGGAACGGCCATTTCCCGGGGAAGGCCAAGGCGCTCCGGACCGAACCAACTTCCCAGCGCCATGAGCAGTCCGCCGGTCAGCGAGGTCACTGCCACGAAGCCCAGCGCGGACAGAAGAGCCGTGCGTTTCATGGTTTCACCCGCACGGTTCAGCCCCACGCCGACTCTTCATGGGGACAGTGTGCCTCCGCCCCCTGGAGGATAGTAGGGCCGAATGGCCTCTCTACCCGTCCGCCCCCGGCAGGCACACCTCCACGGTTCCGCCGCTCACCCGCGTTTCAAAACGGGGCTGCCTTGCGGTGGCGGGCCCAGCCTTCACCTCGCCGGTACGCAGCGAAAAGGTGCTGCGGTGCCACGGGCAGACGACGCACGGGTCCCCGGCGTCGTCCTTGATCCTGCCTTCGTGCAGCGGCCCTGAAAGGTGGCTGCAGACGTCCGACAGCACGTCCACCGTGTCTCCGTCGCGGTGCCCCAGCAGCGGAATCCCTGCCACGTCGCGCTTGTGGAGCCCTCCCTGCGGGAGCTCCGACAGCGGTGCCAGCGGGTGCCAGCCGGACGGGAAGCGGTGCGGAATTTCCTCACTGTGGTTGACGCCGGCCGCCTGCCGGTAGGTGAGGTGGCCGCCCAGGAAACCGCCGGCACTCACGGTGGCCAGCCCAAGGTACGCCAGTACCTTCCCGCTGCCGTGGCTTCCCCGTGCCCGCTGCACCAGCGAGGCAAGGTAGAGGCTGGTTGCCGTGACGTTGGCTGCTGCGTGCACCAATCCCACGCGCTGCTGCTGCGGGTGCAACTGCGCCCAGTCCGTGAACCCGGCCAGCGCGGATGGCAGCACGCCGGCGGTTCCCACGCCGATCAGAATCCGGGCGGCTTTCTCACCGCCCGGCACGGCGTCGAGCACGCCCGCGGAGACCCAGGCGCCAATCGGCACCTGGACCGCCAGCGGGTGCACCGGGTGGCCAATGGGAACGCCGTGCAGGACATCACGTGCCCAGCGTGCCGGAATGACCTTCTTCACGGCCTTCCGGACGCTCTTGGCCAGGGGATCGAGCCATTCAGCGTCCTCGAAGCGGGTGACAAGCTCAAGTGCAGGCAACGGTTTCATGTGTCCTCCCTTACCCCGTTTGTCCCGATCCACTCACGCGGCGTGGTCCGAACCACTCGCATGGCGCAGCCGAAACGGCTACCGCAGCGGTGATCCCAGGACCGTGAACCGGTGGCCGCCGTTCTCCCCGGACAGCAGGGGCATAGCCTCGGCAATGGCCGCACGGGTGCTGTCCAGCTGCAGCGATGCCTGGTGCGCCTCGGCGGATTCCCAGAGTTCGCAGACGAACACGGTGTCCGGCATGTCGTTGTTGATGCCCACTTCGTACTGCAGGCATCCGGCCTCCCTCAGCCCTGGCTTGGGCCGGAGGAGTATGTCCACGAGCGCGTCGCGCTGGCCGGGTTTGGTTCCAAGGGTTCCCACGTTCGCAAAGGTCATGGGAACAGTGTGCGGCACCGCACTGACGCAGGGCGGGAGGCTACCTGGCCGCCACCGGATCGGCGGGGGCAGCGAGGTCCGGCGCCGGACCTTCCCCGGCAACCTGGCCGTCCCAGGCAAAGGCGCGGAGCATGGCGTCCCGGTCGAACTGGCCCTCCCACTTGGACACCACGAACGTGGCCACGCAGTTGCCCAGCAGGTTCACCACCACGCGCATGGAATCCATCAGCCGGTCGGCGCCCAGGAGCAGCGCGACGCCGGCCACCGGGAAGATGCCCAGGGCACCTGCCGTGGCGGACAGGGCGAGGAAGGCGGAGCCGGGAACGCCCGCCATGCCCTTGGACGTCAGCATCAGGACGCCCAGCGCGGCGAGCTGCTGGCCCAGGTCCAGGTGGTAGCCGAATGCCTGCGCCAGGAAGAGCAGCGAGATGGAGAGGTACAGCGCTGCGCCGTCCAGGTTGAAGGAGTAGCCGGTGGGGACAACCAGCCCCGTGGTGGCGCGGGAGCAGCCGGCGTTGGTTAGCTTGGTCATGATCCGGGGCAGCACTGACTCCGTTGACGCCGTTCCCAGGGCCAGCAGGAATTCCTCCCGCGTGTACTTCATGAACTGCCACAGCGGCACCCGCGGGTAGGCCCATGCCACCACCAACAGCAGCCCGATGAACACCAGTGCGGCGCCGTAGCAGGCGGCGACCAGCAGGGCGTAGGTGCCCAGGGAACCGAGTCCGTACTGCCCGATAATGAACGCCATGGCGCCGAACGCCCCCACCGGCGCCACGCGCATCACCCAGCCCATGATCCTGTAGAACAGCTCCAGCACAGTTTCCATCAGCGTGACCACCGGCAGGCAGCGTTCACGTCCGACGACGACAATCGCCGCCCCGAAGAACACGGAGAAGCACAGGACCTGCAGGAGGCTGTTGCTGGCGAACGCGCCCACCACGCTGGTGGGAATGATGCCCAGCAGGAAGGCGCCGGCGTCCTTGGGCGGGGCCGTCGACGTTTTGGCGTTGAGGGCGTCCTGGGACAGGGTGGCGGGGTCGATGTTGAGGCCGGCGCCCGGCTGCACCAGGTTCCCCACCACCAGGCCGAAGACCAGTGCGAACAGCGTGGCGGCAGTGAAGTAGGCCAAGGCCTTGATGCCCACCCGCCCTACCGCCTTGACGTCGCTGACGGCGGCGATTCCGGTGACGATCACCAGGAAGATCAGCGGGGCGATGACCATCTTGATCAGCTGGATGAACCCGTCACCGAGCGGACGCAGTCCGGCGCCGATGTCCGGCCAAAGGTGGCCGATCACGATGCCGGCGATGACCGCCACCATGATCTGGAAGAAGAGGGACGTGTAGAGCGGCTTCCTGCGCGCCGGGACGGCCGGTTCCGGGGAGGATGCTGCGGCGGTGATGTTCATGCCGGTGCCTGTTCGTTGAGGGACGGGCGGCACTCGGGATGCCGCAGGGTCGTCAGCAACAGTAGGAAAACCATGTTTCCGGAAAGATAAATCCGCAATGCGGAAGTATTAAGTTGGAGGCGGCAGCCAGGACTGACTACCCGAAGGTAGGGTAGGCAGCCCCCCTACCCGGCCGTTTGCCGCCGGCGGATGATTTAACAACCGGATCCCACGTGGAAGGATCAGGAGTCCAAGCCGCCCGCTTGCGGCGGGCGCGCTGTCATAAATGGGACGGGCAGGCTGCGGCCGCCACAGTGTTCCTGAACATCATGCTCATTACTGGACGGCTTTAAGGCTGCCCACAAAGGTGAATCGCATCCTTTGAGGAGCAACGAGAAATGTAGAATACGCAAAAAAATCGCTCAACCCGGGCAAGGGTGGCCCTGGTTCCAGTCCTGTCATTAGGCATGTTCGGCGGTTTCCTGGCATTGGCCGCACCGGCCAACGCCGAAACAAGCCGCTACGGCTGTACGGTTGACCCGCTGGATCCAAAGGACCTCCACGGCGACGACGTCGACTTCAGCATCAAGGCCGATTGCAACGGCGAAAAGACCGTCGAGATCCGCCAGCGGATCTATGAGGACGAGCGGGGTTCCCATCACGACGACCTCCTCGCCAAGCGGCTGGTCACCGTGGACTTTGACCGCCATGACGACGCCAGGACCCTTCACTACCGTGTCGATGTCGACGACCATCACCGCAATGGGGAAGAGGTCTACCAACTCGTCTCGTTCCGCGTTCAGAACCACGGCGGACACTGGTCCGACTGGACTGAATGGGAGAAGAGCGCCGTAGTGGAAGTCGACCATCACGGGCACTAGGCGTTGGACGCCCGCACCCACAAAGCAGGGAACCAGGGGGGCAGCACCCCTGGTTCCTTCCTGCTCCTGCCCGCCTCAGTCCGCGGGGCCCAGGCTTCCGGCATGCACGACGGCGCCACTCGCCGTCGTATCTTCGTTCAGCATCCAGCCCACCCGCTTGACCGTCCGCAGCATCACGGCGCTCTCGACGATGTCGATGCCGGGCACCTTCTGCTGCAGCGCCAGTTCCGCGGACATGACATCCGCGAGCGTGTGCAGCCACATGATGATCACGAAGTTCGTGGGCCCCGTGGTGGAGGCACTGAGCCTGACGTTGCTGATGGTGCGGATCCCGGCGGCCGCTGCCTCATGCTGGCCGGCCGGTACGTTGACGAACCACTGGCAGGTCACCGGGAACGAGGAATAGCGCTGGGCGATTTCGCACCGGAAGGACAGGATCCCGGTGGCCAGCACGCGGTTCAGCTGGCGCTGGACGGTGGCGGGGTGGCGCCCCAGACCCCGCGCGATCTCCGCTGCCGTGGCCCGGCCATTCCGGGCCAGGAACGGCAGCAGGTCCAGGTGGCTCTGAAGCCGGCCGGCCGCCGCCTTCGCTTCTTCGGGGACGGGCTGGGGCGCGAGGGTGCGCAATACTGCCAGTTGCGCCCGGCTCAGGACATTCAGCCGCCAGTCGTCACCGCTGCTGTGCAGCCGGGTGCACAGCGCCACCTGGTACTTGGTCAGCCCCTTGATCGCCTTGAGCCGGGAGACGATCTTTTCGCTGAATTCCTCCAGCGAGCGGGTGATCACCGTCAGCATCAGGTCCCGGTTGCTGGCAGCTTCCTCCACGGTGACGATTTCCGGCACGGCGGCCAGCTGTGCGGTGACACTCTCCCTGCGATTCATCTCGCAGTCCACGGCAACGTAGGCCAGGAGCATCTGTTTGGGGTCGCCGGCAAGGTGGGCCGTCGCCCAGGCCGCGCCGCTGCCAGTGAGCCGTTCCCAGCGGGAGGCGAGCGTGGTGGCGTGGACGCCCAGCACCTTCGCGGCGTCGGCCCAGCCCATCCGCGGCGAGGCCTGCAGGACCTGGATCAGGGCGAGGTCTTCCTCGCCCAGTTCTGCCGCATCCGCCCGTTCCAGCTGCATGGATCCTGTCCCAACTAATAAGCCAAAGCATATTTCCAGCGCTTTCACCGAATGTGAACCACGCCACTTCAGAATAGTCCACGAGCCCTGATGCCAATGCCAAGGAGTAACCACGTGCCCATTGCCGACGACGCCAAAGACCTGCAGGAAGACCTCATCCGGCTCCGCCACGACCTGCACCGGCAGCCCGAAATCGGGCTGCAGCTTCCGCGGACCCAGGAGCGCGTCCTCCAGGCCCTGGACGGCCTGCCCTATGAGATCACCCTGGGCAAGGACACCACGTCGGTCACCGCCGTGCTGCGCGGCGGGAATCCTGGTGCCGGGGAACAGCGCCCGGCAGTCCTCCTGCGCGCAGACATGGACGGACTGCCCGTCCAGGAAAAGACCAGGGTCGACTTCACGTCGCAGGCGGACGGCGCGATGCACGCCTGCGGCCACGACCTGCACACCTCCATGCTCGCCGGAGCCGCCACCCTCCTGGCCGAGAAGAGGCACCTGCTCCAGGGCGACGTCGTCCTGATGTTCCAGCCCGGCGAGGAAGGGTTCGACGGCGCCAGCTACATGCTGCGCGAAGGCGTCCTGGACGCCGCCGGCAGCCGCGTCCAGGCCGCGTACGGCATGCACGTGTTCTCCTCGCTCGAACCGCACGGCACCTTCTGCACCAAACCCGGCGTCATGCTCAGCGCCTCCGACGGCCTGGAGATCACCGTACTCGGCGCCGGCGGCCACGGCTCCGCCCCGCATTCGGCGAAGGATCCCGTCACCGTTGCCGCGGAGATGGTCACCGCCCTGCAGGTGATGGTCACCCGGCAGTTCAACATGTTCGATCCCGTGGTCCTGTCCGTGGGGGTGCTGCACGCCGGCACCAAGCGCAACGTCATCCCCGAATCCGCGCGCATCGAGGCCACCATCCGCACGTTCTCCGAAGCCTCGCGCGTGAAGATGATGGACGCCGTGCCCCGCCTGCTCAAGGGGATTGCGGCCGCCCACGGGGTGGAGGTCGCCGTCGACTACCTGCAGGAGTACCCGCTCACCATCACCGACGAGGACGAAACGCACACCGCCGAGAAGGTGATCACGGAACTCTTCGGCGAGCGCCGCCTCTCGCGCTGGGCCACCCCGCTGAGCGGCTCGGAGGACTTCTCCCGGGTGCTGGCCGAGGTGCCCGGCACGTTCGTGGGCCTTAGCGCCGTCGCCCCGGGCGGGGACCCGGCCACCTCGCCGTTCAACCACTCACCGTACGCAACGTTCGACGACGGCGTGCTGGCTGACGGGGCCGCACTGTACGCAGAGCTTGCCGTTTCCCGGCTGTCCGCGCTTTCGCGGGCCTGCTGACCATGAACAGCGCGCCTAAGGGCAGCAGCGCCGCCGCCCGTTCCACCACAACCGAAACAACACCCAGGAAGAAGATCATGTCCGTTGCAGCAACCACGCCACAGACTGGACGCATGTCCACCGCGAAGACCATCGTCGGCACCGGCATCGGCAACGCCGTCGAATGGTACGACTGGGCCATCTACGCCACCTTCACACCGTTCATCGCCAGCCAGCTCTTCAGCAAGCAGGACCCGGCGTCGGCCGTGCTGTCCACCCTCGCGATTTTCGCCGTCGGTTTCGTGGCACGGCCCTTCGGCGGCTTCCTCTTTGGCTGGATCGGCGACCGGGTGGGCCGGAAGGCGTCGATGACCCTGGCCGTCGGCCTCGCTTCCCTGGGCAGCCTGATGATCGGCGTCGCGCCCACCTTCGCGGCCGTCGGGGCGTTCGCCTCGCTGATGCTGCTGGTGGCCCGGCTGGTCCAGGGCCTGGCACACGGCGGCGAGCTGCCGTCGTCGCAAACGTACCTGTCCGAAATGGCACCGAGGGAGCACCGCGGATTCTGGGCCACCCTGATCTACACGTCCGGGACCGTGGGCATCCTGTTCGGCACGCTGCTCGGCGCCGTGCTGAACATGGCCCTCAGCACCGAAGCGATGAACGCCTGGGGCTGGCGGATTCCTTTCCTGATCGGCGCCGCAATGGGCCTGTACGCGCTGATCATGCGCTCCCGCCTGCACGAGACGGAGGCATTCGAGGGCGAAGCCCTGGCGGAGAAGCGCGCCCCGATCTGGCCGCAGGTGGTCCGGTACCGCAAGCAGGCGCTGCAGGTGATCGGCCTGACCGTCGGCCTCACCGTCATCTACTACATCTGGGGCGTCGTGGCACCGAGCTACGCCACCACGGCCCTGAAGATCGACCGCGGCGAAGCCCTGTGGGCCGGCGTGGTCGCCAACATCGTGTTCATCGCCGCCCTGCCCGTGTGGGGCAAGCTGTCGGACCGGATCGGGCGCAAGAAGGTGCTGTGGGCCGGCGCCACCGGCTCGGCCCTGTTCCACTTCCCCATGACATGGCTACTGAAGGATTCCGCCTGGCAGCTGGCGGTTTCCATGTCCGTGATGCTGGTCTTCATCGCCGCGAGCGCCGCCATTGTGCCGGCCGTCTACGCCGAGCTGTTCCCGACGTCGATCCGCACCGTGGGCGTGGGCGTCCCCTACTCCATCTGCGTGGCGCTGTTCGGCGGGACCGCACCGTACCTGCAGCAGTGGCTGGGCTCCTCGCTGGGCGCGCCGCAGGTGTTCAACGTTTACGCGGTGCTGCTGCTGGCGGTCAGCGCGGCCTTCGTGTTCACCATCCCCGAGACAAAGGGGAAGGACCTGCAGCACTAAGCCCCAAGCGTTGCAGAAGGTCCCCGGTGCGTTGGCCGCACCGGGGACCCCTGCGCGTTATCCCCCGATTGCGGGGGTGGCCCTCACCGCATTGGCGGTCCGGTCCGCGATAACCTGCGCTTCGGTGCCCGAATCAAGGATCGTGTTCCGTGCCGATCCGGAGTCGACCATGACGGCCGTAACACCGAGCGCGTCCGACGCTCCGGTGGCCAGCAGGGCATCCACCTGTGCCGAGTAGCAGGAGTCGCTGGAGGTGGCGTGCACGTCCAGCGCCACCACATGGTTGTTGGAGACGAAGTTGCCGGCACCCGTGCCCAGGCGGATGATGACCGGTGTGGCGCCCTCCGGCCGGATGGACTGCGCATCGATGACCTCGGAGAAGTGGTTGCCGATGACCGAGTTGTTGTCTCCGTTGACTGCAAGGAGCCCCGCGAGGTCGTCCACGCCGTTGTCGATCCCCAGGAACGGCGTCCAAGGCTCGTGGTCCCGCAGGAAGTGGTTGGTGGCCACGAGGTTTTCCGAACTGTTCGCCGCGAGGACCACCATTCCGGGATAGAACGAATGCAGGCGGTTGTTGGTGACGCTTGAGCGGGTGACTCCGTGGAGGTGGACGCTGCTCGCGCCGCGGGGGAAGACATTGTTCGCGGTGATCAGCAGGCCGCCGTGGTTCTCGGCATAGATCGAGTGGCCCTTGAAGCCCGCGCCCACCAGGTTGTTGGTGATCTTGGACGCCTGGCCCCATCCGCGCAGCCCGATGCAGCTGCCGCATTCGGCGATGAAGTTGTCGTGGACGGACAGTGCGTCCGCGTGGTAGATGGTGAGGGCGTTTTCCAGGTAGACGAACCCCATGCCGTTCACGCGGAATGAGTCGTTGGCGCTCGCCACGTAGATGCCGGTCTTGCCGTTGACGTAGGTGTTCTCCGGATGCAGTCCCGAGCCGTCCGCGGTGAAGTGCATGCCGTCGATGCAGAAGTTGGAGAACTCCACCGAGCTGATCCTCGGGTCGCCGCTGCGTTCAATGTAGAAAGCGGCTCCCTTGGACGCTTCCGCGGCAGGATCCACCGGAAGGTCCACGAGGACGCGGCTGCCGCCGGGCCAAATCTCGTGCAGGCCGGGCCATTCGTCTTCGGGGACGTTGAACCGGATGCTCGAGGACGTGAAGCCATGGCCCGAGCCCTCGATCCGGAGGAAGCTGATGTCGATCAGCACCTGGGTGCGAAGGTGGTAGTCCCCCGGCGGAAGGTAGATCACGGCGCCCGGTTTTCCGCCGCTGTCCGCATTGGTGGCGGTCTGCCGGTCCTTGATGTCGGCGATGATGCTGTTGATGACTTCGCCGACGTCCTTGAAGGCATTGCCGACGGGCCACGCAGTCACGTCGTAGTAGTTGTTGCTCGACATAGGTTCTTCCCCTTGGTGTTGTGTCATTGTGCCACCGCCTGGTGCTCCGGGAGATCTTCCTGCAGTTCCTCCAGCGTGGGTGGATGGGCGCCGGGGCGGCGTACCGTGATGGCCGCGGCCTTGGATGCCATGCGGCCCAGCGACTCCAGCACTGAGGGTGCCAGCCCGTCCGCCCCGCGCATCAGGAGCCCGTAGATCAGGGCAGACATGTACGAGTCCCCGGCCCCGATGGTGTCGGCAACGGTGGACCTGACCGGGGGAACTGCCACCCGCGCGCCCTCCGTCGTAAGCAGGGAACCGTCCGCTCCCAGGGTGACGGCGACAAGCCCGGCCCCCAAGCCGAGGATACGTCGGGAGACTTCGTCCGGGGACAGCCGCGGATAAAGCCACCGGGCATCCTCGTCGCTGAGTTTGACCACCTCCGTGAACTGGACCAGCTCCTCGAAGATGGTTCTCGCCTCATGCTGGCTGCCGAGCAGGGCGGGGCGGATGTTGGGGTCGTAGGTGACCATGCAGCGCTCATGCGATTGCGCCAGGAGTTCCCGGACAACGGCCGCACCCGGCGCCAGGAAGGTGGCGATCGAGCCGGTGTGCAGGATCCTTGGCAGCGTGGCCGGCGCGATCCCGGGGAGGTCCCACCGGATGTCGAAGTCGTAGTGGGCTGAGCCGTCGGAGGCCAGGACAGCAGTAGCCGTGGCAGTTCCGCCACGGACGCGGGAGCCGGGCAGGAGGCGGACGCCGGCGCTGTGGAGGTGCCTCTCGATGGCGGCGGCATGGTGGTCGTCGCCTATCGAGGTCAGCAATGCGGTGTCGGCGCCGAGCCGTCCGAGCCCGTAGGCCACGTTTGCCGGCGATCCGCCGGGGTGCTCCACAGTGCCCTGGGGAGAGACGACGATGTCCACGAGGGCTTCGCCGACGACAACCACGTCAGCGGGTATCAGGCCGGCGTCGGTGTGCTGCGGTGTTGGCATGGTGGGACCTTTCAGGTGAGTGATGAGACCGCGAGCTTCAGCACGCTTGCCGGGCCGCCTACGGCGGACAGCCAGTTTTCCTGGTTTCCGGTGTCGGGGAAGATGAGGTCGGTCAGGACCACCAGGCCACCCTGCGCGAAGACTTCCACCGAGCAATGGTCGACGACGATCTGCAGCGTGAGCACGCCGTCCTCAAGGACCAGCGGGGCTGACTCGGCCGAGGGGAACTTCCCGTGGAAGCCGGTGTCTCCCGACTGCCGGCGGTCAAGGGTGAGTTTGGCGGTGGCCGGGTCGTAGCTGAGGACCGCCCCCGTGGCGCCGTCGCTGCTTCCGAAGAGCCGGAACTCGACACGGCCGGCGGTTCCGGGCAGGATCTCCGCCTCGATGACCTGTGCCCTGCCTGGTACGGCGTCCGGCAGCCTGAGCGCCGAGTTGTCCAGCACCACGTCAGTGGTGCAGTCTGTGGACCCCTCACTTGCCGGATCCACGGCCAGGAGCGGCCGCTGAACGAGCCGGGCCGAACCGTTGACCGCTGCGAGGCGCACTTCCCGGGCGAGGGTCATGGAGGACCGCCACGGGTGCGTCGGCAACTGGTTGGCGTAGTCCCAGTTGTTCATCCACCCGATGATGATGCGCCGCCCGTCCGGGGCGTTGCTGAAGGATACGGAGGCGTAGCAGTCGCGTCCCCAGTCCAGCCACAGGCATTCCTGCAGGGCCGCCGCGGCCGCCGGCGTATCGCCGAGGGCACTCACCCCGCCCGGCACCGGAAGCGAGCAGGCGTCCGGGACGAACCGGACGCCGTCGAAATGCCCCACGAAGTACTGGCCGCCGGAACCGCCGGCCACCGCGCCGGGGTTGACGTTGACAATCAGCACCCACTTGGTGTTGTCCGGGTCCCCGTCCACCGGCAGGGGGAAGAGGTCCGGGCACTCCCATTCGCCGGCATCGGCGTTGGCGGGACCGAAATCGGACAGGAACTGCCAGGCCTTGAGGTCTTCCGAACGGTAGAAGACCACTTTCTGCTGCACCGCCTCGACGGCGACCATGATCCAGCAGGCCCCGTTGTCCCCTTCGTAGCGGAAAACTTTGGGGTCGCGGAAGTTCGCTGAATTCCTGGTGAGGACGGGGTTGCCGGCGTATTTCCGCCACGTCATCCCGCCGTCCGTGCTGTAGGCCAGGGACTGGGCCTGCGTGCCGCCGTGGTCGGTTCCGGACTTGAAGGCACTGGTGTAGACGGCGACGAGGGCCGGTGCGCCGTCCATGCCGAAACCGGAGGTGTTGCCGTGGTCCACCACGATGCTCCCGGAGAAGACGTCCTCCACTTCGTCGCAAGCGATGGCAACGGGATGTTCGGTCCAGTGCAGCAGGTCGCGGGACGTGGCATGGCCCCAGGACATATTGCCCCAGACGTTGCCGAACGGGTTGTTCTGGAAGAAGAGGTGGTAGAGGCCGTCGTGGAAGACCAGGCCGTTGGGATCGTTCAGCCAGGTATCCCGTGCCGTGAAGTGGATGGCAGGCCGGTATCCGGAGGTCTCCCCGGGGTCTGTTTCCGGGCGTGCGGCATCAAGGCAACTGGACATGTCGGGCGGGTCCTTTGTGGGAAGTGTCGGTGGGCTGGCTGCTATGGCCGGGGAGCCGCGACGGATTCGCGGCGCACGAGGGGGCAGTCCAGGATGGTCGGGTGAAGTGCCATGAGGGTGAGGTCGGTTTTGCCCTCCACGGCGTCAATCAGGTGCTCGGTGGCCCAGGCACCCATTTCGTAGTGCGGCAGGGCAACGGTGGTGAGGCCCGGTTGCAGGTTGGCGGCAATCAGTTCCTGGTCGTCGAATCCCACCACGGACAGGTCGGTGGGGATGGCAAGCCCCAGCTCCGCTGCCGCGCGGTAGGCACCCATCGCCATGCGGTCGTTGTAGCAGAACAGTGCCGTCGGCCGGTCCTCGCGTGAGAGCATCCGCAGTGCCGCCGCATAGCCGCCCTGCACCTCGGACGCCTCTGCCTCGACAGGCGCGGAGGCGCCGTCGAGCCCTGCTTCGTTCAGCGTGGCCCGGAAGGCATGAAGCCGCTGGTGGGTGGCCGGGACGTCGTCGGTGTTGTTGAGGTATCCCACCCGGGTGTGGCCCGCGTCGAGGAGCGCGCGCACGGCGGTCCGTGCACCGCCTTCCTCGTCCGGAATCACGGCGGTGATGTTTCCGCCCAGGGCAACGGAGTCAACCAGGACGGAGGGAACGTTGCCCAGGTTGCCGGGCAGCTCCACGTTGCGGTGGTACATGGTGGCGTAGAGGATGCCGTCCACCCGGCGCTCCAGGAGGGCCTCGACGTCGGCCTGCCGGGATTCGAGGCTGGCCGATCCCGAGGTGTTGATGATCATGAGGTTGTAGCCGCGGGCTTTGGCTGCTTCGTCGGCGCCGAGGATGATCCGGCCGGCGTGGGGCGTGGTGGCGATATCCTCGCTGACCAGCCCCAGCATCCCGGTCCTCTGCGTCCGCAGCGCCTGGGCGAGGCGGTTGGGTCCGTAGCCCAGCTGCTCCGCGACGGTCCTGACCTTGTCCCTGGTCTTGGGGCTGATCCGGGCGTAGGAGACCTCGTTCAGGACATGGGAGACAGTGGTCACAGAGACGCCGGCCGCAACGGCCACGTCCTTGATGTTGATGTTCTTGTTGCTCATCTGTCTCCCACGTCCTTATGGTCGGTGATGCCCCTGGGGTTACCAGTAGGCTACTCGTTGGTTGTCTAACCCTTGACGGCGCCGAGCGTCATGCCGGCAACGATCTTGCGCTGCAGGAGCAGCGTGAGGAGGATGACCGGGATGGAGTAGACGGCGGCCAGCGCTGTCATGGATCCCCAGTCCAGGCCGAACTGGGTCTGGAAGTTCGCGATCACCACGGGGGTGGTCTGCGAACGGATTGCGGTCATCAGGAGGGCGAACAGGAATTCGTTCCACGAGGCCAGGAAGGCGAAGATCGCGGTCACGGCGATGCCGCCGGAAACCACCGGGATCACCACCCGCCACAGGGCTCCGAGCCTGCTGCAGCCATCCACCGTCGCGGCTTCTTCCAGGTCTTTCGGCACCGCTTCGAAGAAGCTGGACATCAGCCAGATCGACAGCGGAAGCGAGATGGTGGTGTGGGCGATGGCGAGGGCGATCGGCGTGTCGGCCAGGCCCATCGACGCCATCATGGACGCCAGCGGGATGCCGATGGCCACCGGCGGCACCATCCGGGTGACCAGCGCGGCCATGATGAAGATGCGGCCGCTGAGGGTCTTGTAACGCGTGATTCCGTAGGCGGCAGGTACTGCCAGCACCAGGGAGAGGACGGTGCTGATGACTGCCGTCTGGATGCTGTTGATAAAGGAGGCTGGCACCCCGCTGCGGCCCAGCGCATTGGCGTAATTTTCCAGCGTCCACTCCCTGGGCAGGATCGTCGGCGGGACCGCGATGGTGTCGATGGGGGTCTTGAAGGACGTGAACAGCAGGTACAGGAACGGGAAGCCGTACAGCACCATGGCCGCTGCGAGCAGGGTCCACAGCAGGGTGCGGGTGCCGCGCCGGCCGGCTTCCAGGCCTTCGCGGTTGACGCCGCGACGTTTGCGGGGACGGGCGACGGCGGATCCCGCGGCAGGTGCCGCGGCCGCCTTGGCCGGGGTGCCGGCGTCGTGCCTGGTTCTTTCGGCGACGCGCATCAGTTGTCCTTTCCTGGCCGCCAGATGGTGGCCACCGCGAAGAATGCGACGGCGAGCATCGCCAGCAGGTAGATGGTGCCCATGGCGCTGGCCAGCCCGGGATCGCCGAAGCGGATCATGGTGCGGTATATCAGCAGGCTCATGGTTTCCGAGGCGGACTGCGGGCCGCCGTTGGTCTGGATGAGGATGGTGTCGAAGGCCCTGGCCGCGTCGATGCCGCGGACCACCAGGGCAACGGCGATGACGGGGCGCAGCAGCGGCAGGATGATGCGGAACAGCAGGGCGGGTGCCCGTGCGCCGTCCAGCCGGGCCGCCTCGATGAGGTCCCCCGGGATGTTCTGCAGCCCGGCGAAGAGCACCAGGCACATGAACGAGGTGGTCAGCCAGATGTCCGGGATGGCCACCGAGAAGAGCACGATCTTGGGGTCGGACAGCCAGCCGATCTGGTTGGGATTGGACAGGATGCCCGCCTGGTGCAGGAGGGTCCCGATGAGGCCGAAGTTGTCGATCATCAGGAACTTCCAGAGCAGGCCCGCCACGATCGGCGCGATCATCAGCGGGTACATGAACACGGTCCGCCAGATCTGGGAGCTCTTGCCCAGCATGGTGAACAGCAGCGCCATGCCCAGGCCGAGCGCGAACTCGAGCGTCACCACCACGAGGGTGTAGGCGAGGGTCCGCCAGCCGGCGCCGGTGAAGGCTTCGGAGGCGAAGGCCCGGAAGTAGTTGTCCAGGCCCACGAAGTCGCGGGGTCCGCCGGCGATCGGCGAAATCTTGAAGAAGCTGTCCGCCACCAGGCGGAACAGCGGGAAGGCCACAAACACTGCCAGGAACAGCGCCGCTGGTGTCATCAGGAACAATGCGAAGCGGCGATCGGAGATACGCACGGTTTTCTCTTCCGCTGGTTGGGGCCGCGGCCGGCACCGCGCTTGCGGTGCCGCATCGGCAGGTGCCGGCCGCGGTGGTCTTACTTGAGGAGGGCCTCGATCTGCTTCTTGGCGTCAGCGAGGAGGGTGGCGGAGTCACCGCCGGCCACGGCCTTCTGCAGCATGGGCACCAGGACGGTGTCCACGATCTGCTGCCACTTTTCGGTGGCCGGGCGGGTGGCGGTGGCCTTGCCGTTGAGGGTTTCGATCAGCGGCTTGAAGCTCTCGTAGCCGGGCTGGTCCTGGTACTTCTGGAAGGCCGAGATGCGGGCGGCCAGGCCCAGGCTGGATTCGATGCCCTTGTCGTTGTAGTCGTAGGCGCACTTGACGAACTTCTTGGCGGCCTCGGCGTTCTTGGTGGCCTTGGGGACGGTGAGGTACCAAGGCCCGGGGACGCCGCCGACGCCGGCGGAGCCGGCGATCATCGGGGCCGCTCCGACCTTGCCTGCCACGGCGGAGTCCTTGGGAATCTGGCGGTAGGCGTGGGCCCAGAAGCGGGTCATCGCCGTCTTGCCCTGGTTGAAGAGGTTCTGTGCGGCGGCCCAGTCCACCTGCGCGGCACCGGACGGGGCGTCCTTGACCAGGCTGGTGTAGAAGTCCAGGGCTTCCTTGTGGGCGGCGTTGTCGATGACCGCGTTGTTCTTGGCATCCAGGACCATGGGCGAGCCTGCCTGCAGGACGTGGGCCAGCCATTCCGTTTCCACGCCGCCCTTGACGTCCGTGCCGTACATGCCGTCCTTGGTGAAGAACTCTGAAATGTCCTGGTACTGCTTCCACGTGGTGGGCGCTGCGAGCGCGTAGCCGTACTTGGCCTGGAAGTCGGCCTTGTTCTTGGCGTCCTCGAAGAGGTCCTTGCGGTAGAGGATGATTTCGGCGTTGGTCCACGCGGGCATGCCGATGAAGTGGCCGTCAACGTTGGCTTCCTTGACCAGGGCCGGGAAGATGTCCTTTTTGGCCTCATCGGTGAAGAGCTCGTCGATGGGCTGGACGGCGTCCTTGAAGCTGGGCAGCCAGACGGAGTCCAGGGCGGCCACGTCGAAGGAGACGTTGCCGGAGGAGAATTCGCTGGAGAGCCGGTTGAACATGCCGTCGTAGGGCAGTTCGACAAAGTTGACGTCGACGCCGGTGTCTTTCTTGCACTGTTCGGCTACACCGGTGAGCTCGGCGTGGCCGCCGGCTTCGACCAGGACGTTGACGGTGCTGGTGCCGGCGCTTCCCGACGTGGCGGCCGGGCCCCCTGCGCCGCATGCTGAGGCGGTCAACGCGACGGCGGTGCAGATGCCGCCGATGGCGAGCCGGTTGATGATTTTACGAGTGGACATCGCTGTCGACTCACTTTCTCTCGAACGGAAGGGTGAGAATGATCCGGGGTGAAAAATCGTTTTGCCAAAACGACTTGGCAACAAGATAGGCCCTGGCCGCTCGGAGTGTCAAGCGTCACTCGGATGCGAATTCCGACTATTGACGCGTTGGGCCCAAACGCCCTAACGTGATGCGCAGCCACACGATAAATCGTTTTGGCATGTTTGGCACTTCAGCCCTCGATTGACGCTTCCGCACCAGGCCTTCCACAGGTCCGGGCCTTCCTGCGGCCTCAAACAAAGGAGTTTCCGTGCAAGCCCACACGTACCAACCAGACCGCAGGGCAGTCCTTCGGGCAGGAGCGGCCTCACTGGCAGCCCTCACCGCCACGCTCTGCGCAGCCAATACTGCCGGCGCAGCAAGTGGCCACGTTGAGAATGGCCAGCAGCCGCCCCTGGAAAGGGAGGTTCCCCAGGCTTCGGGCCACCGGCACCTCATTGGTGTTCTTTAACCGGCCCTCGGCCCGTTTCACCGATCAGCTACGCATTCCCACAACGAGGTAGGAGCATCAGCCTTGACCACTGTTTACGACGTCACCACCTGGCCCGTCCCAGGAAACCCTTCAGCCACTCCCTACAACGACATCGGGCTCATCATCAACAGCATCATTGCCGATGTGAAGTCCCAGCAGACCAACCAGGCCTCCAAGCCAGGCGCCGTCGTCTATATTCCGCCAGGCGACTATTCGCTCAAGACCCGCGTCAATGTGGACATCAGTTTCCTGACCGTCCGGGGGTCCGGCCATGGGTTCACCTCCAGCAGCATCCGCTACAACGCCGGCAACACCTCCAGCTGGTACGAGATCAATCCCGGTGGCAGCCGAGTCCGGGTCGAAAATACAGACGGTAACGCCGAGGCGTTCCGCGTCTTCCGCACGGGCGACCCCCGGCTGAGTTCCGTCGTGTTTCAGAATTTCTGCCTGGACGGCGTCTCGTTCGGCTCCAACCAGAACTCCTACGTCAACGGAAAGACCGGGATCCGGTTCGACTCTGCGAATGATTCCTGCCGGGTCGAGGGCATGGGAATGGTCTACCTGGAGCATGGACTGGTGGTGCGGGACGCCGACGCCCTGAGCGTAAGCGGCAACTTCCTTGCCGAGTGTGGCAGCTGCGTGGAATTGACGGGTTCCGGCCAGGCCTCCAAGGTAACGGACAACCTGATTGGCGCGGGGTACGTGGGCTTCTCCATCTTCGCAGAAGGGCACATGGGACTGCTGGTCGGCAGCAACAATGTCTTCCCCCGGGGAAAGAGCAGTGTGCACTTTAAAAACTGCACGCGCTCATCCATTACCGCCAACAGGTTCCACGCCTTCTATCCGGGCATGGTCAACTTTGAGGGCAGCTGCACCGAGAACCTGCTGGGCGCCAACCACTTCCTGCGCCAGATTGAACCGTTTGACCCGCTGAAGCCCTACAACAACGGGCTGGATGACCTCTTCGGGCTTGTCCACCTGGCAGGCAGCGGCAATACGGTCACCGGAAACCACTTCTCCTTCGACGTACCTGCGGCATCGGTGAGTCCCGCCGGGCAGGCGCCCACCATCATCCTGGTGGCAGCCGGCTCCAACAACTACATCGCGGCGAACAACACCATCGCATCCGTGGCCGCAAAGACCGTCATTCTGGATGGTTCCACCACCGGCACCAAGGTGCTGGACAGCGGCACAGCCGCCGAATTCGTGTCCTACACGGGCTCGTATTCGTTCCGGCCCACACCCTGATCCAGCCCGACCGGAGGCACCAGAGACAGGAATCAACGATGATCAGTCGCATGAGGCCGGGTCGGGTGATGGCGGCGGCGGCAGTGCTGGCCGCGTCGGCGCTCGCCCTGGCGCCCATCCCGGCCAGGGCCACCGACCCGGACCCCGCCGCCCAGCAATACCGGCCGTACCTGCATTACACCCCGCGGCAAAACTGGATGAACGACCCCAATGGGCTGGTGTACTACAAAGGCGTGTACCACATGTACTACCAGTACAACCCCCTGGGAACCACGTGGGGAAACATGAGCTGGGGGCATGCCACCTCCACCGACCTGCTCCACTGGCAGGAGCAGCCGCTGGCGATTCCGCAGACCTTCAACGCATCCGGCCAGGCCATTGAAGACATCTTCTCCGGCTCCGTTGTGGTGGACGCCCAAAACACCAGCGGGTTTGGCAGCCTGCAGAATCCACCGCTGGTGGCGATGTACACCAGCAACTTCACCGGTGCCCACCCCACACTGGCCGGAAAACAGGCGCAATCGCTCGCCTACAGTCTCGACGACGGACAGACCTGGACCAAGTACTCCGGCAACCCGGTCCTGAACCGGAACACCAGCGACTTCCGGGACCCCAAGGTGTTCCGGTACGAGGGGCCGGCCGGTTCCTACTGGGTGATGGCGGCGGTGGAGGCCAATGAGCACCGGGTGCTGTTCTACAAAAGCGCGGACCTGAAGACCTGGGACTACCTGGACGACTTCCAACCGGCCAACGCCACGGGCGGGCAGTGGGAATGCCCCGACCTGTACCCGCTGGCCGTTGACGGAGACCCCGGCAACATCAAGTGGGTGCTGGTGGTGAACATCAATCCTGGCGCCGTGGCCGGCGGCAGCGGCGGCCAGTACTTTGTCGGCTCGTTCAACGGGACAACGTTCAGCTCCGAATCCACCGACCCGGTGGATGTGCCGCCCCCGGGCACGTCTCTTGCCGGCTTTAATAGCGGCAGCTACGACGGCTGGACCGTTCAGAACGATCCGGCCAACCCGTCCGGGCCTTGGGGAACGGAACCTGCCTCCGGAACGCTGCCGGGTCAGCAGACGGTGTCGGGTGCCATCGGCGCGGGGTTCGTAAACGGGTTCCGGGGCGGCGACCAGCCTGTGGGTACGTTGGAGTCCGCGCCGTTCAGTATCAGCCGGGACTACATCAATTTCCTGGCCGGTGGTGGAAACCATCCCCGGCTGCCCGGCGAACAGGCGGGCAACCAGCCCCCGCCCGGCTATCTGCTGTTTGACGGCTTTGATTATCCCGGCACCCTTACCGACGCCGGCTGGCAGCTCACGGGAGATTTCGAGGCTTCCCGCAATCCGTCCGGCACGGGCGGCGAATTCGCCATCGGCAAGAGAATCAACACGTTTGAAGGCGGCCCGAAGGCAGATGACAACACCGGCACCATCACCTCGCCGGAGTTCTACCTCACCAACACCAACATCGGGTTCCTGCTGGGAGGCGGCAACCGCAGCGATGGCCAACTCCAGGTGGAACTCCTGGTTGGCGGTGTCCCGGTGCGCAGCGCCACGGGCAGCGATTCCGGGGACCTGAACTGGAAAAACTGGGACGTGTCGCAGTTCTTTGGCCAGGCCGCCAGGATCCGGGTCGTGGATAACGCCACGGGACCATGGGGTCACCTCACATTGGACAACATGGTTATCGGCTCCGAACCTGCCAAGCCACGAAGCAGCGAAACCACCGTCAACCTGGTGGTGAACGGCCAGATAGTAGGGACGGTGACAGGCTCCGATTCCGAGCACCTGGACTGGAAATCCTGGGATGTCAGTGAATTCAAAGGCAGCCAGGCCACCCTACGGGTCGTGGACAACAATCGCGGCGGTTGGGGGCACATACTGGCCGATGAATTTATTGCCTCGGACACCAGCAGGCTTGAACAGTACGACTGGCTGGACTGGGGCAGGGACTACTACGCCGCCGTCTCCTTCGGCAATGTGCCGGACGGCAAGCGGATCATGCTGGGCTGGATGAACAACTGGGACTACGGGCAGTCAACTCCCACCACCACCTGGCGCGGCACCATGGCACTCCCCCGGGAGGTAACTCTTACACAGACCGGCCAGGGGCCGCGGCTGCGGCAAAAAGTTGTAGCCCAGGCCGACGCCCTGAAGAATTCGGCGGCCGCCTACTCCACGGCGCAGGCCCAGGACATCCGGCCGGGCACAACGAGCCTCCCAGTGTCCGGCGATGTGGTCCAGATAGATGCCGAGTTCTCCCCTGGCACCGCCTCATCCTTTGGGCTCAACGTCCTGGGCAGCGGAACCCAGGCCACCCGGGTGGGCTACTCCGTGCCCGCCGCCCGGGCCTTCATCGACAGGACCAACTCCGGAACCACCGGGTTCCACCCTGCCTTCCCGTCCGTGGACGACGTCCCCGTGCAACTCATCAATGGCAGGCTTCACCTCCGGCTCTACGTTGACCGGGCTTCGGTCGAAGTTTTTGCACAGGACGGCCTGGCGACACTGACTGACGAGGTGTTCCCGGCAGCAGGTGCCAGCGCCCTTTCGGTCTTCGCAGAAGGCGGAACCGCCAGACTCGAAAGCCTCTCGGTCACACCCCTCAGCAACGCAATGTGGTAGCCCCAGCAGGCGGGTGAGCGATCAAAACCGCAATGGGTCCCGTGCGCAGAAGCGCACGGGACCCCTTGTCCTTTAACCCAACGCCGGTACAGCCTGACACCTACTGTTGCACCGCCCCGCCCTCCCCTTGACTCCCCAGCACCACATTCCCTACACTTTTCATAAAGCAGAATCTAAATTCCACAAAGCGGAAACGGTCGAGATCCCGGAAGCAAGGGAAGATAGATCAAAGCCCCTCCCTCGGAAGGACCTACGATGACGTACACAGTGAACTGCTCCATCCTCCTCACGGAGCTGCCCCTGCTCGAGCGCCCCGCCGCAGCCAAGGCGGCAGGCTTCGATGCCGTCGAGTTCTGGTGGCCCTTCGAAACCTCCGTCCCCGCAGACAGCGAAGTCACCAGGTTCGAGAACGCCATCAAGGACGCCGGCGTCCAGCTCACCGGCCTGAACTTCAACGCCGGCAACATGCCCGGCGGCGATCGCGGCCTGGTCTCCTGGACGGGGCGCGAGGCCGAGTTCAAGGACAACATCGACGTTGTGGCCGGCATCGGCGAGCGCCTGGGCTGCAAGGCCTTCAACGCCCTCTACGGCAACCGGCAGGACGATTCCACCCCCGAACAACAGGACGAACTGGCTGCCAGGAACCTGGCGGCGGCTGCCGAGGGCGTCGCCCGCATCGGCGGCACCGTCCTCCTCGAACCCGTCAGCGGCGCACCCAAGTACCCGCTCCTGACCGCCGACGACGCACTCAAGGTCATCGCCCGCGTCAAGGAGGAGGCCGGCGTCGGCAACATCAAGCTCCTCGCCGACTTCTACCACCTGGCAGTCAACGGCGACGACGTCGCAGCCGTCATCGAAAACCACGCCAAGGACTTCGGCCACATCCAGATCGCCGACAACCCCGGCCGCGGCGCCCCCGGCACCGGCACCCTCCCGCTCGGCGAATGGATCGCCCGCAGCCGCGAACTCGGCTACGAGGGCTACATCGGCCTCGAATACAAGGAACCGCAGGAGACGGCCTTCAGCTGGGCCATCCGCGAACGCGTCGCCAAGTAACCACCAAAGACTTCAGAAAGAAGAACCATCATGAGCAACGTTGCAGTCATCGGCCTCGGAATCATGGGCCTGCCCATGGCCATCAACCTGGTCAAGGCCGGCCACACCGTCACCGGCTTCAACCGCAGCCAGGACAAGATCGACAAGCTCGTCTCCGAAGGCGGCAAGGGCGCCTCCAGCATCGCGGACGCCGTCAAGGACGCCGACGTCGTCATCACCATGGTGCCGGACTCCCCCGACGTTGAGGCCGTAGTCAGCGGCAAGGACGGCGTCTTCGCCAACGCCAAGCAGGGCACCCTGTGGATCGACGCCTCCAGCATCCGCCCCGACGTCGCGGTCCGCCTGGCAGAAGAAGCCAAGGCCGCCGGCATCCGCCCGCTCGACGCCCCGGTCTCCGGCGGCGAACAGGGCGCCATCGACGCCGTCCTGTCCATCATGGTCGGCGGCGACAAGGCAGACTTCGACGACGCCCAGGACGTCCTGAACGCCGTCGGCAAGACCATCGTCCACGTCGGCCCCTCCGGCTCCGGCCAGACCGTCAAGGCAGCCAACCAGCTGATCGTCGCCGTCAACATCGAGGTCCTCGGCGAGGCCATCGCCTTCCTCGAGGCTTACGGGGTGGACACCGACGCCGCCCTCAAGGTCCTCGGCGGCGGCCTGGCCGGCTCCAAGGTCCTCGACCAGAAGGGCCAGAAGATGCTGGACCGCAACTTCGACCCCGGCTTCCGCCTCGCCCTGCACCACAAGGACTTGGGCATCGTCACCTCCGCCGCCCGCGAAGCCAACGTCGCCATCCCGCTCGGCGCCGTCGTCGCCCAGCTCGTCGCCGCCACCGTCAACCAGGGCGACGGCGCACTGGACCACTCCGGACTCTTCAAGCAGGTCCTGCAGCTCAGCGGCAGGAAGTAGCGCACAGCCAGTACCGGTGATTGAGCTTGTCGAAATCCAGGTTTCGACAAGCTCAACCAACAAACTTCGAAAGCCCTGATCCAAGGGGCCTTCCTTCAGCACACCCAAAAACAGGTTTCGACAGGCTCAACCACCGGGCCGAACCACAAGCTTTCAAGGAGCACCCCATGAGCAAGATGCGTACCGTTGATGCAGCGGTGGCCATCCTGGAAAAGGAAGGCGCCACCGAGGCGTTCGGCCTGCCAGGCGCGGCCATCAACCCCTTCTACTCCGCCATGCGCGCCCACGGCGGCATCCGGCACACGCTGGCCCGCCACGTTGAAGGCGCCAGCCACATGGCCGACGGCTACTCCCGCGCCAAGGACGGCAACATCGGCATCTGCATCGGCACCTCCGGTCCCGCCGGCACCGACATGATCACCGGCCTCTACGCCGCCTGGGCAGACTCGATCCCCATGCTCTGCATCACCGGCCAGGCGCCGGTGGCCAAGCTGCACAAGGAAGACTTCCAGGCCGTGGACATCGAGTCCATCGCCAAGCCCGTCACCAAGTTCGCCATGACTATCCTGGAGCCCGGCCAGGTTCCCGGCGCCTTCCAGAAGGCCTTCCAGGTGATGCGCTCCGGCCGCCCCGGCCCCGTGCTGCTGGACCTGCCCATCGACGTGCAGATGGCGGAAATCGAATTCGATATCGACGCCTACGAGCCCCTGCCGGTCGAGAAGCCCAAGGCCTCCCGCAAGCAGCTGGACAAGGCCCTGGACATGCTCCTGGCCGCCAAGCACCCGCTGATCGTGGCCGGCGGCGGCATCATCAACGCCGGCGCCTCCGCCCAGCTGGTGGAACTGGCCGAGACCCTGAACGTGCCGGTCATCCCCACCCTGATGGGCTGGGGCACCATCCCGGACGACCACCAGCTCATGGCCGGCATGGTGGGCCTGCAGACCTCCCACCGCTACGGCAACGAGAACTACCTGCAGAGCGACTTCGTGATCGGCATCGGCAACCGCTGGGCCAACCGCCACACCGGCGGCCTGGAAACCTACACCGCCGGCCGCAAGTTCGTGCACATCGACATCGAGCCCACGCAGATCGGCCGCGTGTTCTCCCCGGACCTGGGCATCGCGTCCGACGCCGGCGCAGCGCTGGCCGGGCTGGTTGAGCTCGCCAAGGAGCGGGCTGCTGCCGGGTCCCTGCCGGACTACAGCGCCTGGGTTGCCGAGTGCCAGGACCGCAAGGCCTCCCTGCACCGCAAGACCCACTTCGAGAACATCCCCATCAAGCCGCAGCGCGTGTACGAGGAGATGAACAAGTCCTTCGGCCGCGACACCACCTACGTGTCCACCATCGGCCTGTCGCAGATTGCCGGCGCGCAGATGCTGCACGTGTTCGGCCCGCGCAAGTGGATCAACGCCGGCCAGGCAGGCCCGCTGGGCTGGACCGCCCCGGCCGCCCTCGGCGTCGCCCGCTCCAACCCGGACCAGACCGTGGTGGCCCTCTCCGGCGACTACGACTTCCAGTTCATGATCGAGGAACTGGCCGTGGGCGCGCAGTTCAACCTGCCGTACATCCACGTGGTGGTGAACAACTCCTACCTGGGCCTGATCCGCCAGTCCCAGCGCGGATTCAACATGGAACAGAACGTGTCCCTGGCGTTCGAAAACATCAACAGCGCGCACCTGTCCGAGGACACCCGCGGCTACGGCGTGGACCACCTCAAGGTGGCCGAAGGCCTGGGCTGCAAGGCCGTCCGCGTCGAGGACCCCAACGACCTGGCCGCCGCGTTCGACAAGGCCAAGGCCCTGATGGGCGAGTTCCAGGTTCCCGTGGTGGTGGAAGTGATCCTGGAAAAGGTCACCAACATCTCCATGGGCGTGGAAATCAACGCCGTGAACGAGTTCGAGGAACTCGCCGAAACCGCAGCCGACGCCCCCACCGCCATCCTGGCACTGCAGGGCTAACCATGCGGATCGTGATTGCCCCGGACAAGTTCAAGGGATCGCTGTCCGCCCCGGAGGTGTGCGCCCATCTTGAGCGGGGCCTGCAGCGCGCGGCGGGCAGCAACCTGGACGTCGTCCGGATTCCGGTGGCCGACGGCGGCGAGGGCACCCTCGACGCCGCCGTCGGCTCCGGCTTCACCCGCCGCACGGCAACGGTCACCGGCCCCACCGGCGAGCCGGTCGACGCCGACTTCGCCGTCCGGGGGCACGAAGCCGTCATCGAGATGGCCACGGCGTCCGGGCTGGCGCTGGTCCCCCGGGTACAGGGCGGCCGGCCGGACCGCGCCGCAGCCACCACGGCCACCAGCCTGGGCACCGGCCAGCTCATCCGGGCAGCGCTCGACGCCGGCTGCCGGCGGATCGTGCTCGGCGTCGGGGGCAGTGCCAATACCGACGGCGGCGCGGGGCTCCTGCAGGGACTTGGCGCCAGGTTCCTGGACAGCAGGAACAACGAACTTCCACCCGGCGGGGCTGCGCTGGCCAACCTGCACAGCATCGATTTCACCCACTTCGAACCCCGCCTCGTGGATACACGCTTCGTGCTGGCATCCGACGTCGACAACCCCCTGCTGGGCGCCCAGGGCGCCGCGGCGGTTTTCGGCCCGCAAAAGGGTGCCACACCACAAGACGTCGGCATGCTCGACGCCGCCCTGGCCAGGTTTGTCGAAGTCCTGGCCAGGGAAATCGGATTCCGCGCCGTCAAGGCCGCCGAGGCTCCCGGAGCCGGAGCAGCCGGCGGCGTGGGCTACGCCGCCATCGCCGTCCTGGCCGCAACTCGGCGGCCGGGCATCGACGTCGTCCTCGAATTCACCGGGCTGGCCGAACGCCTTGCCGGCGCGGACCTGGTGGTTACCGGCGAAGGCAGCCTGGACGAGCAAAGCCTGCTCGGCAAGACGCCCATGGGCGTCGCCCGGGCCGCCGCGGGCCAGGGCGTTCCCGTCATCGCCGTGTGCGGCCGCACCACCCTGGAACGAAGCCAGGCGGCGGCCGCAGGATTCGAAGCCGTTTACGCTTTGACCGAACTCGAAAGCGATGTAAACAGGTGCATATCAGAGGCTGGACAGCTTCTGCAGCAGCTGGGCACCCAGATCAGCGAACGGCTGGCGGCCGGAAGGCCTTCCAGTCCTGCAAGTACCAAGGAGGACCTCCGTGTCTGAAGAACGTTTTGACCTGGTCATCCGGGGCCAGCGCATCCTGACCACCGCCGGCATCGCCCCGCGCGAGGTGGGTGTCCGCAACGGCAGGATCGTCGCCATCGAGCCGCTGGGCAACGGCCTGGCCGGCGCCGAAGTCATCGAACTCGCCGACGACGAGACCCTGCTTCCCGGCCTGGTGGACACCCATGTCCATGTCAACGAACCGGGCCGCACCGAGTGGGAAGGCTTCGCCTCCGCCACCCGCGCCGCGGCAGCCGGCGGCGTCACCACCATCATCGATATGCCGCTGAACTCCGTCCCGCCCACCACCACCGTGGAAAACCTCAAGCTCAAGCGCGAGGTGGCCGAGGACCAGGCGTTCATCGACGTCGGGTTCTGGGGCGGCGCCATCCCCGGCAACAAGGCCGACCTCCGCCCCCTGCACGACGAGGGCGTCTTCGGTTTCAAGTGCTTCCTGCTGCACTCCGGCGTGGATGAGTTCCCGCACCTGGACGCGGACGAGATGGAAGAGGACATGGCCGAGCTGAAGTCCTTCGACTCGCTCATGATCGTCCACGCCGAGGACTCGCACGCCATCGACCGCGCCCCGCACCCCGGCGGCGACCACTACTCCACGTTCCTGGCCTCCCGCCCCCGCGGCGCCGAGAACAAGGCCATCGCGGAGGTCATCGAACGGGCCCGCTGGACCGGCGCGCGTGCGCACATCCTGCACCTGTCGTCGTCGGACGCACTGCCCATGATCGCCTCCGCAAAGCGCGACGGCGTTAAGCTCACCGTGGAAACGTGCCCGCACTACCTGACGCTGATGGCGGAGGAAATCCCGGACGGCGCCACAGCCTACAAGTGCTGCCCGCCCATCCGCGAGGCCTCCAACCGGGAACTGCTGTGGCAGGGCCTGCTGGACGGCACCATCGACTGCATCGTCTCCGACCACTCCCCCTCCACCCTGGACCTGAAGGACCTCGAGAACGGCGACTTCGCCGTCGCCTGGGGTGGCGTCTCCTCGCTGCAGCTTGGCCTGTCCCTGATCTGGAGCGAGGCGCGGCAGCGCGGCATCCCGCTCGAGCAGGTGGTGTCCTGGATGGCGGAAAAGCCGGCCAACCTGGCCCGCCTCACCAACAAGGGCCAGCTGGCGCTGGGCTACGACGCCGACTTCGCCGTCTTCGCCCCGGACGAGGCCTTCGTGGTGGACGTCTCCAAGCTCAAGCACAAGAACCCCATCACCCCGTATGACGGCAAGACCCTCGCGGGCGTGGTCCGCAAGACCTTCCTGCGCGGCGCCGTGGTGGACGGCCAGACCCCCACGGGCAGGCTGATCCGCCGCGGCGGCGTCTAGGACGCGCCATGGCAGTGGAAGCCCACCATCCCAGGGGGGCGTACCGCGGTCCGGTTCCTGCCAAGCGCGCAGCCGCGCGGGGACTGGCCCTGTGGGTGGTCCCGGCCGAAGGAACCAGCCCCGAGATCCTGCGCCACGCTGCCCAAATGGTCCTCGCCAGGGCCCTGCAGACTGCTCCGGAGGCGGAAGTCCACTGGCCTGCCGCCGGAGCCCCCACGTCCGTGGCCTCCGCGGGTACGCCGGAAACCGCAGCTGACTCCTCTCCGGTTCCCGGCGCCGCGGAGGACCACGGCGAAACCCAGTCCGACAGCGGCCCCCACCTGCCGCCGTCGGCTGGCCCCGTCAGCACCATGGCCGTGGACCTGGCCGCCGAGATGGTCCTGCTCGACGGCCAGCCGGTGCCCCTCACCGGGGTCGAATACAAGGTGCTCCGCTACCTGGTGACCCACCTGTCCCGCACCGTGGCCCGCGAGGAACTGCAGCAGTTCCTGGAGTCGCTGGACTTCCCCGGCGCAACGGCCCGGGCCATCGACGTGTACGTCGGCAGGATCCGGCGCAAGCTGGGGAACGCCCGCCACGCGGTGGCCACCGTGCGCGGCGGCGGCTACCAGTTTGTGCCCGGCCCGCACGCGGCCGTTCGGGGACCGGCGGAATACTGCATATGACGGCCGAGTTGTATGTCTAAGCGGCAACCCGCTTCACTAGATGTTTGGCCATCACTGACCGAGTCTTTCAAAGGAACGCCATGAGCCCCACCCTGACCACCAAACTCCAGCCCGGCACCCCGGCTCCTGAGTTCACCCTCCGGGACGCCCAGGGCCGGGAAACCTCCTTGGCCGATTTCCGCGGCAAGAACGTCATCGTGTACTTCTACCCGAAGGCCGCCACTCCCGGCTGCACCACCGAGGCCTGCGACTTCCGCGACAGCCTCGCATCGCTGCAGGGCAAGGGCTACGAAGTCGTGGGCATCTCCCCCGACGCCCCCGAGGCCCTTTCCGGCTTCACCGGGGACTTCTCCCTGACCTTCCCGCTGCTCTCCGACCCGGACCACTCCGTGGCCCTGGCCTACGGCGCTTGGGGCGAAAAGCTCGTCCACGGCGAAATCCACGAAGGGATCGTCCGCTCCACGGTTGTGGTGGACCCCGAAGGAAACGTCACCCTGGCCCAGTACCAGGTCCAGGCCGACGGCCACGTCGCCCGCCTCAAGGAAGCCCTGGGAATCTAGGACCCTCCTGCCTGCACCCCGGCGCCCCGGTTCACCTGAACCGGGGCGCCGGTGGAGCATCGGCCGGATTCCCGTGAGTAGGAGGGCAGCATGGCCATCGAGGTGCACCCGGCAACCAGTTTCGACGACGTCGCAACGATGGTGGGGCCAAAGCGGCCCGACGCCACCGTCTGCTGGTGCCTGAGCTACCGGATCCCTTCCAGCCAGAACGTGTCCCTGCGCGGGACGGAACGCGGGGAACTGGTGCGGCAGCTTGTGGCCCAGGATCCACCGCCCGGCGTTTTGGCGTACGACGGCGGCGAGGTAGTTGGGTGGGCAGCGGTCCACCCGCGCGCGGACACCAGCTTCGCGCGGAACCGCAGGATCCCGCACGTGGACGGGCAGGACGTGTGGTCAGTCTGGTGCTTGCGCGTCCGTCCCGGGCACCGCGGCCAGGGCATCTCGCACCACCTGCTTGCCGGCGCCGTTGACTTCGCCCGCTCCCAGGGCGCGCCGGCCATCGAGGGCTATCCCGTGGACAACGGCGGCAGCAAGGTGGATCTCACCATGGCCTACGTGGGCACCCGCAAGCTCTTCGAGGACGCCGGCTTCACCAAGGCCGCGGACACCGGGTCCGTGCTGAACGGTTTTCCCCGCGTGCTGATGCGGCTGGAATTACCGTAGCTCGTCGGCACACCACACCGCGGACCGGCTAGCGGTTCAGGGTCGCTGTCGCGCCGTGGTGGGAGAAAGTTGTTCCGG